>JAYRMX010000120.1:0-8099 GCA_041912475.1 Myxococcota bacterium
CGACCGGTACCTCTGCGCCGTCCCCGGCTGCTCGTCGCGGTGCAGCCTCCAGGACCACCACATCGTCTTTCGCAGCGCGCAGGGCTCCGACGCGCCCGAGGACCGCATCACGCTCTGCGCCTTCCACCACCAGCGCTGCCTTCACCTGCGGCGGCTTCGCATCACCGGCGAGGCCCCCGTGCGGCTCGTCTTCGAGCTCGGCGTTCGCACGGGCGCCCCGCCCCTCGCCCGCTACCGCTCGGGAGACGTCGCGCTGTGACGTGCGATGCGACACGCGCGCGCCCACGCCATGCGCGTCGCGCGCTACTGCTCGGGAGACGTCGCGCTGTGACGGCCCGCCTTCGCCGCGCGGCGGCTGAAGAGCCGGTACGCCGGGACGCCGCTCGCGATCACGGCGAGGCAGATCCCGCTCTCACGCGGGTTGCCGACCAGCATTACGGCGGCGATCGCCGCGTTGGCGGCGAGGTAGAGCGCGGGCACCCACGGATAGCCCCACGCGCGGTACGGCCGGCGCCGCTCCGGCTGCCGCCGGCGCAGCGCGTAGAGCGCGGCAGTGTCGGCCATCGTCGCGAGCACGATGCCGAAGGTCGTGAAGTCGAGGATCTTCGGGAAGCTCTGGAGCACGAGCAGCAGCGCGATCGCCGCGCCGGCCTGGACGAGGATCGCGACGTGCGGCGTCCGGTAGACCTCGTGCACGCGCTCGACTCCGCCGAAGAAGCGGCCGTCGATCGCCATTGCGTACGCGATGCGCGGCCCGACGAGCACGGTGGCGTTGAGCGTGCCGAGGATCGATCCGACGACGAAGAGTGCGAGGAGCGTTCCGCTGCCCGGCCCGAAGAGCGCGCGCGCCGCCGCCTCGCCGACGTTCTCGACGCCGCGCATCGACGCCACCGGCAGCGCATAGAGGTAGGCGAGGTTCACGCACAGGTAGACCGCGATGCACAGCGCGAGGCCGAGAAAGAGCGACCGGGGGACGTTGCGTCGCGGGTCGTGGATCTCGCTCGCGACGTAGACGGTCGAGTTCCATCCGAGGTAGCTGAACAGAACCGGCGAGAGCGCGAGGCCGAAGCCTGCGAGCGGAAACGCGGTGACGCCCTCCGGCCGCAGCGTGAGGTTCTCGAGGCTTCCGCGGCCGAGGGCCGGCGCCAGGACGACGAACGCCGCGAGCGCCGCGACCTTGAGCCCGGTGGTGACGTTGTTGAAGCGCGCGCTGGTCCGAACGCCGACGTAGTTGAGCCACGACACGGCGACGGTGATCGCGATCGCCACGGCGAGCCGGACGCCCGCGTCCATCGGAACGAAGGCCGCGAGCGCGTCGGAGAATCCGGCCGCGAGGGTCGCGACGGTCCCGGTGAAGATCGCGAGGAACGAGAGCCAGCCCATCACGAAGCCGGCGCCGGGGTGGAAGGCCTCGCGCAGGTAGACGTAGTCGCCGCCGGCGTGCGGATACATCGCGCCGAGCTCGGCGTTCGCGAGCGCGCCCGCGAGCGAGAGCAGGCCGCCGGCGGCCCACGCGGCGAGGATCCACGTCGGATCGGGAACGCGCTCCGCGATGCTGCCGGGCGTGAGGAAGATGCCCGAGCCGATGACCGACGCGACGCACAACAGCGTCGCGTCGGTGAGCGTCAGCTCGCGAACGAGCCGGTCTCCGGGATGGCGGTCGGGGTCTGCGTCGGTCATTCGCTCGCCCCGCCCGTCCGCCGGGCGATCAGCCGTGGAGGAAGGGGATCAGCAGCAGCGCGACGATGTTGATCAGCTTGAGCATCGGGTTGATCGCCGGGCCGGCCGTGTCCTTGTAGGGGTCGCCGACGGTGTCGCCGGTCACGGCGGCCTTGTGCGGGTCGGAGCCCTTGCCGCCGAGCGCGCCCGTCTCGATGTACTTCTTGGCGTTGTCCCACGCGGCGCCGCCCGTCGTCATCGAGATCGCGACGCAGATGCCCGAGACGATCGATCCGATCAGCAGGCCGCCGAGCGCCTGCGCGCCGAGCGTGAGGCCGACGATCACGGGGATGAGCGCCGGGATGAGCGCGGGAGCGATCATCTGGCGCAGCGCCTCGGCCGTCACGATGTCGACGCAGGTCTTGTAGTCGGCGCTGGCCTTGCCCTCCATGAGGCCGGCGATCTCGCGGAACTGCCGCCGCACCTCCTCGACGACCTTGCCTCCGGCGCGACCCACGGCCTCCATCGCCAGCGACGCGAACACGAACGGGATCATCGCGCCGACGAACAGGCCCGCGAGCACGGTCGTGTTGCTGAGGTCGAAGCTGATGCCCTTGAAGGTCTCTCCGCCGAGGGTCCGCAGGTCGCTGATGAAGGTCGCGAACAGGACGACGGCGGCGAGGCCGGCCGACGCGATCGCGTAGCCCTTGGTGACGGCCTTCGTCGTGTTGCCGACCGCGTCGAGGGGGTCGGTCACGGCGCGCACCTCCTCGCCCATCTCGGCCATCTCGGCGATGCCGCCGGCGTTGTCGGTGATCGGGCCGTAGGCGTCGATCGCGACGACGATCCCGGCGAGCGAGAGCATCGACATCGCCGCAATCGCAACGCCGAACAGGCCCGCGACGGCGTGGCACGCGAGCATCGCGATCACGATGACGATCACGGGTGCGACGGTCGACTGCATCCCGACCGCGAGCCCGCTGATGATGTTGGTCGCGTGTCCGCCGCGCGAAGCCTCGGCGATCTTGATCACCGACTTCGCGCTGCTGCCGGTGTAGAAGTCGGTGATCCACATCATCGCGCCGGTGACGAGGCCGCCGATCGCGCTGCACAGGACGAGGCCGGTCTTGCTGAGCGCCGCGGCGCCGGACGTCTCGGGCAGCGTGATGAGCGAGGTCACGATCGCGACGCCGAGAATCGAGACGCCGGTCGCGACGGCGAGGCCCTTGTACATCGCGCCCATGATGTTGGGCGTCCCGCCGCCGGGCGCGGGAGAGACCTTGACGAGCGGGATCGCGATCACGGAGCCGACGATCCCGACGGCGCCGACGAGGAGCGGGTAGCCGAAGATCGCGAGGCTCCCGGGATACAGGATGTGCGCGAGGAGCATCGCCGCGGCGGCGGTGACGCCGAAAGTTTCGAACAGGTCCGCGGCCATGCCGGCGCAGTCGCCGACGTTGTCGCCCACGTTGTCGGCGATCACCGCGGGGTTTCGCGGGTCGTCCTCGGGGATGTTCGCCTCGACCTTGCCGACGAGGTCGGCGCCGACGTCGGCGCCCTTGGTGAAGATGCCGCCGCCGAGACGCGCGAAGACGGAGATGAGCGAGCCGCCGAAGGCGAGGCCGACGAGCGCGCCGGTTCGCTCGGTGCCGGCGAGCGCGGTGAGCGTCGCGATCGCGAGCAGGCCGAGCCCGACCACCATGAGGCCGGTCACCGATCCGCCTTCGAACGCGAGCGAGAAGGCGCGGCCGAAGCCCGACTTCGCGGCCTCCGCGACGCGAACGTTCGCGCGCACGGAGACGTTCATGCCGATGAAGCCGGCGGCGGCGCTGGCGAGGGCGCCGAGCGTGAAGCCGACGGTCGTCCACAAGCCATTCGTGAACAGGAGGATGAGGCCGATGGGCACGCCAACCATCGCGACGGTGCGGTACTGCCGCCCGAGGAAGGCCTCGGCGCCCGAGCGGATCGCGCCCGAGATCTCGAGCGCGCGGGGCGAGTTCGCCGGCGCCGAGAGCACCGTCTGGTACAGCCGGAAGCCGGTGAAGAGGGCGAGGCCGGCCGCCAGGAAGGCGGCAATCAACGCGAAGGACATTTGCATTTCTCCCGGAACGCGGGCTCGCTGGCGAGCAGGGATCGACCGCCGAGGGCGGCCCGCAGCCCGCCGGGGGCCCCCGAAATGGCGGCAGAACCTAGACTTTCCGCGGGGCAACGTCCAGACCTCGAGGGCCTGCGGCGGCCCCCGGTACGGCTGCCCGCCCGCGCCGGCAGCCCTGTTATGCTCGGGCGCATGCCCCCTCCGACGGCGGAGACGCGCGAGCGCGGCCCCGACCGCCTCGTCACGATCGCGGCCTTCCGCGAGCCCATCGAGGCGCACCTCGCGCGCAGCCGCCTCGAGTGCGAGGGCGTCGCGTGCAAGCTCGCGGACGAGCACATCGCGGGCGTCTATGCGGGAGCGGCGGCCGCGGTTGGCGGCGTGAAGCTCCAGGTCCGCGAGCGCGACCGCGAGCACGCGCTCCGGCTGCTCGAGGAATCGTCGGCGCGCCCGGCCGCGTCGGCGGAGTGGGTGACCGCCGATCTCGACGCGCCGCGCTGCGGTTCGTGCGGATCGCTTCGCATCGAGCGCGAGCCGCTCGGCCCGGGACGAACGCTCCTCGCGTGGCTGCTGCTCGGGATCCCCCTGCCCTTCCTGCGGCGCTGGCAGCGCTGCCTCCGCTGCGGCGAGCGCTGGCCGATCACGAAGGCGTAGCGCCCGCGCCGAGCCACGGCTCGACCCGCTCTCGAAACGTTCGGTCGGGGTCGGCGAGCAGGCCGAGCCGGAGCGCGCAGTCGAAGAGCAGCACGCGGTCCGACGCGGGCCGCCGCGGCGCGCGCGGGTGGATCGCGTCGCCTTCGATCGCGCCGAGGATGTGGAGAAACTGCGCTGCGGCGTGCTTGTACGCCGGAACGGGCGCGCGAAAGCCGACGTTGCCGAGGTGCTGGAGCGCGTCGTTGCGAACGAGAAAGCTCGCGTCGCCGGCGGCGAGGGCGGCGTCGCGCTCGGCGAAGCGCTCCGGCGCGAAGGTCGAGAGGCCGAGCAGGTAGTCGCTTCCGTACGCGACGAGGTCGATCGCGAGGTCGTTGCCGGTGTAGACGCGGAACTCGGGGCGCAGCCGGTCCCGCGCCGCGAGCCGCGCGAGCTCGGTCGCACGGTCGAGCGACGAGTGCTTGGCGCCGACGAGCTTCGGCAGCGAGGCGATCCGCTCGAAGCTCTCGTCGTCCCAGATCTCACCGTGCGGCGCGAAGACGGGTGAGAGCTCGAACGCGAGCGCCCGGTCCGCGCGCTCGAGGATGCGCGAATAGAACGCGGCCTTCTCGGCCGGCCCGAGGCCGTGCATCGCCCGACACTGAACGACGACGGGGATGGCGCCGTGCGACTCGATCGCTGCGATCGCCGCATGATGGCCCGCAACGGGATCGGCGCCCGGCCCCGCGAAGGCGCCGGCGTAGAACGGGACTCCGGCGCCGAGTGCGCGGCGCGTCGCGTCGAGGACGGCGACGCGCTCGGAGTCCGAGAGCAGATCGCCGAAGCCGGTGTCCATGTTGACGGCGACGTCGAGGCCGGCGTCGCGCGTTCTCGCAAGGTGCCGCTCGAAGCCTTCCCAGTCGATCCGTCCCTCGCCGGTGTAGGGGAGCAGCACGGCGGAGATGGCATGGACGCGCCGGCCCGGCCGGAGCCGCGCGAAGGCATCGGCGAGCGAGATCGCGCCGCCGCTCACCTCGCCTCCCGTGCGGCGCCTTTGGCCCGTGCGAGCGCCTCGCGCTCGGGGCGCTCGCGGTAGAAGGGATCGAGCGGGTAGCAGCCCGAAACGAGGCCGGCCCGCGGCGCCGACGTGCAGTCGCTGAACGTCCGGCAGATGCGCTCGCGCGCGAGCGGCCGGCCGGCCAGAACGTCCGCCGGCAGCTCGGGGTACGAGAGCGCCATGCGGCCGAGGCCCGCGAAGTCGAACCATCCCGCGCGCACGCACGCCTGCGCGACGTGCGCAGCGAACTCCTGCAGATACGAGAGGCCCGACGCCACGACCGCGAGCTCGGGCGCTGCGGCCTTTGCGCGACGCGCCGCGTCGAGAAGCCGGGCGACGCCGGCGAGCGGGTCTTCGGGCGGCGCGTAGCCGTCGCTCGGCGGGAACGCCGCGGGGCGCTGGACGTGCGGGACGTAGTACGGGCTTCCGGCGGTGACATTGATGAGTGTCACTCCGAGTGCCGGGAGCGCGCGCACGAGCGCGAGCGGCTCGCTCCAGTCGGTCTCGGTCGGCCGGTCGCGGTCGACGCCGAACCCGGCGTCGTACGGCAGCGCGCACGGCTCGGGCTCTCCGGGGCCGAGCCGTCCCTTCGAGGCGCCGGCCGGGGCCGGCCGAAACGGAACGCGGTCGAAGAGCGAGAGCCGGATGCCGACGAGCAGGCCCGGCGCCGCGTCGCGAACGGCCGCGACGATCACGCGCAGCAGGCGGGTTCGCGCGTCGAGCCCGGCGCCGCCGAACTCGCCCGCGCGGCTCCGCGCGGCCAGGAACTCGTGCAGCAGGTACCCGTGGCAGTGCTTCACGTCGACGAAGTCGAAGCCCTCGGCGGCGGCGAGCCGGGCCGCGCGCGCGAAGTCGCCGGCGAGGACTCTCGCCTCGGCGTCGGTCAAGACCGCGCTCTCGCCGACGGGGCCCGTTCGCCGGTCGAGAACGGGGTGATGAAATGCGATCCTCGGCCGCAGCCCGGCCGCATCGGGCCGCGACCAGCGGCCGCTGTGCGTGAGCTGCAGGCCGACGATGGGCGGCGGCCCCGGCGCCTCGGCGAGGAGCGCGCGGCGAAGCCGGCCGAGCGCGGGCGCCGTCGTTTCGTCGATCACGAGCTGGCGCGGATTCGCGCGCCCGGCCCGCTGCACGGCGACCGCTTCTCCGCCCCAGACGAGGCCTGCGCCCGAACGGCCGAAGCCCTGCCAGCGCCGGAGCGTGAGCGCCGACGGCGTCCCGTCCTCCTGCGCGTCCCAGCCCTCCATCGGCTGGACCGCGAAGCGGTTCGCGGCAACGCGCGGGAGCGCGCCGGGCGGCGCGGCGATCGTCGCGGGGCTCGCGAGCGGCGAAGCGGGCGCTGCGAGCGCGTCGTCGTCACACGGCAGTGTCACTCCGAGCGCCGCGATCCGCTCGCGCAGCGCCGGCGCGCCGGCGAGCGACGCGATCCGCGGAAAGCGAACGCTCACCGCGCGCCGCCGCCCGCCAGCACGCTTCGAACGAAGGCGACGTCCGCGGCGAGCTTCTCCTCGACGGGCCGCGGATCCATCGCGAGGAACTCGATCGTGAGCGGCCCCGCATATCCGGCCGCGAGCGCCGCGGGCAGGATCGCGCGGTAGTCGAGCGCCCCGTCCGCGAGCGAAGCGCCGGGAAGGAGCCGTCCGCCGGGCTCCGGGTTCGGGCGGTAGTTCTTGAGATGGAAGTAGCGCGCGAGCGGGACGAGGCGCTGCGCGTCGGCCGGCTGCAGCGCGGCCTCGTCCGGCGGCAGGAAGTCGAGAACCTGGTAGTTGAGCGCGACGTTCGGGCGCGCGATCGCGCCGAGCAGGTGCTGGATTCGCGGCGGCGTGTCCGCGTGCGAGCCGACGTGCCGCTCGACGACGACCGTGATCCCCTCGCCCGCGGCGGCGTCCGCGGCCTCGCGCAGCAGCGAGACCACGGTCTCGAACCCGCCTTCGGGGCCTTCGACCGGCTCTGCCCACACGCGCAGCAGCGGCGCGCCGAGGGCGCTCGCGAGCGCGACCTCGCGGCGTGCGATCTCGGGCGACGTCTGCCCGAAGCGTCCGAGGTACGAGCCGTACGCCACCACCGAGACGCCCTCGCCGCGGATCGCGCGGCCGGCCTCGCGCGCCGCCGCAGGGCCGGCCTGGGGGACGAGGTGCGGCGCTCGCGCGGTCACCTCGAGTCCCTCGCAGCCCGCGCGCCGCGCGCGCGCGGCCGCGGCGGCGACCGGCCGGTCGAGCGCGGAGATCGAGCAGAATGCCAGCAGACGGGGTTCGTTCACGGGGATCCTCTCAGGCCACGCGCGCGAGATCGCTCGCGGCGACGGCGTGGCGCAGCGGCTCGCCGCGCGCGAAGCGCTCGACCTCCTCGACGGCCAGCTCGGCCATGCGCCGCGTCTCGCGCGAATGCGTGGCGGCGCGACGCTCGTCAACACCGCGCGCGGTGCGCTCGTCGATTCGGAAGCGCTCGAGCGCGAGCTCGTCGCGGGGCGCCTCGACGCCGTCATCGACACCACCGAGCCCGAGATCCTTCCCGCGAGCTCGCCGCTCTACGAGCTTCCGAACGTCTTTCTGACGCCGCACGTCGCCGGCTCGCTCGGCAGCG
The DNA here is from genome assembly GCA_041912475.1 of Myxococcota bacterium. Taxonomy (GTDB): domain Bacteria; phylum Myxococcota_A; class UBA9160; order UBA9160; family UBA9160; genus MYXO. The sequence goes on from JAYRMX010000120.1 coordinate 8,019, forward strand.
AGACCCGGCGCATGGCCGAGCTGGCCGTCGAGGAGGTCGAGCGCTTCGCGCGCGGCGAGCCGCTGCGCCACGCCGTCGCCG
>JAYRMX010000121.1:0-10542 GCA_041912475.1 Myxococcota bacterium
AGCGCGTCCTCCGCGAGCGCGATGCGCGGGAGCGGGCCGGAGACCGCGCGCTCGAAGCGCACGCCGCGCTCGCCGAGGCGCTCGGCGAGCAGCTCCTCGGCCCACTCGACGATCGGCTCGGCGCACGACGACGCGAGTGCGCCGCCGGACGGAGGCGACGCCTGCTCGAGCACGCGGTCGACGAGCCGCTCGATGCGGCGCACTTCGTCGCGAACGAGCCCGACGAAGCGGTCGCGGAACTCGGAGTCGCCGTGCCGCTCGGGGAGCAGCTCGACGAAGGTCTTGATCGAGACCAGCGGGTTGCGGATCTCGTGGGCGATCTCGGCGACGAGCGCACCGAGGGCTGCGAGGCGATCGAGGGGCCGCGCTTCGGAGGCGGGACGAGCTTCGTCACGCTCCTGCGTCTGGGTCAGAAGGCCTCCTCGCGCAGGAGGTCGTAGCTGCTCTTCGGCTCGCCGCCCTCCTCCTCGCCTTCTTCGCCCGTTGCCGCTCCGCGCTGCTTGCGGGCGATCACACGCGTCAGGAACGGCTCGTAGCTCACGGGCGTCGTGTGGACGACCTGCTGCACGGCGCCTTCTTCTTCCTCGCCGCCGCCGCTCACGACCTCGACGCCGCCCACGCGACGAAACTCGATCCCCTCCGGCATCGGAAAGTCGCTCGCGGGCCGGTCCGCGAGCGCCGTGTTCATGTAGTCGATCCAGATCGGAAGCGCGGCGCGCCCGCCCGTCTCCTTGTCGCCGAGCATCTTCTTCTGGTCGAAGCCGACCCACACGCCCGTCACGACCTCGGGCGAGAAGCCGATGAACCAGGCGTCGTTCTGCTCGTTCGTCGTCCCGGTCTTGCCGGCGAGCGGACGGCCGAGGTCGGCGGCCTTGTGCGCCGTTCCGTGCGGGTTCTCGACCGGCTGCCGCAGCAGGTAGGTCATCATGAACGCCTCGTCGGGCGGAAGGCCCTGCGACGGCAGCACGAAGCCGGTGGGGTCGGGCTCGGGCGGCGGAGGCGGCGGCGTGTTCTTCGCAGACGCAGGCGCCGCAGGCTTCGGCGGCGGCGGCGCGTCGAGCTCCTCGAGCACGATGTTCTCGGCCAGCGTCGCTCCTTCGCGCGAGACCACGCGGCGGATGAAGACCGGCTGAAGGAGCGTGCCGCCCGACGCGAACGTTCCGTAGGCGCGAACCAGCTCGACGAGCGGCAGCTCGGTCGAGCCCAGCGCCAGCGAGAGATGGCGGCCGAGGGGAGAGCGCACGCCGAGGCGCCGCGCGTAGTCGATCACCGGATCGACGCCCACCTCGAGGAAGACGTTCACCGCGGCGTTGTTGAGCGAGCGCGCGATCGCCTCCTTCACCGGCACCGCGCCCTTGTAGATGTTCTTGTAGTTCTTGGGCGACCAGTACTGCATCGAGCCGACGTCCCAGAGCGTGATCGGCGAGTCCATCACGATCGTCGTCGGCGTGAAGCCCGCCTCGACCGCGGCGCCGTACAGAAAGGCCTTGAACGCCGAGCCGGGCTGGCGGCGCGCCTGCGTCGTTCGGTTGAACTCGCTGCGCTCGAAGTCGTAGCCGCCGACCATCGCGAGCACGTTCCCGGTCCCGGCGTCGAGCGAGAGCAGCGCGCCCTCGACCTTCGGCACCTGATTCAGCTCCCAGCGCAGCGGGCGCGCGGCGTCGGGGCCGGCCGAGACCGGCGGGAGCGCTGCGGCCTGCAGCGTCTCGGGGCCCTCCTCGCCTTCCTCGGGAGCGGCCGGCGGAGGCGGCGCAGCGTTCGGCGGCGCGGGCGTCGCGGGCTTCGCGATCGGCCGCACCGGCGGCCGGAGCGCGAAGTGAGCGACGTCGCCCACCTTCAGCAGCCGGTCGAGGCCGCGCGCGTCGCCGTCCTTCTTCCACGCCGGCTTGAACGCCCACGCGGCGTCTTCGAGCGCGACGGTCCCTTCGGCGCCGGGAGCGAGCGCGAAGCGCGCGCGGGCTGCGTCGACGCTCGTCACGACGCCGAGCAGCGAGCGGTTCTCGGGCACCTCGATCACCTGCGTCGGCGCCACGGGAACGAGTCCGTTCTGGCGTCCGAGCTCGGCGATCGTGGCCTCGATCTGCGACGGCACGACCGTCCGCTCGGGCCCGCGCCAGCCGCCGTGCCGGCGCTCGTAGGCCTCGAGGCCGCGCTGCACCGCGAGCACCGCGTCGCGCTGCAGGTCGAGGTCGACCGTCGTCTCGATCCGGAGCCCGCCCCGCAGCACGCGCGCGCTCCCGAGCTGCTTGTAGAGCGTGCGGCGCACCTCCTCGGTGAAGCCCGCGGCCGCGGCGTAGTCGGCGTACTCGCGCGGGTCGCGCAGCGCCGGCCGCTCGGCCACCGCCTTCTCCCACGTCGCGCGGTCGATGAAGCCCTGCGAGCGCATGCGCTCGAGGACGTAGAGCCGCCGCTGCTCGGCGGCGGCCGGGTTCACCATCGGCGAGTAGTCGGTCGGCGCCTTCGGCAGGCCCGCGATCATCGCGGCCTCGGAGACCGTGAGGTCGCCGAGCTTCTTCCCGTAATACGAACGCGCCGCTTCGGCCACGCCGTACGCGCCGTGCCCGAAGTAGATCTGGTTGAGGTAGAGGTAGAGGATCTGCTCCTTGGTGAAGCGCTCCTCGATGCGCTTGGCGAGGAGCATGTCCTTCAGCTTGCGGACGTAGCTCTTCTCGTTGCCGACGAGGCTCTTCGCGACCTGCTGCGTGATCGTGCTCGCGCCCTGCTTGATCTTCCCGCCCGCCGAGAAGTTCACCCACGCCGCGCGGACGATCGAGAGGTAGTCGATGCCCGAGTGCTCGAAGAAGGTGTCGTCCTCGGCGGCGACGAACGCCTGCACGACGAGCTTCGGGATCTCGCCGGCGGGAGTGATCTGGCGCCGCTCGTCGAAGAACTCGCCGATCGGCCGGCCCCTGCGGTCGTAGACGACCGACGTGAGCGGCGGGGCGTAGTCTTCGAGGCTCTCGAGGCTCGGAAGATCGGCCGCGATGAGCTGGTAGAAGTAGTAGGCGCCGCCCGCGGCCGCGATCCCGGTGAGGACCCCGAGCACGAGCAGGATGACGAGGACGCGCCGAACGAACGCCATGGGTGCTCCGGGGCCCCTTGGACCGTAGCCGACGGCCGAGACCCTGCGCTACCGCTTCGGCCGGCGCGCGAAAGGGCTGAATGGCCGACCGTCCTCTCACCCTGCTCTTCGTGATGGATCCGGTCCTCGGGATCGACTGCACGAAGGACACGACCTTCGTCCTCATGCTCGAGGCCCAGCGCCGCGGCCACCGCGTTCTGGTCTGCGAGCCGGGAGACCTCGCGGTCGACGGCGGGCGGCCCTGCGCGCGGGCCCGCGGCGTTCGTCTGCGGCGCGAGCCGGGGCGGCACGCCGAGCTGGACGCCCCGCACGACATCGCGCTCGATGGCGCCTGCGACCTGGTCTTCCAGCGCAAGGACCCTCCCGTCGACGAGGCGTACACGACGTCCACCCAGATCCTCATGCTCTGCCAGCGCGCGGTGGTGCTGAATCGGCCGGAGAGCATCCTCGCGGCGAACGAGAAGCTCTACGCGCTGCGCTTCCCCGATCTCATGGCCGAGACGTGCGTGACGCGGAGCATCACCGACCTCGTCGACTTCATGACGCGCATGGGCGGCGAGATGATCGTGAAGCCGCTCGGCGGCAAGGGCGGAGAGGGCATCTTTCACCTGCGCCACGACGACCGGAACCTGTTCTCGATCCTCGAGCAGGCCACCGCGTTCGGCGCGCGCTGGACGATGGCGCAGCGCTACCTGCCCGAGGTGCGGCAGGGAGACAAGCGCATCCTGCTCGTCGACGGGGAGCCGCTCGGCGCGGTGCTTCGCGTCCCCGCCGAGCGCGAGACGCGGGCGAACCTTCACGTCGGCGGAACGGCCGTGAAAACGACGCTCGACGACGCGGACCGCCGCATCATCGAGCGCATCGCGCCGGCGCTGCGCCGCGACGGCTTCTTCTTCGTCGGCATCGATGTGATCGGCGGCTTCCTGACCGAGATCAACGTCACGAGCCCGACGGGAATCCAGGAAGCGAACGCGCTCGAGGGCGCCACGCTCGAGGCGAAGGTGATCGACGCCGCCGAGCGCCGGGTCTCCTCCCGGCCGTAGCGAGGGCGCCGCCGCGGCCCGCGACGGCGTCCGGCGCGCGGCCCGGCCGACGACGACGCCCCGAAAAGCGCGCCGGTCGGTCGCAACTTCGGCCCAGAACCCCGCGAAAGGCATTGACACCGTCGGTGCAGGCCCCGATTCTACGGGCGGCTCCGACGGCGCCTGCCCACCCCGCCCGAGGGCCGCCTTCCTCCGCGCCGCCGCGCCGCTTGCGCGGCTGTCCGAACGACGCGAATGGAGTCGAAGGAGAATCCATGGCGACCAAGATCGAGAGGACGGGCGTTCGCCGCGAGCGCGGCTGGCTCTATTTCCTCGACAAGCAGGGCGACGTGAGCCGCGCCAAGATGGCCGTCGGCGGCGGCAAGCACGGCGGCGGCAAGCCGCAGAAGATCGCGAAGGCCGGCGTGAAGCGGGAGGAGGGCTTCCTCTACTTCATCGACAAGGACGGCGACATCGCGCGGACGCCGATGGCGCGCGCGGGCGCACGCCGCAGCAAGACGCGGGGCAAGGCGCGAAAGGGCGCACGGACGACCGCGCGCCGCACGGCGCGAAAGACGGCGCGCCGCGCGCCGCGCAAGGTCGGCAAGCGCACCGCCCGCACGACGGGACGGGCACCCGCGCGCCGCGCACGGCGCTGAGCCGGCCGGAGGCCGATCGACCGGGGCGGCGGGCGGGGGCCCGCCGCCCGCGTCATTTCCAGCGCGTTCCCGGTATCTTCCACCGCCGGTGCCCGTCATGAGCCAGCCCCCCGACGCCGGTGCGCCGCCTGCGGGGCGGCCCTTCGGGATCCTCCTGCTCGACGACGAAGAGGGAATCCTCGAGTCGCTCGAGATGACGCTCGCCGACGACTACCGCGTGTTCACGGCGCGCAGCGGCGAGGAGGGGCTCGAGATCCTCGAGCGCGAGGAGATCGCGCTCGTGATCAGCGACCAGGTGATGCCGGGCATGAGCGGCGTCGAGTTCCTGGAGCGCGTCGAGCAGCGCCACCCCGAGACGATCCGAATGATGCTGACGGGCTACGCGGACCTCGGGTCGCTCACCCGCGCGATCAACCAGGGCCACATCTACCGCTACGTCCCGAAGCCCTGGGAGCCCGACGAGCTGCGCCTCAACGTGAAGCGCGCGCTCGAAGCCTGGCAGCTCCGGCAGCAGAACGCGCGGCTCGCCGCCGAGCTCGCGGTCGCCAACGAGCGCCTGCAGCGCGAGAACCTGTTCCTGCGCCGCGAGGTCGAACGCCGCTACTCCTTCGACCAGATGATCGGCGAGAGCGCGGCCATGCAGCGCGTCTTCGACGTCGTCGAGAAGGTCGCGGGGACCGACGCCACCGTCCTGCTGACGGGCGAGACGGGCACCGGAAAGGACCTCGTCGCGCGCGCGATCCACTATGCCGGCCCGCGCAAGGGCGGACGCTTCGTCGCGCAGAACTGCGGAGCGCTCCCCGAGACGCTGCTCGAGAGCGAGCTGTTCGGTCACAAACGAGGCGCCTTCACGGGAGCGCACGCCGACAAGAAGGGGCTGTTCGAGCTCGCCGACGGCGGAACGATCTTCCTCGACGAGATCGGCGAGACGCGGCCGGGCATGCAGGTGCGCCTGCTGCGCGTGCTCCAGGACGGCGAGATCCGCCCGCTCGGCTCGTCCGAGACGCGCAAGGTCGACGTCCGCGTCCTGGCCGCGACGAACCGCGACCTGCGCACCGAGGTCGCCGAGCGCCGCTTCCGCGAAGATCTCTTCTACCGCCTGCGCGTCGTCGAGATCCATCTGCCGCCGCTGCGGGAGCGGAGATCCGACATCCCGGCGCTCGCGCACCGATTCCTCGACCGCGCGAACGCGAAGATGGGCCGCGCGCTGCGCGGCTTCTCGCAGTCGGCGATGGAGCGCCTCATGGCGCATCCGTGGGCCGGCAACGTTCGCGAGCTCGAGAACGAGATCGAGCGCGTCGTCGCGCTCGCCGGAGACGCAGACCTCGTGACGGCCGACATGCTGTCCGAGGAGATCCGCGGCGGTGCGCGCGCGCCGGCCGGCGCCGCGCCCGGCGAAGACGCGAACGCGCCGGCCGCGGAGCCCGACCTCAACCGCGCGGTCGACGGCCTCAAGCGAGCGATGATCGAGGCCGCAATCCGCGAGACCGGCAGCAAGAGCCGCGCCGCCGAGCGCCTCGGCATCCCCCGCCAGTCGCTGCAAAAGATGATGAAGCGTCTCGGGCTGCGAACGGACGACGACTGACATCGCGACCGGCCGCGCTCCGGCGCAAAGCCGCCGCCGCGTCGCCGGGCGCGGACCCGGCGGCCGAGCGGCACGCTCCGGGGCGCTCCGCCCACACCCATCTGGGTGTAGCGGCCGCGCACATCCCGCCGCACCGCGTTAGCTTCCGCCCGCTGCGACCCGGAGCCAGACGAGGACCCGATGCCGTTCGATTTCGCACCGAGCGCGGCGAAGATGCGCGCCGCAGGCCTTCCCGAGCCTGCGATCGAGAGCTTCCGGCGCTGCTTCGATGCCGTCGTCCGGGGCGAAACGGGGCTGCTCTCGCGGCGCGAGATCGAGCCCGTCGCCGAGCTTCCCGACGCGGGCACGCTCGGCGATCACCGCGACGAGGGCGCGCACTGGCTCGACAAGGCCGTCGTGATCAAGCTGAACGGCGGGCTCGGCACGAGCATGGGCCTCAGTCGCGCGAAGTCGCTGCTCCCCGTCCGGCCCGGCGTCCGCTTCCTCGACCTCATCGCGCGGCAGGTGCTGCACCTGCGCAAGACGCACCGCGTCCGGCTTCCGCTGATCCTCATGAACAGCTTTCGCACGCACGACGACTCTCTCGCGACGCTCGCGCGCCACGAAGGCATCGCGTCCGACGTGCCGCTCGACTTCGTGCAGGGCCGCATCCCGCGCCTCGCAGCCGACACGCTCGCTCCCGTCTCGTGGCCGCGCGACCGCAGCCTCGAGTGGTGCCCGCCGGGCCACGGCGATCTCTACGTCTCGCTGCAGACCTCCGGAATGCTCGACCGCCTGCTCGCGCGCGACTACCGCTACGCATTCGTGTCGAACGCCGACAACCTCGGCGCCGTCTTCGACGCCGGGATTCTCGGCTGGATCGCAGCGAACGCCATTCCCTTCGCGCTCGAGGTGGCCGACCGCACGGGCGCCGACCGCAAGGGCGGCCACCTCGCGCGACTTCGCGACGGACGGCTCACGCTCCGCGAGTCGGCGCAGTGCCCGCCGGACGAGGCGGACGACTTCCAGGACATCGCGCGCCACCGGTTCTTCAACACCAACAGCCTGTGGATCGACCTGCGCGTTCTCGACATGACGCTGCGCGAGAAGGGCGGCGTGCTCGATCTGCCGCTCATCCGCAACGAGAAGAACGTCGACCCCGACGACGCGTCGTCGCCGCGCTGCGTGCAGCTCGAGACTGCGATGGGCGCCGCGATCTCGGTCTTCGAAGGCGCGACGGCGCTTCGCGTCTCGCGCGAGCGCTTCGCGCCGGTGAAGACCACGAACGACCTGCTCGCGCTGTGGTCCGACGTCTACGAGGTCGGCGCCGACGCCCGCGTGCTGCCTTCACCGCGGCGAACGCTGCCGCCCCTCGTCGTCGACCTCGACCCTGCGTTCTACGGCCACATCGACCGCTTCCAGGAGCGCTTCGTGCGCGGCGTGCCGTCGCTCCTCGCGTGCAGCCGCTTCACCGTGCGCGGCGACGTCCACTTCGGGCGCGGCGTTCGCGCGCGCGGCGACGTGCGCGTCGAGGCGCCGCCGGACCGAACCGTCGCGATCCCCGACGGCACGGAGCTCGCCGGAGCCTGAGGCGAGCGGGCGCCTCGCCGCCGGCGGCCGCCCGCTCGGGACGGCGGCGCCGCCCGGCCCGCGGCGCGGCTCGCCTGCGGCGGCCTTCGCTCGCCGCGCGCACGTCCGTGCCGCTGACGCCCCCGGCGCTCGGTGGTACCGTGCCGCCGCCGAATTCCCCCTTCTCGAGCGCGAGGACCCGATGTCGAAGATCAAGGTCGTGAACCCCGTCGTCGAGATGGACGGCGACGAGATGACCCGCATCATCTGGGCGTTCATCAAGCAGAAGCTGATCCTTCCCTACCTCGATATCCGGCTCGAGACCTACGACCTCGGCATCGAGAACCGCGACCGCACCGGAGACCAGGTGACGGTCGACTCCGCGAAGGCGACGCTTCGCCACGGCGTCGCCGTGAAGTGCGCGACCATCACGCCGGACGAGGCGCGCGTGAAGGAGTTCGGCCTCGAGAAAATGTGGCTCTCGCCGAACGGGACGATCCGCAACATCCTCGGCGGAACCGTCTTCCGCGAGCCGATCATCTGCCGGAACGTCCCGCGACTCGTTCCCCACTGGACGCAGTCGATCGTGATCGGCCGCCACGCATTCGGCGACCAGTACCGCGCGACCGACTTCCGGGTTCCCGGAAAGGGCCGCCTCACGATCCGCTTCGAGCCCGACGACGGGAGCGCGCCGATCGAGCGCGAGGTGTTCCGCTTCGAGAGCAGCGGCGTCGCGCTCGCGATGTACAACCTCGACGAATCGATCCGCGGCTTCGCGCGCGCCTGCATGAACTACGCGCTCGGCCGCAAGTGGCCGCTCTACATGTCGACCAAGAACACGATTCTGAAGGCGTACGACGGCCGGTTCAAGGATTTGTTCCAGGAGGTGTTCGAGACCGAGTTCAAGGCCGCGTTCGAGGCCGCGGGCTGCACGTACGAGCACCGCCTCATCGACGACATGGTCGCCGCCGCGCTCAAGTGGAGCGGCGGCTTCGTGTGGGCCTGCAAGAACTACGACGGCGACGTCCAGAGCGACACCGTCGCGCAGGGCTTCGGCTCGCTCGGCCTCATGACGTCGGTGCTGATGACGCCCGACGGCAAGACGGTCGAGGCCGAGGCGGCGCACGGCACCGTGACGCGCCACTACCGCGCGCACCAGCGCGGCGAGAAGACGAGCACCAATCCGATCGCGTCGATCTTCGCCTGGACCGGTGGTCTCAAACACCGCGCGAAGCTCGACGGGACGCCCGCGCTGCAGCGCTTCGCCGAGACGCTCGAGCGCGTCTGCGTCGAGACCGTCGAGAGCGGCCGGATGACGAAGGACCTCGCGATCCTGATCCGCCCCGACCACCCGTGGCTCGGCACCGAGGAGTTCCTCGACGCGATCGACGAGGGCCTGCGCCGCGCGATGGCGTAGGGGGCGCCCGGCCTCGAAAATTCGAGGGCAGCCCTCTGAGTTTCGCGCACGGGGTGTCGCTCTCGAGCGACGAGCCGAGGTGGCCGCTTCGAGGCCGGACCCGAGGCTGCGCAGCGGGCGGAGAAGCGTTGCGCGGCGCTCCGTGTAACGACGACATGATACCACCCGCCCCGGGGCGGCGGCACGGGCACGGGCGCCGCTAGGGTCGGCGCCATGGTGCGACCGCCCGCGCCCGCCTCCGAGCCCGCGGCCCTGCTCGCGCTCGCGCGGCGCAGCCCCGACGCCGCGCGCGAAGCGCTCGCCGGCAGGGACGTCCGCGCGCAGGCGGCGCTCGTCTGCGAGACGCCCCTTGCACTACGCGCCGATTTGATCGAGCTGCTTCCTGCGCCCGAGCGCGTGATTCCCGCGCTTCCCGACGCCGAGCTGTGCTTCACGGCGAAGGCGATGGGCCTCGCCGATGCGGGCCTCGTGCTGCGTTACGCGACGCTCGCGCAGCTCCGAACGGCGATCGACCTCGACGCCTGGCAGGGGCTCGCTCCCGATCGCGGCGCGCTCGCCGACTGGCTCGCGGCGATCGCGGAGGCGAGCGACGAGAAGCTCTTCGAGGCGCTTCGCGGCCTCGACCGCGAGCTCGTCGTGCTCTGGCTGCGCGACGCCGCAACGGTGCTGCTGCGCCCGGAGGGCGACTTCTGGGATCCGCCCGACGGCGCGATGACGCTCGAAGGGCAGTTCTTCCTCGTCGCGCGGCGAGACGACGACGACCTCGAGCTCGTGATGCGCTGTTTGCGCGTGGTCTTCGAGGCCGACTACGGCCTGTACTTCCAGCTCGTGCAGGGCGCGATCGCCGAATCCGATGCCGACTGCGAGGAGTTCGCGCTGCGCTGGCGAACCGCGCGCCTCGCCGACCTCGGCTTCCCGTCGTGGGAGGAGGCGATGCGCGTCTACGGCCACGTTCGCGCCGAGGAGCGCGGCCGTGTCCCGGCCGAGGAGACCGTGCTCGCCGCGCACGGCGCGAATCTTCCCGCCGCCGCCGATTCGCTCCCCGCCTCCTTCGACGCCCGTCACGCCATCTTTCGCGCCGCCGCCCGGCTCGCTGCGGACGAGCGGCGCCTCTTCTTCCAGCGCTTCGTCGCACTCGCGAACCACGTCGCGGTCGCAGCCGGCCTTCCGCTCGGCGACCCCGAATCGATCCCGGCCGCGATCGAGCGCGCCGCCGCGACCGCGAGCCT
>JAYRMX010000122.1:0-9175 GCA_041912475.1 Myxococcota bacterium
CGGCGCTCGCAGCGGAAGGTGTCGCGCGCGGTCTCCTCGGAGAGCAGCGCGTCGTCCGCGAACGCGGCCCGCAGCCGCGCGACGATCGCGCGGTCGGCCTCGAGGTCGGCGAGCGTGACCGGGTTGTCCTCGGACTTCTCCAAGCTCTGCGTCGATCCCTGCCAGTGACGCGAGAGGATGTCGCCGGCCTCGCGGGCGGCGGCGAGGGCGACGTCGAGCTCGTGTCGGTACGGAAGGGGCACGGCGGGCGAGTATACCCGGCGGCCGCGCCGCGATGGCTAGGCCGGGCGCGCGACGACGAGCGCGACGACGCGATCGCGTGCGACGTGACGCGTCGCGCGCGCCTCGACGGCGAGCGCGAGGCCCCGGCCGTCGCACAGCCGAGCGGCGAAGCGGCGCGGCTCGGATCCTTCACTCACCGCGTCGAGCTCCGACTGCCAGCGGTCGCGGTCGTCCGCCGGGACGACGTCGGCGAGGTGGGCATCGAGCAGGGCGTCGCGCGTCGTCCCGAGCAGCGCGCCCGCGGCCGGGTTCGCGTCGACGATGCGGCCCGAGACGGCGTCGACCGCGAGAAAGGCGTCGGCGATGCGGTCGATGGCGGCCATCACGGCGCGGCGCGCGGTGCGCGGCGCGCCGCGCTTGCGGCCCACCGGCGTCGTCGAGCCCAGCGCGGCGCGAAAGCGCGAGACGAGCGGCGCGAGGGCTTCGCGCACCTCGTCGGCGCGGCGCCCCGCTTCGTCGGCGGCGGCGTCGGACCACGCGCCGAGCAGGGCCGAGACGCGCTCCTCGTCGGCACGCAGCCCGTCGAGCGCGGGCTCGACGGCGCGCCCGCGCAGCAGGGCGGACGCCGCGAAGGAGCGGAAGCGGCGCAGGGCTTCGCTCTCGGGCGCCCCCGCGCCCGGCGCACGCTCGCCGAGGCGCATCGCGACGCGCCGATCGATCGCACCGCGCTGCCGCACCAGCCACGCCGCGAGCTCGGGATCCGGGGCCACGGCGGCATTCTAGCGGCCTGCCTGCGCGCGCGTGTCGCGTCGTTGCCGGTGTGCTGCATCTCAATCGCGGACACGCCGCCGCCGATACGCGCGGCATGACTGCCCCCCCGACCCCCTCGGAGGCCCCGGCGCGCCGCCTGCTCGTGACGCACGCGCAGCCCGAGGCGTTCGCTCCGCTCGCTCGCTCGATCCTGACGCGCATGGGCTATCGCATCGCCGGCGTCGAGGAGCTCCCGCAGCTCCCGCCGAGCATCGGCCGCCGGCGGCCGGACCTGCGGATCGTCGACGAGCGGCGACTCGGCGAGGTTCCCGAGGACGGAGACGGCGCGAGCGTCCCGATCATCCTGCTGACGGGCCGGCACGGAACGAGCGGAGTCGACCCGCGGATCGCGGGAGCGGTCGCGCGCCCGGCGGGACTGCACGAGCTCTACCGCCTCGTGCAGCTCATCCTCGAGGAGAGCCCGCGGAGCACGCCGCGCATTCCGACGCACCTCGCGGCGCGCTGCCGGAGAAACGGCCGCGAGTGGACGGCGTCGCTCCTCTCGCTCTCCGAGAACGGGTGCCTTCTGCGCTGCAACGAGCCGGTGACCCTGCGAACCGAGGTCGAGCTCGAGTTCCCGCTCCCGCGCGCAGGCAGCGTGTGGACGCCGGCCGAAGTGGCGTACCAGCTCCCGCCGGACCTCGGCCTCGTCTTCTACTCGACTCCCGCCGCCGTGCGGCGGTCGATCGCCGAGTTCGTTCTCGCTGCGATGGCGAGGGCCTGACGGAGATTGACGCAGCCCGGGCCGCCCCGTAGCGTCGCGGCCCGATGAGCGCGCTGCGAGAGCCCAGGATCCGGACGAAGAGCCTCGAGCTCGCCTGCCTCGAATCCGGCCCGCAGGGCGGCGCCCTCACGACGCGGGCCATCGACGGGCCGCGCCACTTGCCGCGCCTCGAGCGCCGCGAAGCCGTCGAGGCCGCTATTCTGGAGCTCTTGGGGCGGCCGCCCGGCTAGCCCCGACGCAGAGGTTCCGATGTCCGCCCCCCGCGACGCCGCCTGGCGATCTCTCGATCTGTTCTCGCCGACGCCGGAGCACGCGCTCCTCGCCGAGACGCTCCGCGAGTTCGTCCGGCGCGAGGTCGAGCCTCAGGCCGCCGAGCACGACCGCGCGGAGCGCTTCAACCTCGCGCTGTTCCGCCGCGCGGGCGAGGTCGGCCTGCTCGGCGTGACGCTCGCGGAGGAGTACGGCGGCGCGGGGATGGACGCGGTGGCGGCCGTGCAGGTCTGCGAGGCGCTCTCGACCTCCGATCCGGGCTTCGCGCTCTCGGTGCTCGCGCACTCCATTCTCTTCGCGCAGAACCTCTCGGTGAACGGAAACGAGCTGCAGAAGAAGGGCCTCCTGCCTCGTGCGGCGACGGGTGCGATCGTCGGTGGCATGGGCATGACCGAGCCGTCGGTCGGGACCGACGTCCTCGCGATGCGAACGCGCGCCCGGCGCGACGGATCCGACTACGTCCTCGACGGCACGAAGACGTTCATCACGAACGGCGGAGTCGACGAAGACACGCTCGGCGACGCGTTCATCGTCTACGCCGCGACGGCGCCGGGGCAGATCAGCTCGTTCCTCGTCGAGAAGGGGACGCCGGGTTTCCGCCTCGGGCAGAAGTGGAAGGACAAGCTCGGAATGCGCGCCTCGTTCACCGCCGAGCTGGTCTTCGACGGCGCCCGCGTGCCCGTGACCAGCCGCCTCGGCGAGGAAGGCGAGGGCGCCCGGCACATGATGCGCAACCTCGAAGCCGAGCGGCTCACGCTCGCGGCGATGGCGACGGGGATCGCGCAGCGCTGTCTCGAGGTGATGGTGGCCTGGGCGAACGAGCGCAAGAGCTTCGGCGCTGCGCTGCGCGAGCACGGGCAGATCCAGCGCCACATCGCCGAAGCCTTCGCGGAATATCGTGCGGCGAGGACGCTCGTCTACGACGTCGCGCGACGGATCGATCTCACGAAGACCGGGCAGCGCATCGACGCCGATGCGGCGAAGCTCTTCGCGGTCCAGGCCGGAAAGCGCGCGGCCGACGCCGCGATCCAGGTCCTCGGCGGCTACGGCTACATGGGCGAGTACGTGGTCGAGCGGCTCTGGCGCGACGCGAAGCTGCTCGAGATCGGCGGCGGCACGCTCGAAGCGCACCAGAAGAACCTCACCAAGGACCTTTGTCGCGACCCGGGCGCGGTCGTTCGCTGATCAGTTCGGCGGCAGGTCGAACCGCATCCCGTCCTCGCCGAGCACCACCTCGCCGCCGTACGCCGCGCCGACACCGCGCAGGAACAGGCGTCGCGCGAGGAAGTTGTTCGGCCCGGGGACCAGGTGCGTGAGGACGAGCTTCTTCGCTCCGGCGGCCTGCGCGAGCTCTGCGGCCTCGCCGGGCGGGGTGTGGTTGCGGGGTTTGTCGGTGGCGTGCTTCGCGAGCCGCGCGTTTCCGAGGCGCGCGGCGACGGCCGACGCGCGCATCGCGGCCTCCGGGAGCAGCGCCTCGTGCACGAGCAGGTCGGCGCCCGACGCGTGTTTCGCGACGCCGGCGCTCTTCTTCGTGTCGCCACTCACGACGACCGAGCGGCCCGCGTAGTCGAAGCGGTAGCCGACGGCGGGCCGTACGGGAGCGTGGTCGACGGCGAACGCGGTGATGCGCAGCCCGTCGCGGTCGACCACGACGGCGGAGGGCAGCGCGGGATCGTCGGTGTCGAGCGCGATCTCGTGCGCGATCGCGCCCGCCGCCGCGCGCGGCATCGCCTGCTCGCCGTGGTGGCGCGAGCGCGCGTCGGCGTCGCGCGCGTACGCATCGACGAAGCCGCGGACGACGCCGGCGGTTCCGGCGGGGCCGTAGACGTCGAGAGGCTGCGCTCGCCCCGCGATCCAGCTCCCGGTGATCGCCTCGCCGAGGTCGCCGATGTGATCGGAGTGGAAGTGCGTGAGCAGGACGCCCGAGAGCCGCGCGAGCGGCAGGTTCGCGAGGTCGGCGCTCTCCCACGCGCCCGGCCCGACGTCGACGAGATAGAGCTGCCCCGCGGCGAGCACGGCCGTGCACGCCGCGGCGCGGCTGGCGTCGGCGATCGGCGAGCCGGTTCCGCACAGGACGACGTGGAGCCCCGGCTCGTCGGGAAGGCCCGTCTGCACGCGCGTCAGATTGCGCTCGATCTGCGCGTCGATCAGCCGCTCGCAGCCGAGCGAGAAGGCGAGAGCGATCCCGAGCGCGGCGACGCGCCGCAGGCAGCGAGACGTCATGCGAACCGCTTCAGCTCGCGGCGGGCGATCACCATCTTGTGCACCTCGTCCGGGCCGTCGGCGATGCGCAGGGTGCGCGCGTTGCGCCAGAACGCGGCCACGGGCGTGTCGTCCGAGACGCCGAGCGCGCCCATCGACTGGATCGAGCGGTCGAGGACGTTCATGCAGACGTTCGGCGCGACGACCTTGATCATCGAGATCTCCTGCCGCGCACGGTCCTTGCCGTAGGTGTCCATCTTCCACGCGGCGTAGAGCGTGAGCAGCCGCGCCTGGTCGAGCTCCATGCGCGAGGTGGCGATCCACTCCTGCACGAACTGCTTCTCGCCGAGCAGGCTCCCGAACGCGCGCCGCGTGTTCGCGTAGCGGCACATGAGCTCGAAGGCGCGCTCGGCCATGCCGAGCGCGCGCATGCAGTGATGGATGCGGCCGGGGCCGAGGCGCGCCTGCGCGATCATGAAGCCGCCGTGCAGGGGGCCGAGCAGGTTCGATGCGGGCACGCGGCAATCCTCGTAGCGGATCTCGCAGTGGCCGCCGCCCCCGGCGTGCCCCATCACCGACACGGCGCGCTCGATCTCGAAGCCGGGAGCGTCGGTGGGAACGAGGATCATGCTCGCGCGCGCGTGCGGCGGCGCGTTCGGATCGGTCACCGCCATCACGATCGCGACGCTCGCGCCGATCGCCCCCGACGTGAACCACTTGTGACCGTTGATGACGAAATCGTCGCCGTCGCGGACGGCGCGCGTCTGGAGCTGCGTGGGGTCTGCGCTCGAGACCTCGGGCTCGGTCATCGAGAAGCACGACCGGATCTCGCCTTCGAGCAGCGGCTCGAGCCAGCGCTTCTTCTGCTCCGGCGTTCCGAACTGGGCGAGGATCTCCATGTTGCCGGTGTCGGGCGCCTGGCAGTTGAAGATGCGCGGCGCGATCGGGCTGCGGCCCATCACTTCGCACAGCGGCGCGTACTCGAGGTTGCTGAGGCCCGCGCCGTGCTCGGTGTCGGGAAGGAAGAGGTTCCACAGGCCGATCGCCTTCGCCTTCTGCGCGAGCTCGCGCCAGAGCGGCGGGTCGTAGTGCGGGTCTCCCGACTTCTCGATCTGCTCGTAGATCGGCCGCTCGGCGGGGTAGA
This sequence comes from Myxococcota bacterium, assembly GCA_041912475.1. Taxonomy (GTDB): domain Bacteria; phylum Myxococcota_A; class UBA9160; order UBA9160; family UBA9160; genus MYXO. The sequence goes on from JAYRMX010000122.1 coordinate 5,373, forward strand.
CGTGCTCGTTCATGAACCGCTCGAGCTGGGTGAGGATCTGCCGGGTCTTTTCGGAGGGTTCGAAGTCCATGGGTCTCCTTCGGGGCGCTGCGCGCGAGGCTCTGGCGACGGTAGCAGCCCGCGCGGGGCCGGGGGCGTTGCGCGCGGAGCGCGCCGCGGGAATCCTCACGCGCACGAGAAAGCGGAGCGATGGCACGCCTCATCCTCATCCGTCACGCCGAGAGCGTCGCGAACGCCGAGCGGCGGTTCACGCACGGGCCGTACGAGCCGCTCACGGTGCGAGGCCGCGAGGAGGCGCAGCGGACCGGGCGGCAGCTCCTCGGCCGCGTCGACCCGGTGGCGCTCTACGCGAGCCCGTTCGTCCGCGCGCTCGAGACGGCGCGGCTGATCGGCGCCGCGCTCGGCCTCGAGCCGCGCGTCGTCGAAGACCTGCGCGAACAGGACTTCGGTGAGCTTCGCGGCCAGCCCTACGCGCATTACGTCGCGGACCCGTCGGCGGGCGGGATCGGGCGCTGGACGCACCGGCCTCCGGGCGGGGAGACGCTCGCCGAGGTCGCGGAGCGTGCGGGACGGGCGCTCGACGCCATCGCCGCGTCGCACGCCGGCGAAGAGGTCGTGATCGTGAGCCACGGCGCGGTGATGGCGGCGCTGCGCGGCTGGGCGCAGCAGCGGTTCGACGAGGCGCCGGTTCCGACCTCGAACGCGGCGGGCTACCTGCTGCTCCGGCGCGTTCAGCGTTACGAAGGGCCGTTCCCGCTCCCGATCGACGACGCCGCGGACTGAAGCGCGTCGGGGTCGGTGGCGGGCAGCGAGCAGGTCGTTCCGCGGCACAGGTAGGCGGCGGGCTCGCCGCCGGTGAGGTCCCGGCCTTCGATCCAGGCGGCGTCGACGCCGGGCGGGACGCGCCCCGGGGCGCAGACGAGAACGGCGTCGTCGGGCGCGAGCACGCGCCGCGCGTGCGCGGCGAGCGCGCGAGCAGCGTGCGCGGCGGGGTCGCCCACGATCACCGCGACCGAGATTCCTCCGTCCGCGAGCGCGGCGGCCCGCGCCAGCACGGGCGATGCGTGCGGCGCGCGCTCGAGCGCGAAGGCGTGCGTTCGGAGGACGCGCTCGGCGATCGCCGACAGCGACGCGCCTCCCGAGATCGCCGCAGCGCGAACGAGGCCGAGAACGGCCTGTCCGGTCGCGTCGGGCGTCGCGCCGCCGTGCTCGGCGCGCGGCCGGTGCACGAGGCGCTCGCCGTCGGCGGGCGTGAGGAACAGATCGCCCTCGCCCTCGTCGTAGAACCGTGTCGCGATCTCGCGCGCGAAGCCGAGGGCGGCCTCGAGAAAGCGTTCGCCGGCGCCGGCGCGAAACAGGTCGAGGCAGGCTTCGAGCATTCCGGCGTAGTCGTCGAGGAAGGCCGGGACGCGCGCGACGCCTTCATCGTACACGCGCAGCAGGCGCCCGTCGGCCGCGCGCATCCGCTGGAGCACGAAGTCCGCGGTCGCGACCGCGTCGGCGAGCATCGCCTCGTCGCCGAGGAGGCTGCCGGCGCGGGCGAGCCCCGATGCGACGAGGGCGTTCCACGCGGCGACGCGCTTGCGGTCGGTGCCGGGGGCGACGCGGCGGGTCCGTGCCTCGAGCAGCAGCGCCCGCTCGTGCGCGAAGCGGCTGCGGGGCGAGCGGGCGACGTCGGTGAGCTGCGTCGTGCCGTGCTCGAAGTTGCCGTCCGGCGTGACGCCGTACGCGACGCAGAACGCCGCCGCGCGCTCACTGCCGAGAACGGCGTCGATCTCTCCCGGCGTCCACACGAAGAAGCGCCCCTCGACGCCCTCGCTGTCGGCGTCCTGGCTCGCGAAGAAGCCGCCGTCGGGGGCGGCCATCTCGCGCCGCAGGTACGCGACCGTCTCGCGAACGGGCCAGGCGAGATCGTCGTCGCTGCCGCCCGAGCGCCGCCACGCCTCGGCGAAGCTGCGAACGAGCTGGCCCTGGTCGTAGAGCATCTTCTCGAAGTGCGGGATCGTGAGGCGCTCGTCGACGCAGTAGCGGTGGAAGCCTCCGCCGAGCTGGTCGAAGAGGCCGCGCCGCGCGTACTCGCGGCACGAGCCGGCGACGTGCGCGAGAGCGTCCTTTGCCGCGGCGGCCGGCAGGACGTCGCACGCGGCGAGCAGGACGTCGAGATTCGCGGGCGTCGGGAACTTCGGCGCGCCGCCGAAGCCGCCGTGCTCGCGGTCGGCGCTCTCCATCACGCGCGCGGCGGCGGCCGCCAGCGTGTGCCGGCCCGGGACCTCCCGCGCGACGCCGGAAGGCCGCTCGCGCAGCACGCCGAGAAGCTGCCCGGCGCTGCGCTCGACCTCGTCGCGGCGCGTCCGGTAGGCGTCGGCGACGGCCTCGAGCACCTGCGCGAACGACGGCCGCCCGTACGCCGGCCGCGGCGGAAAGTACGTGCCCGCGTAGAACGGTTTTCCGTCGGGCGTGCAGAAGACCGTGAGCGGCCAGCCTCCGCTTCCGGTCATGCGCACGACGCTGTCCATGTAGATCTGATCGACGTCGGGTCGCTCTTCGCGGTCGACCTTCACGTTCACGAAGTGGCGGTTCATCAGCGCGGCCGTCTCGGCGCTCTCGAACGACTCGCGCTCCATCACGTGGCACCAGTGGCACGCGCTGTAGCCGATCGAAACGAGAAGCGGCCGGTCCTCGCTGCGGGCGCGCGCGAGCGCCTCCTCGCCCCACGGATACCAGTCGACGGGATTGAAGCGGTGCTGCCTCAGGTATGCGCTCGTCTCGCCCGCGAGGCGGTTGCAGGGGCGTTCGGAGTCGTCGGACATCGCACCTCCGGCGCGCGCGGCCTCGTCAAGAGGGTCTTAGCACGCGTGCGCCACGAGGCCCGGACGCTGGACGCCGCGGCGCGAATGGACGAACGTCGCGGGCATGTTCGACGTCGTCCTCGCGCCCGGCCGCGACCGCTCCGTCCGGCGCAGGCACCCGTGGCTGCTCTCGGGCGCGGTCGCCCGCGTCGCGGGCGATCCGGCGCCGGGCGAGTGGGTGCGCGTGCTCTCGGCCGAGGGCGAGCCGCTCGGCTTCGGCCACTACGCGCCCGCGTCGCAGATCCGCGTGCGTCTGCTCGCGTTCGGGAAGGACGCGCCCGGGGACGCGTGCATCGCCGAGCGCATCGCCGTCGCGGCTGCACGCCGCGCGGCCGACCCGCTCCTCGCCGGGACGAACGCCGTCCGTCTGGTGAACGCCGAAGGCGACGGCCTTCCGGGGCTCGTCGCCGACCGCTACGCGGACGCCGTCGTCGTCCGGTGCTCGAGCGCGGGGATGAGCGCGCGCGCGGGCCTCGTCGCCGACGCGCTGCGCGCGGCGACGGGCGCGGCGTCGGGGTTTCGCCGGGACGACGCGGCGGCGGCGCGCCGCGACGGCTTCGAGCCCGCTGCGCGAGCGCTCTGGGGGCCTCCTCCGCCGCGCCCGCTCGCGATCGGCGAGCGCGGGCGCCGCTACGAGATCGACCTCGAGCACGGCCAGAAGACCGGCTTCTATCTCGACCAGCGCGACGCACGCGATCTCGTGCAGCGGCTCGCGAGCGGGCGGCGCGTCCTCGACCTGTTCTCGTACACGGGCGGCTTCGGTGTTGCCGCAGCGCTCGGCGGAGCATCGAGCGTGACGCTCGTCGACTCGTCCGCCGCGGCGCTCGCCCCGGCGCGGCGCAACATAGCGGCGAACCCCGTCCCGGGGGGGGGGGGGGGGCGGGGCGGGCGCCCCGGGCGGGTGGGGGAGGGACGCTGCCCCGCGCCCAGCCGCCGAGCGGGCGGGCCCGCCCC
>JAYRMX010000123.1:0-11524 GCA_041912475.1 Myxococcota bacterium
CCCTCGCTGCGGATCCAGTGCAGCGCGCCGCCGCCGACGCACTCGAAGTTGACGAAGAAGGTGCGATCGGAGCGCCAGTCGGGGTGCGCCTCGACGAGCGCGTGCATGCCGCAGCAGCCGACCTCCTCGGCGCCCGTCCCGACGAGCCACACCTCGACGTCGGGCGGAAGCTGCGCGAGGAGCTGCTCGGCGCAGGTCAGCATCGCGGCGACGGCCGACGCGTTGTCGTTCGCGCCGGGCGAGCACGGCGCCATCGCCCACTGCGCGCCGAGCACGGCGGTGAGCACGGCCGCAGCGCCAGCCGCTGCCGTCGCGAGGCCGACGACGATACCCGACGCACCGAGAACCGACGCAACGGCGACGGCCGCGGCGCCGAGCATCACGGCTTCGGGCAGCGCATTGGGCCCCGACGGCGGCGCGCCGTCCCTGCGCGCACGCTGCGCACGCGACGCGAAGAAGTCGGCGAGCGGCTTCGCGAAGAGCCAGCCGGCCTGCGCCGCGTCGATGTGCGCCGAGAGAACGACGCGTGCGCGCGGCGCGCCGGCTCGTACGCAGCCGACGACGTTCACCGACTCGGGCGCGGGAAGCAGGCGCGAGAGCCAGCGGCCGCGGCGGTGCATCTCCATGCGGAACGAGACCGCCGCCAGCACGGCGAGCGAGGCGCCCACGAAGCCGCCGGCGAAGACGCCGAACGCGGCGACCGCGCCGTGGACGGCGAGCCCCCATCCCGAGCGAGGGCGCGAAGCGACGGGCTCGATCCGCACCTCGGAGACTCCGAGCTCCTCCATCCAGCTCGCGATCCGCGAGGCGGCCTCGCGCTCCGACGAGCTGCCCGCCGCGCGCTCCGGCAGATCGGCGAGCTTCGTGATCCAGTCGAGCGCGCGCTTCTCGCGCTCCGACCCCTGTTCGGGCGCTCTCGTCTCGTCCATGACCGTCTCCTTGCCGGATTGCGCAAGCGTGCCGCGAAAGGCGCCGCCCGTCACGCCCCGTCGCGGCTGATGGCCTCGAGCTCGCGGCTTCCCGTCTCGGGCAGCAGCAGGAGCACCACGCCGGCGCCGACCAGCGCCAGCGCGAGCACCGAGGTCATGAACGCGATGTCGGCCGGGGCCTCGGTCCCGACGCCGAGAATCGCGAGGCCGAGCGCGGCGCCGACCATCTCGAGCAGCGCGCCCCAGCCGGTCGCGGTGCCCCGAACCGCCGTCGGGAACAGCTCCGTCGCGACGGCGCGCGTGATCGTTCGCAGCGCCGTCTCGCACAGAACGAACAGCACCCACGAGAGAGGAACGAGCCAGCCCGGCCCGTGATAGAAGGCGAACGCGAAGACCGGAAACAGCGACATCACCGTGAAGCCCACGCGACGGCGCCCCACGCGGTCGCCGAGCCGGCCGGCGATCACGTTGCCGAGGATGCCGATCGCGCCGCCCGCGATGACGAGCGTCGAGTACTGCCACGGCGCCCAGCCGTGGGCGGTCTGAACGAAGTAACCCGTGAACTGAAAGACGGGCGCGCTGCCCGCGGCCGCGAGCAGCGCGATCGCGGCGATGCCGAGCGTTCGCCCGGGATGCTCGCGGACGAGGGTCGTGATCGGCCCGAGCCAGCCGCGAAGACCCGCTCGCGTCTCGCTCTGCGCCTTTCGCGCGCGGCTGCGCTCGAAGCGCGCGGTCTCGCGAACGCCGCGACGAAGCAGCGGAAAGAGCGCGACCGGGGCCACGCCGAAGGCGTAGAGAGCGCGCCACCCGTACGGCAGGACGTCGATCAGCGAGAAGAGCAGCGCGCCGAAGCCGACACCGCAGGCGGCGAGCGCGCCCATCATGCCGATTCCCCAGCCGCGGTGCTCGGCCGGGAACTCCTCGGTGACGATCACGACGGCGCACGACATCGCCGTCACCATGAAGGTGCGCGCGATCATCTGCAGCACGACGAACTGCGCGGGCGTCGCCGCGAACGCCGTGAAGAAGGTGAACGCGCTGATCCCGAGGATCGACGCGAGGAACAGCCGCCGCCTCCCGACGCGATCGGCGAGCGGGATCAGCAGGAAGGCCGGGAGCGCTCCGAGCCGAACGAGGCCGAGCGTCGCCCCCATGTCGTGCGCGTCGAGCCCGAGGTCCCGCGCGATGTAGTGCAGGGCCGACGTGAGCATCGAGAGGTCGTAGCTCTCGAAGAAGAGCGCGAGGGAGACGAGACCGAGAAGGCGAAGCACGTCGGGCGGAACCGGCGGGACGCCTCCCAGAAACGGCGGGATCCACCACGGATTGCGTCCGCTGCGCGGCGCCGGGCCCGGCGCCGCGGAGCGGACGTGCGCGCTCTCGCCGGCCTCGCGGCCGTCAGGAGATCGGGGCATACCGCCGGCGCGCGTCTTCCGGCGAGAGCTTCGCTGCCTTCGCGATCTCGGCGAGCCGTGCGGCGTCGTCGAGGTCGGCGCGCTCGACGCGCGTCTGGAGCGCGCGAGCGCTCGCGAACGAGTCGGTCCGCACGTCGACCTCGCGCACGCGCGTTCGCCCGGTCTTCGCGTCCATCAGCTCGGCGAACGGAATCGGAACGATCCGGCCCGCCTGGCGCGTGATGAGCGCGCTCGACTGGCCGGCGAGGAGCGTCGTCACCGCGCCCACGCCGAGATCGCGCGTGTAGTCGCGGTCGAAGGCCGTCGGCGCGACGCAGCGCAGCTCGTAGCCGACGTCCTTGTCGCCGATCGTGACCTTGACGCCGCGCGACGCGAGGCTTCCCGCGACCGCGGTGCGAAGGAGCTTTCCGAGCGGGACCTCGGCGAGGCGCACGTGGCCGTGCTCGTCGCGCTCGACGTCCTTCATGAAGTCGAGCTCCGCCGGGTCGAAGCGCTCGGCAATGCCTTCGGCGAGCACCGCGACGCCGTGGCCGTGCCCCTCGGCGCGGCGCTTCACGACCGAGCCCTCGAGCGTGCGGACCACGTCCTCGAGACGGATCGGGCCGGCCGGAAACTCCTCCGGGATGAGCGTCACCGTCGCACCGGCGGCCTTCCCCGCGCCGAGCGCGAGGAAGCCCGCCTTGCGGCCCATGAGCACGAGGAAGTACCAGCGCCCTGCCGTCTTCGCGTCTTCGATCATCGCCGCGACGACGTGCGCAGCGTGCTCGCGCGCCGTCTCGAAGCCGAAGGTCGGGATGCCGTCCGGGAGCGGCAGATCGTTGTCGATCGTCTTCGGCACGTGGACGACCTTGATGCGCCCGCCCGCAGTGTCGGAGACGCTCTTCGCCGAGAACGCCGTATCGTCGCCGCCGATCGTGATGAGGTGATCGATCCCGAGGGCGCCGAGCGACTTCACGACCGCCTCGAGGTGCTCGGGCTTCTTCGTCGGGTTGGCGCGCGAGGTGTGCAGGATCGATCCGCCCTGCAGGTGGACGGTCGCGACGTCCTCGGGACGAAGCTCGCGAACGCGGTCGGTACGGCCCTCCATGAGATGCGAGAAGCCGTCCATGAGGCCGATCGCGCGGTGCCCGCGCCGCGCGGCCACCAGCGCCGCGGCGCCGATCACGCCGTTGATCCCCGGGGCCGGCCCCCCGCCCACCACGATGCCGAACGTCGCCATGCTTCCTCCGTGGTTCGCGCGCCGTGCGCTAGCGCTGGATGCGGCGCAGGCTGCGCATGAACAGGTCCTTCCAGTCGGCCACGCGCTCCGGCTCGCGCGGGCGAGAGACGACGACGCGCCGCGCGGGAGCGCGCGGCGGCGCCCACGGCGCCTTCGCTCCGAGGCCGAGGTCCTCGAGCACTTCTTCGGCCAGATCCTTGAACTGCCGGTGGACCGGCGTTCCCTGCGCGTGGTGCAGGATCGAGAGCGGGCGCCCGGTCGCCGAGTTGAGCGCCTCGACGCGCGGGCTTCGCGAGAGCATCGTCCGGTACAGCGGCCAGCCGCGCGCCTTCACCTCGGACTCGAGGCGCGACCGCAAATCGCTCCCCGGGCCGTCCACGCGCGTCCGGAGGTCGGCGAGCGTGAGCAGCACGCGCGCCTTGCGCTGGCCGGGTCGAACGCGCTCGAGGAAGCCGAAGATCTTCGCCGCCTCCTCGAGCGAGGCCCAGTCCGAGACCGGAATGAGGACGCGATCGGCGGCGACGAGCGCGTTCTGCGTGAGCGCCTCGAGATCGCTCTTGGTGTCGAAGAGGATGACGCCATCCCAGACCGTTCGATCGACGATGCGGCGCAGCGTCCCGATGTCTTCGGCGCGGGCCTTGAGTCCGATGAGATCGGGGGGCGACGGCACGAAGTGGACGCCGTACTCGCCGAGCTGCGCGACGCGGTCGAAGCTGCGCTCGGAGAAGCCGTGCTTCAAGTTCCCGTCGCCGGGGCGCGGCTCGCGCAGCGAGAACATGCGGTCGATCGTGTGCTGGTCGTCGAGGCCGACCACGAGAACGGGAAGCTCTTCGCGCAGCGCGCGGAAGTAGATCGCGAGGTTGCTCGCGACGGTGGTCTTGCCCACGCCGCCCTTGTTCGACGAGACGGCGAGGACGCGGGCGCCTCCGGCGCTCGGGGGGGTCGCGGCAGCCACGGCGGGGACTGTAGTCATCGGGTAGGATCGCGGCCATCGTGACGGCGCAGCGCGCGAGCGGGGCCGGCGGGCCTGCGGAGGCGGCGGTGGGCGTGATCCCGGCCCGCTTCCACGCGACGCGCTTTCCGGGAAAGCCGCTCGCGCCCATCGCGGGCGTGCCGATGATCCGGCGCGTCTGGGAGGGCGCGCGCACGGCGAAGCGCCTCGCCCGCGTGATCGTCGCGACCGACGACGCGCGCATCGCCGAGGTCTGCGCGGGCTTCGGCGCCGAGGCCGTCCTCACCTCGGCCGAGCACCCGACCGGCACCGACCGCATCGCGGAGGCGGCCGTCCGGCTCTCCGAGCCCGTGATCGTCAACATCCAGGGCGACGAGCCGCTCATCGAGGGGTTCGTGATCGACGCCGCGGTGGACGCGCTCGCGGCCGACGCGAGCGCGCCGATGGCGACCGTCGCGCATCCGGCCGACCCGGACGCCCTCGCGGACCCGAACCGCGTGAAGGTCGTCACCGACCGCCGCGGCCGCGCGCTCTACTTCTCGCGCAGCGCGATCCCGTTCCAGCGCGAGGACGCGCCGCCGGTGAAGGTCCTCCAGCACGTCGGCCTGTACGCCTACCGGCGCGAGTTCCTGCTGCGCTTCGTCGGCCTCGCGCAGACGCCGGCCGAGCGCGCCGAATCGCTCGAGCAGCTCCGCGCGCTCGAGCACGGCCACCCGATCCAGGTCGCCGTCGTCGAGGGCTGGAGCAGCGCGGCGGTCGACGTTCCGGCCGACGTGGCGCGCGTCGAGGCGCGGCTCCGCGCGCTCGGCCGGTGCTGACGACGAGGCGGCGCGGACGCCGTCCCGCAGCGCGGCGATGGCAGACTCGACACTGTACAGTGTCGGATGAGACCCGGAAGGAGGCGACGTGAGCTCGGATACGGTGCGAGTCGAACGCGACGGGGGCGTCGCGACGGTGACGCTCAATCGGCCGGAGAAGATGAACGCCCTCGACCAGGAGCTGATGTCGGAGCTCCCCGAGCGCCTGCGCGAACTCGCGTGGGACGCCGACGTGCGCTGCGTCGTGCTGACGGGCGCGGGCGACCGCGCCTTCTCGGCCGGCGGCGACATCTCGCAGATGGCGACGGCCGGGTCGGCGACAGCGGCCGGGCGCCCGAAGGGACCCGACGGCCTTCCGCTGCTCGAGGACACGATCGACGTGCTGCGCCGCAGCCAGGAGGCGTCGCTCCTGCTGCACGAGATGGGAAAGCCGACGCTCGCCGTCATCAACGGCGCGTGCGCGGGCGCGTCGCTCTCGATGGCGCTCGCCTGCGACCTGCGGATCGCCGCCGATCACGCCGTCTTCACCACCGCGTTCGCCACGATCGGCTTCTCGGGCGACTTCGGCGGCTCGTACTTCATGACCAAGATCCTCGGCACCGCGAAGGCGCGCGAGCTCTACTTCCTTCCCGAGCGAATGACGGCCGGCGAGGCGCTCCGCATCGGGCTCGTGGGCCGCGTGGTGCCGAAGGCCGCGCTGCGCGACGAGGCGCGCGCGCTCGCGCAGCGCATCGCCGCCGGGCCGCCCATCGCGTACCGCTACATGAAGCGAAACCTCAACCTCGCCGAGCGCGGCATCGACCTGCGAAGCGCGATCGACCTCGAGGCCGAGGCCATGATGCGAACCGGCCGCAGCGAGGACTTCATGAACGGCGCGCTCGCGTTCCTCGCGAAGAAGCCGGTGACGTTCAAGGGGCGCTGAGCGCGCGTGCGCAGAGCCTCGCCGGGGGGCCCCCGTGCCGCCGGCGGTCAGCGCTGGCCCGCTGCGGGCTCCGGCAGCCACCAGCGTGTGAGATCGATCTCGACGGCTTCGAAGGGCTCGGCGCGCGCGGCGTCATCACCCGAGAACGTCGTGAGCAGCAGCCAGCGGCCGTCTTCGAGCCGGTAGCTCTCGAGCGTTCGCGCGAGCGGATCGACGAGCCAGAGGTGACGAACGCCCTCGCGCGCGTAGACCGGGAGCTTCTTCGCGCGGTCGAGCCGGCCCGTGGACGGAGAGACGACCTCGCACAGCCAGTCGGGCGCCAGCGTCAAGGCCGCGGCGCTCGGCAGCACGGGCATCCTCTCCCAGCGCCATCCGGCGACGTCCGGGACGAGGACGTCCTCGCCGAGGTGCAGCTCGGACTCGGAGAGCAGCCACCAGCCTCCGGGGCCTCCGCCGCCCCGGCCGGCAAGGCGGACCGCGCCGCCGAGATCGATGAGGATCAGGCTCTGCGCGTGTGCGTGCGGCGACGCCGGCCGCGGGCTCGCGAAGAGCTCGCCGCCGACGAGCTCGGCGACGAGGGGCTCCGGGACCCGGAGCAGGTCTTCGTACGTGGCACGCGGGCGCGGAGGCTTACCCATTCGCAGGTCTCGAGCGCGCTCGGGAAGCGACACACGGGGCTCCCCGGGACCGCAGGGCGCGGCGCCAGACTAGCGCCCTCGCGAAACGCCGGCTCCGGGATTCGGATCCGGCGCGTCCGGCGCAGGCCGCGGCGAGTCCGGCGCCGCGCGGCTCGAGACGGAGCGTCGACCCGCCCCCTCGCCGAGATGGTCACGAGTGGCTATCGTGTGGTCATGAAACGGATCGGCGTCGCGGCCCTCAAGGCCCGCCTCAGCGAGTACCTCCGGATCGTTCGGCGCGGCGGAACGGTGGTCGTGCTCGATCGCAAGACGCCGATCGCGCGGATCGTCCCGGAGCGCGGAGGCGCCGAGCGACTCGAGGTGCGGCCGCTGGTGAAGGACAGCCCGCCGCTGCGCGCCCTCGCGATCCCTCGCGGGCGCCCCCTCGAGGTGGACGTGGTCGCCATTCTGCGCGAGGAGCGCCAGGCGCAGCGTTGATCGTCTACCTCGACTCCTCCGTCGTCCTTCGCCGCGTACTGGGCCAGCCTCACGCACTCACGGTGTGGCCCCTAATCCAGACGGCCGTGGCGAGCGCGCTCGCCGAGGTAGAATGCCTGCGCACGATCGACCGGCTTCGCCTCCGCGGCCTGCTCACCGACGCCGAGGTCGCGCGACACCGGAGCACGATCGCGGAGGTGATCGACCGCGTCGAGCTCGTGCTCCCCTCGTCGCTCGTGCTGCGCCGCGCTGCGGAGCCGTTCCCGACTTCGCTCGGGACGCTCGACGCCATCCATCTCGCGACGGCACTGCTCTGGCGGGACGAGCGGAACGCGGACCTGGTCCTCGCAACTCACGACGAGGAGCTCGCGCTCGCGGCGCGCGCCTGCCGACTTCGCGTCGTCGGCGCTCCGCGAGGATGACCGCGTCACGGGCGCGCGAGACGCGCGTCAGTGGGTCTCTATGAGCGCGCGCCTCGCCGTACGCGGCGAGGAGCAGCCCCGCGTAGAGTGCGTGCGGGTGCGCTTCGCGGCGCAGGACCTCAGCGATCGCCAGAGCCAGCGCGACCGGATCGTCGAGCTCCATGGCTCCGTTCACTGCGGATCGATCGGCCCATCGGGCGCAGCTCGCGCGTCGCGCGGCGGAGAAGGACGAGCTGGCGGTCCGCCCGCTCGAGCCGGCGCTGGAGATCCTCGGCGCTGATCCGCACGGGACGCAGGGCAGCGTACGCGCTCGCGCCCCTCAGCCGTAGACGTCCGCGCGTGCGCGCTGGCGCGCGAGCAGCTCCGGGTCGCGGAACACGAGCACCAGCACCGCGCCCGCGACGAAGCCCCCGACGTGCGCCCAGAACGCGACGCCCGCGCCCTCGCCGCCGAGCGAAGGCAGGCCTCCCAGCACCTGTAGCACGAACCAGTAGCCGAGCATGAAGTAGGCCGGCACCGCGATCGTGCGGACGTAGAAGCCGAGGATGATCAGCGTGTCGATGCGGTTGTGCGGATAGAGCAGCGCGTACGCGCCCATCACGCCGCCGATCGCGCCCGACGCACCGACCATCGGGAGCGCGCTCGCGGGATTCGCGAGCGTCTGCGCCGCGGCCGCGGCGAGTCCGCACGCGACGTAGAAGACGAGAAAGCGTGAATGGCCCATCGCGTCCTCGACGTTGTTCCCGAAGACCCAGAGGAACCACAGGTTGCCGACGATGTGCATCCAGCTTCCGTGCAGGAACATCGACGAGAGCGGCGTCAGCCACACCGGTCCGGCGCCGATCACGCACGAGACGTGATCGCCGAGCGGAACGCGCGTCCCGGCCGGCAGCCGCTGCAGGATCTCGCCGGGAATGAGGCCGTACTCGCAGACCGAACGCGTGAGCGCCGGCTCCCCTCCGAGGCCCTGCACGAGCAGCCACGCCGCGGCGTTGAGCGCGATGATCAGAAAGGTCGCGACGGGCGTGAGGAGGCTCGGATTCTCGTCGCGGAGCGGGAACATCTCCCGGCACGGTAGCGAACGCCGCTGCCGGCGAGCGCAAGCGAGCCGTGCGGCCAAGGCAAGGCCGCTGCCGGCGAGCGTGAGCGAGCCCGGTCCGGGCCGGCGGCGATAGAATCTGTGAGGCTACGCGCAGCCGGCGCCGCGGCACGGGCCGCACGCAGCACGGACACCGTGGCCGAGGGAGGAAAGACGCATGAGCACGACGAAGCAGGGGCCGCTGGCGGGAGCGCTCGCGGTCGTGACGGGGGCGTCGAGCGGGTTCGGCGCCGACTTCGCGCGAATCCTCGCCGCGCACGGGTGCGAGCTCGTGCTGACGGCGCGGCGCGAAGATCGCTTGAAGGCGCTCGCCGACGAGCTCTCGCGTGATCACGGATCTGTGTCGCACGTGATCGCGGCGGACCTCTCGCAGCCCGGCGGCGCGCAGGTCCTCGCCGACCGCGTCGCCGCGCTCGGCAAGCCGGTCGACGTGCTCGTGAACAACGCCGGCTTCGGCATCCACGGCGACTTCCTCGACCCGCCGTGGGAGCGCCAGCGCGAGCTGATCGAGCTCGACGTCACGAGCCTCGCGCACCTCACGCACGTCTTCGCGCGCGGGATGCGCGAGCGCCGCCGCGGCTGGATCCTGCTCGTGAGCTCGATCGGCGCCTTCCAGGCGACGCCCACCTACGCGACCTACGCGGCCGCGAAGTCGTTCGTGCTGAGCTTCGGCGAGGCGCTCGCCGCCGAGCTGAAGGGCGCGGGCGTGAAGGTGAGCGTCGTCTGCCCCGGCGTCGCCGCGACCGAGTTCATCGAGACGGCGGGCCAGACGCCGACGCTCTACCAGCGGATCAACATGATGAAGAGCCGCGCCGTCGCCGAGGCCGGCATCCGCGCGATGCTCGCCGGGAAGACCTGCCGCATCCCGGGCCTCCAGAACTCGATCCCCGTCTTCCTCATGCGCTTCACCCCGCGCCGCGTCGCCACGGCGCTCGCGGGGGTGTTCATGCGCAATGGCTGAGGGCGCGGGGGTCCGGGGAGGCTCAGCCGGCGCGCAGGGAGTGGTGGCGCCACCAAGAGAATAGCTATGTTTTGGCTATGCGCCTCGTCGCCGATCCGGAGGCGGCCCACTGGCTCGACGATCTGGTCGGCTCTTCGAGGGACTTCGATTGGGACGCCGGCAACCGCCTGAAGAGCGAGAGGCACGGCGTGGTCGCGACTCAGGTCGAGCAGATACTCCGACATCCCGTGCTCTTCGCCGGCAGGATCGTCGAGCCAGCCCATGAGGAGCCTCGCTGGCTGCTTCTCGGCATCGACGGCAGTGGGCGTCCGCTGGCGCTGATCTTCACTCGGCGGGGGAGGCGGCTGCGCCCCATCAGTTGCCGCCCGATGCGGCGAAGCGAGAGGAGGCTGTATGGCGACGAAGTCGGGTTCTAGCCGGAAGGCCGCGACGAGCCGGCCGAGGCGCGAGCGCGTCACGGCCCGGAGCGGGCGCGATGCGCAGCTCAGCGAGTTCGCAAAGCGCGACCTCGGCGCGGACATCGAGAGGAGCGGCAGTGCCCGCGTCCTTCGGCGGCGAACGCAGCCCACTTCGATCCTTTTGGACAAGGATCTGATCGACGGCTTGCGTGCCGCCGGAGCAAAACGAGGGCTGGGCTACCAGACGATGCTGAAGATGATCCTCCGCGAGAAGCTCGGCGAGTACGCGTGACCCCGCCCGCCCGCCCGCCTTGCGGCCCCCGGGGGGTTTCCGTACCCTCCGGCTCCGCCCGGGCGCCGTCCGCCCGGACGCATCGAGGTTCGGGGAGGTCCTTTGGCCAAGCTTTCTCAGGTGATCCGGGACGAGCGGCGCGAGCAGCTCATCAAGAAGTACGCCGAGCGCCGCGAGGCGCTGCGCAAGAAGGTGAAGAACCCCGACCTCTCGCCGCGCGAGAAGGACGAGGCGATCGCGGCGCTCGCGAAGCTGCCGCGCAACTCGTGCCCGACGCGCCGCAACCGCCGCTGCAAGATCTCCGGCCGCGCGCGCGGCGTCCATCAGAAGTTCGAGATCTCGCGCATCGCGATCCGCGAGCTCGCCCTGCGCGGCCAGCTTCCCGGCGTCCGCAAGTCGAGCTGGTAGGAGCGCGCATGAAGGCCGACATCCATCCCGACTACCACAAGGTCGTGTTCCACGACTCGGCCACCGGCGCCGAGTGGATCTCGCGCTCGACGATCACGTCGAAGGAGACGAAGACCGTCGACGGCGAGGAGCTTCCGCTCGTCCGCCTCGACATCTCGTCGGCGAGCCACCCGTTCTGGACCGGCAAGCTCCGCGAGCTCGACGCCGACGGCCGCATCGACCGCTTCCGCCGCCGCTACGGACGGGCGAAGACGGAGAAGTAGGCGGGCAACGCGAGCGGGACGCTCGAGCTGGCTCGCGCCGCGCACGCGGCGTGAGGGCCCGACGCGCGCGCGGCGCCGCGCTGGTGGCGGAGATTCGGGCGGAGGCGGAGCGGCAGAACGAGGGCCGCACCGCCGGCTGACGGGGACCCGCCGCCGCGAGTCACTCCGCAATCAGGTGCACGTCCTCCGCCCGCACCGCGACGGCCACTTCGTCGCCGGGGGCGAGCGAGTGGCCGAGGCCGCGGCCGGCGATCGCGACGGTGCGGAGCTCGTGGCCGGCCCACGAGAGCCACGCGGTCACGATCACTCCGTCG
>JAYRMX010000124.1:0-8245 GCA_041912475.1 Myxococcota bacterium
CCGCTTCGGCGAACGGAGGTGCACGATGAAGGAGTTCCGGGGGCGGATCGCGGTCGTGACGGGCGGCGGCACGGGGATGGGGCGCGAGCTCGCGAGGCAGCTCGCGGCCGAGGGCTGCCACGTCGCGATGTGCGACGTGTCGGCCGAGCACATGGAGGAGACGAAGGCGCTCTGCAAGCGGCAGGCGCCGCCCGGAACGCGCGTCACGACACATCTGTGCGACGTCTCGGACGAGCGACAGATGCTCGCGTTTCGCGACGCCGTGCAGGAGGAGCACGCGACCGACCACGTCCATCTGCTCTTCAACAACGCCGGCATCGGCGGCGGCGGGAGCTTTCTCCAGACCTCGCGCGAGGAGTGGGACCGCACCTTCGCGATCTGCTGGGGCGGCGTCTACTACGGGACGCGCGCGTTCCTCCCGCTCCTCGTCGCGAGCCGCGAGGCGCACATCGTCAACACCAGCAGCGTGAACGGCTTCTGGGCCGTTCTCGGCCCCAACATCCCGCACACCGCGTACAGCGCCGCGAAGTTCGCCGTGAAGGGCTTCACCGAGGCGCTCATCACCGACCTCCGGCTCAATGCGCCGCACGTCGAGGTCTCGGTCGTGATGCCGGGCCACGTCGGCACGTCGATCGTCATGAACAGCGCGGCCGTCCTCGGACGCCCGAGCCCGAAGGAGATGACGTCCGAGGACCTCCAGCCCGTGCGCGACCAGATGGCCCACCAGGGCATTGCGCGCGACGCACTCAGCGACGACCAGCTCCGCGCCGCGCTCCAGAAGATCGGCGAGGACTTCCGTGACAAGGCGCCGCTCACCGCCGCCGCGGCCGCGACGATCATCCTCGACGGCGTGCGCTCGGGCACCTGGCGCATCCTCGTCGGAGAAGACGCGAAGGCCCTCGACCGCATGGTCCGCGCCGCCCCCGAAGAGGCCTACGAGCCCGACTTCATGACCCGCCTGCGCGCGAAGGGCCTCTTCGGGCTCGGGACGCAGCCGGAGGAGTGAGACGGCGTGACGGCGAATCCGGTCCGACGCGAACGCGCCCAGTCCCCCGGCGCCGGCGGAGGTTCGAGCGGCCACCGGAGCTGCGGCGCGGGACGCCGGGCGGCTTCTCGACCGCAGCCGTAGGAACCGTGACTCGCAAGGGTGTCGAGCGGATGCGCCGCGAGGCGACGATCGGCGTCGCGCTCGCGTCCAGCGACCGCGATCTGCTCGCCGACCTGCGGCCCGCAGCGGCAGGCTCGGTCCGGCTCGTGCATCTCGACTTCGAATCGCTCGATGCGGCCGCGGGCGGCGGCGAGGGCGAGATCATCGGTGACACCGGGGCCGGCTGGACGCTCCGGCACTTCTTCTGCCGTGCGCGGTAGCCCCCGACCAAAGTGGCCACGCGCGGCGGTGAGCAGATCAGCCGAGAATGCGGATCTCTCGGACGCGTGAGAAGTCGCGGTCATGGGTCACGAGGGCGGCGGATCCCGTCGCCACCGCCGTGGCGAGCTGGATGGCATCGGGCAGACGTAGCCGGTACGCGCTCCGGAAGCGCGCGGCGGCGACGGCGATGTCGTCGCTCACCGGCACGAGATTCCAGGCCGAAAGGGCTGCCCGGTACTGCTCTGCAAGCAGCTCGTTTCCGCGGCTGAGCGGCCCGGTCAGGACCTCGGCGAGCGTGATGGTCGACAGGACGATTCCGAGGCGGCCTGCGGCTTCTGCGTCGAAGAACGGAGCGAAGCGGTCGGCGAGCGAGCGGCGGTTTTCGAGAAAATAGATGATCGGCGCCGAATCCATGGTGACGAGCGCGCCCGCGGGCAGCGAGTCGAAGGAGATCAGTCCCATTCCGCGCGCAGCCTCGCGAGCATCGCAGCCGGTGAGCGCCCCCACAGGCCCCTTCCGCTGCCACGAAGCGTGCGGATGTCCGGCCGCTTCTGGGAACGGTCGAGGACGCTCAGGGGAACGAGTGCGGCATAGGGCTTGCCACGCTTGGTGATCAACGTCGCGCGGCCGCGGTGGGCATCTTCGACCAGTGCCGGCAGGTGCTTGCGCGTGTCCTCGATGCCATGGGAGTTGCGGATTGCCATGGGAACCCTCCGGGTACGCCGACAATGTACAGTTCGTACAGGATGGCATCAACCCTACGCTCTCGCTGGCGCGCTCTGCGGTGTCGCCATGATGCGCAAGCAAGGCGTGCGCCGGCGACGTGCTGCTCCGGGCGTGATGGGGGCTACGGAGCCCTCGTGCTCGTTACGGCAGGAGGTCTCGAACGAGCGAGACTGCGAGAGCAGGCCTCGGCCCGCCACACGAGCTCTGGTAGCAGGCAAACGGGTCGGCACGGGCGGCGCCGGTCCACGCGAGAATGAGCGCGGCGAGGAGGAGGAAAGTTCGCATCCGGGGTGGCCTCGACGAGGGATGCTTGCAGCCTGTGCCCCTCCTTGAATCGCGAGAGAGGTTCTGATCCTACGGGAGCACGGCGAAACCCTCGCGGCCCGCCGCCTCCCGCAGGCGCTCGTCGAGGCTCACGAAGCCAGCCCCCCGTGTTCGTTCCTCGACGAGTACGAGAGAGGCCGCGAGGTGGAGGGCGTCGGCTGCGGCAAGCGGATGGACCTCGAGCAGCCGCCGGGCGCGCAGCCGAACGGCGTCGAGGGCCGAGACCTCGGACCACGCACCCTCGAGTCCGAGCAGGCGCTGCTTTGCGGCGTCGAAGCGCGCTGCGGAGAGGCGTCCCTCGCGGCGCTTCCGCGAGAGCGCGGAGATCACCTCCGTCGCCGCGAGCGACCAGACCACGAGGATCGGGTCGATCCGCAGGAGCGCTCGGCAGCGACCGCTCTCCGCCTCGCGACAGACGAGCGGAACGATCGCGGACGAGTCCCAGAATCTCACCGTCGCCGGCGCTCCGCGAGAAGCGCCTCGAGGGCGCCAGCCGGCTTGCCGGCCGGGTCGCGCTCCAGGATCTCCCGGGGGATCTTCCCGCTTCCGCGGCGGATCAGCCCCTTGCGTTCGAGGTCGGCCAGGGCCTCGTCGCCCACCGGCCGCTCGCCGCCCGGTGCCGTGATCGGGATCAGCTGCGCGATCGGGACGTTGCGGTCGAGGATCCGCACGGTCTCGCCCTTGCGCACGAGCGCCAGGTAGCGGCTCAGCCCGTTGCGGATCTCGGATATCTTGGCCTCTTTCATGACGCCAAGTTAGCCATGTATCGGCACTCCGCCATCCGGCCGAGACCACGCGAGAGTGCTGGCGACGCGGGCCTGGATCTCTCGCCGCTCGGCAGATCGAGGATCGTGTCGCGGCAGACGTCGTGCGCGCAGGACGAAGAAGCGGGCTCTCTGCGGGTTACGGCGGATAGCGCACCAATCTGACAACGACCCCTGGGGAGAGCCTGCGCCCGATGGCGGCTCCGGCGTACGCGGAGCGGATCACTGTGCGAGGGTACTGTCGGCTGCCTCACTCACGGCTTCCCGCGCATCGAGGGCTCCTGCTCGCGGGTCGCCAACGTGACCGTGCGCGGCTCGTGAACCCGTACGGACGCATCCAGAACCTCCATGGAGACGAGGTTGCCGGCGGCGTCGTAGTCGAGGATCACGCCCGGCTTTCCCTCGTCGCTCTCCGCGATTGGAGCGTCACGGAGAGCGATCGTCAGCGTATCCGTCACCGCGTCGTAGGTGACCTTCATCGAGTCCTCCCGTGCGAGCCGCGCCGGGCCTGCACCAAGCCAGTGTAATCGCCGTTCGGCGTGTCGTTCCAGATGCGAGACCAGATCTCCCGGCGGCGTCCACGAGAACCTGCTCGTACCCGGTGAGCCCGATCTGCAAGGAGCCCGCAAGGAGCTCGATCTCCCGCGCGTCGCTCCGCACCGGCGGTTTCCCGCTCGAGGTTTCGCGGTGCGCCGTTCGGTGCATCCGGCGCGGTAGGATGGTACGCGCCGGAAGCTCGCAGGAGAGGGTGCAGCGGATCTTCGACGGCGGCAGGCGGCACGCGCGACGCGCGGCGAAGGCCGCGGGAGCGTGGCCCACGGGAACGAAACGCGCAGTGCTCGGAGGCCCGATGCTCGATCTACGCGACTTCGTCCGAGCGGTGGAGCGCCTCGTGGCGAGCCACTCACTCGGCGCGCCGGGCCGCTACCGGCGCTGGCTTCGGCAGGATCCGCCGGGAACCCGCGATCTCGGCGTGAATCCGTACGGGTGCGCGGACGCCGCGAACCTTCTCTACTCGATCGGCCGCTTCCCGGGCAGCGCCGGCGAGCGCCTCGCGTGGGTGGACGCGCTGCGCTCGCTGCAGGATCCGGGCGACGGGCTCTTCCACGAAGCGACGCACCATGAGATCCACACGACCGCCCACTGCGTCGCCGCGCTCGAGCTCTTCGACGCGCGTCCTGCGCGCTCGCTCGCGGGGCTCGCGGCGCTCGCGAAGCCCGAGGCGGTCGAGGCCTTCCTCGACGCGCTCGACTGGGCCGCGAATCCCTGGCTCGCCTCGCATCGCGGCGCGGGGCTCTACGCGGCGCTCCACCTCGCCGGCGAGATCGGCGCCGAATGGGAGGAGCGCTACTTCGCGTGGCTCGCGCGCGAATGCGACCCCGCGACCGGATGCTGGCGGCGGGGAGCGCTGGCTCCGCTTCCCGAAGGCGGCCAGGCGATCTTCCCGCATCTCGCCGGGACCTTTCACTACCTCTTCAATCTCGAGCACGCGCGCCGCCCGCATCCGTATCCGGAGGCGCTGATCGATACCTGTCTCGCGGTGCTCGACGAGCGGCTCTTTCCGCTCGCGCACTTCGTCGGCTTCGCCGACATCGACTGGGTCTACTGTCTCAGCCGTGCGCGGCGCCTCACGGCGCACCGTTTTGGCGAAGCGACGCGCGCGCTCGACGCCTTTTCCGAACGCTACGTCGCCTTCCTTCTCGCACTCGACCCGGCGACGGATGCGGGGCTCGACGATCTGCACGCGCTCTTCGGCGCCGTGTGCGCGCTCGCCGAGCTCCAGGCGGCGTGCCCGGGAAGGATCCGTACCGAGCGCCCGCTGCGCCTCGTTCTCGACCGGCGCCCGTTCATCTGAGCGGTCTCGACGCCGCCGTCGCAGCGGCGGCGCGGGCGCCGAGCGGCGCAAAGCAGCCGGTCCGAGCGCGTTGTCGCAGGAGCCCCCGCCTCCTAGAGTCGCCCGAGGCGCGGAGCGCGCCGGTCGCGTGCGAAGCCGATCGAGAGGCGTCGGAGGCATCGATGGAAACCAGGGGGCCGTGGTCCCGCGCGCAGGTCGATGCGTTCCTCTCGCGAACGCGAGTTCCGCTCCGGCTCGCGGTGAACGGCGCGAGCGGTCATCCCGTCCTCGCATCCTTGTGGTTCGCTGCGCTCGAGGGCCGGATCTGGTGCGCGACGCACCGATCGGCGAGGATCGTCTCGCTTCTCGCTCGCGACCCTCGCTGCGCCTTCGAAGTGGCGCCCGACACGATTCCCTACACGGGAGTGCGTGGGAGGGCCACCGCGGCGCTGATCGAGGACCGCGGCGAGGAGATCCTGCGCGTGCTCATCGAACGGTTTCTCGGCGACGCGACGTCGCCTCTCGCCCGCTGGCTGCTCGGCAGAGCCGGCAGCGAGGTCGCGATCGCGCTCACCCCGCGGCGCGTCGTGAGCTGGGACTTCACCGAGCGGATGGGCGGCGCCCGGAAGGCCGTACCGTGATCGCGCGGCGACCGGCGCAAACCGGCGGGGCCGCCTCGCCGCCAGCGGAGGCTCGGATTCCGGCGACCCACGCAGCGATGCGCGTGCTCGCGGTTCGTGTGGGGCTCCCGCGAACCTTCGGCGGGAGCGGCAGCGGTGAACCCGCCGGTGCGGCGTGGACGACGGGCGCGTTCAAGGAGCCTGTCTCGGGGCCGGTACGACTCGGCGCGCTCAATCTCGCAGGCGACGGTCAGGCGGATCTCGAGAACCATGGCGGAGCGGACAAGGCCGTCTGCGCATACCCGTTCGAGCACTACGTCCGCTGGCAGGACGAGCTCGGCATCGCGGCGCTGCGCGACGGCGGCTTCGGAGAGAACTTCACCACGGCGGGCCAGCTCGAGGCGGACGTGTGCATCGGTGACGTCTTCGAGATCGGCACGGCGCTCGTCCAGGTGTCTCAGCCGCGCCAGCCGTGCTGGAAGCTCCCGCGGCGGTGGAACGTTCCCGATCTCGCGCTCCGCGTGCAGCAGACGGGACGCACAGGCTGGTACTTCCGCGTGCTGCGCGAGGGCGAGGTCGAGGCCGGGCTCTCGCTCGTGCTGATCGACCGCCCGTGCCCCGAGTGGACGGTCGGAGCCGCCAACCAGGTGATGCACCTTCGCAAGCGGGATCTCGCAGCGGCGCGGGCGCTCGCGGCGTGCCCTGCCCTCTCGACGAGATGGCGCGACACGCTGGCTCGAAGGGCATCGGGCGCAGCGGCCGCGAGCACGTCGGAGCGGCTCGGCGGCCCGAAGGGCTAGCCCCGTGTCGGGCTCCGCCGGGCAGCGCCGCCGATCCTCACTCGTCGTCCCATCCCCACCGCAAGCCGTGCGGTGCGCCGAAGCGGCCGGGCTCGTACGGCTCCATGCGCGGGCGCTCGGCGCGAGGCGGCGTGGCGTCGTGGTAGTACTCGAACTGTCCGATTCGCGTCGAGGTGCCGGAGCTGCCGTCGCTGTCGTTGTAGTAGGTGTAGTTCCCGATCTGCGTCGACGTGCCGCTGCGGCCGTCGGAGCAGTTGTAGTACGTGTAGCGGCCGATCCGGGTCGTCGTGCAGTCCGCCGCGGCGGGGGACGCCGCGAGCAGGACGAGGAGCGGGACTGTGCTTCGCACGGGGTCTCCTTCTCGGGCGCGGGCGTCATGCCGCACCCAGCCACAGGATCATACGCCCGGCGTGTGACGAGTACGGTCACACGCCGCGGCCCCGCGCCCGTGCCGGCGCAGCCGCCGGCCTTCGGCGAATCGTCGCGCAATCGGCCGTCGCCGAGGCTCCGCGCCTGCGCGCTCGGCGAGCGCGCGGCGGCCATCGCGCGGCGAGCGTCCAGCCGCGTCGCTACCCCGCCGCCTGCGCCGCGAGCACGAAGAGGCCGACGTCGCACGCGAGCGCGATACCGAAGACGAGTGAGCGCAGGACGTCGAGGTCGAGCAGGTAGAACATGCCGTGCACGAGCCGCGCGGAGACGAAGATCTGCGCGAGGCGCGACGACCACACGGGATCCGCTCCCGCGAGGTGCGCGACGATCACGGCCGGCGCGAAGATGGCAATCGCCTCGAACGAGTTCTTGTGCGCGCCGACGGCGCGGGCGCCGAGGCCGGTGAGCTGCGCCTGCTGGGCGCGGGGGTCCTTGTTGTCGATCCGGCCGAGCTGCTTCTTGCGCGCCGGGATCGATGCGAAGCCCCAGACGTAGGGAAGGAAACACACGATTGCGAGACACCAGAACGGGACGGTCATGGCGAGGCCTCCTGCGAGGGATCGCTCCATCCTGACACGTCGCGGGGAAGAAAGGGCGACCTCGTTCGCCGCAGCGAGGTAGGATCGCCCTGGGGGGCCACGAGGTGGGCCGGGGAGGATCCATGGGCGCGAGCGACATCGGCGGTGACTCGGGTCCGGGCGACGCAGCCCGCAGCTTCGGCGCGCGCCTCGTCGGCGCGTTCAAGCTCGACGCGTCGGTCTACGAGGAGGTCGAGCACGACACGAGCGCGTTCGGGCAGGCGGCCGCGGTGGTCGCGCTCTCCGCGCTCGCGCAGGCGGCCGGAACGTTCGGCGAGACCGGCAGCGGCGGAGCGCTCGCGAGCCTCGCGGGCGGGCTCGTCGGCTGGTTTCTCGGAACCGGCCTCGTCTGGCTGATCGGTGTCGCGATCATGAACCACACGTCGGACTACGGCGAGCTGCTGCGAACGCTCGGCTTCGCCACGGCGCCGGGGATGCTCGCCGTGCTCGGCGTGCTGCCGCTCGGCCCGGCGGAGGCGCTGCTCGGCCTCGCGATCTTCGCGCTCTCGACGATCGCGGCCGTGATCGCGGTGCGGCAGGCGCTCGACGTCGGCACCGGCCGGGCGATCGTCGTCTGCGTGCTCGCCAACCTCGTGCCGGTCGCTCTCGCGATGGCGCTCGGCCTGCTGCTGGTCGGCACGGGCGCGCTGCAGCCGCACGCCCCCACGGGAGCGATCGGGCTGTAAGGCAAGGCCGCGAAGCGGCCGCGCAGCGAGCGAAGCGAGCGAAGGCCGCTGCCGGCGAGCGCAGCGAGCCGATGCGGCTCAGGCCGGCCGCGAAGCGGCCGCGCAGCGAGCGAAG
>JAYRMX010000125.1:0-5300 GCA_041912475.1 Myxococcota bacterium
CCCCCGCCGAGAAGCTCCAGCTCGCGCGCATGCTGCTCGAGGAGGTGAAGGTCGACCGCATCGAGATCGCGTCGACGCGAGTCTCCGAAGGCGAGCGCGAGGCCGCGCGCAAGATCGCCGCCTGGGCGCGCCGCGAGAAGCTCCTGCCGCGCGTCGAGATCCTCGGCTACTGCGACGGCGACGCGTCGGTCGCGTGGATCAAGGCCGTGGGCGGCGCGGTCATGAACCTGCTCGTGAAGGGCTCCGAGCGGCACTGTCGCGGACAGCTCGGCCTCACGCCCGAGCAGCTTCGCGAGCGGGTGACCGAGACCGTTCGCGCGGCGCGGCGCAAGAAGCTGCTCGTCAACGTCTACCTCGAGGACTGGTCGAACGGCGTTCGCGAGTCGTTCGAGTACGTGAGCGCGATGATGCGAACGCTCGCGGCGCTCGAGGTCGAGCGCGTCTATCTCCCCGACACGCTCGGCGTCCTCGCACCGGGCGACGTCACGCGCTGGGTGGGCCTCATGGTCGAGACCTGGCCCGGCGTCGACTTCGAGTTCCACGCCCACAACGACTACGGCCTCGCGACCGCGAACTGCCTCGCTGCGGTCGAGGCGGGCGCACGCGGCGTCCACACCAGCGTGAACGGCCTCGGCGAGCGCGCGGGAAACGGCCGCCTCGCCGAGGTGGTGGCCGTCATCCACGACAAGACGGGCATGCGGACGCAGGTCGACGAGTCGCGGCTCGCGCCGGTCTCGCGGCTCGTCGAGACGTTCAGCGGCAAGGACCTCGCCGCCAACGCACCGATCGTGGGACGCGACGTCTTCACGCAGACCGCCGGGATCCACGCCGACGGCGACGCCAAGGGCGATCTCTACGCGACCGGGCTCTCGCCCGATCGCTTCGCGCGCGAGCGCCGCTACGCCCTCGGCAAGCTGTCGGGAAAGGCGAGCCTCGACCAGAACCTGCGCAGCCTCGGCATCTCGCTCGCCGACGCCGACCGCGACCTCGTGCTGCGCCGGATCGTCGAGCTCGGCGACAAGAAGCACACGGTCGGCCCCGAAGACCTGCCGATGATCATCGCCGATGTGCTGAAGCGGCCGGGCGAGCAGCTCTTGCGCATCGAGTCCTGGCGGGTTGCCGTCGCCAGAGGAGAGCCGCCGCACGCCGAGGTGACGCTCGCGCACCGCGGACGAACGGCGAAGGCCGAGGCGAGCGGCGACGGCGGCTACGACGCGCTCATGCGCGCCGTCGGAAAGGCGCTTCGGGCCTTCGGCCTCGAGCTGCCGCGCCTCGAAGACTTCCGGGTGCGGATTCCGCCGGGAGGGCGGACCGGCGCGCTCGTCGAGACGCTCATCACGTGGAAGGCCGCGGGCGAAGCCACGTTCTCGACGCTGGGTGTCGATTCGGACCAGATGGCCGCGGCGGTGATCGCGACCGAGAAGATGCTGAACTCCGTTGCCGCGCGCACCGCACGGCGGCGGAGCGCGAAGTGAACGCGCTGCGCCGCGCGGCGCTCGCGCTCGCGGCGCTCGGCGCCGCCGCCTGCGCCTCGGCGCCGCCGCCCGATCCGCGCTTTCGTCCGAGCGAGAACGTCCTCGAGGTGGTGGCCGTCCTCCGGCGGCACGTTCCCGACGACACCTACCGTTTCGAGCCCGCGCGCGACGTCACCGGCCGGAACGTCTACCGCAGCACGCTGCTGCGGCTCGAGAACCTCGAAAAGGTCTACGCCGATGCGCTGCGCGCCGGGCACTGGGACGACGTGATCGCATTCGCGAAGGGCCGCGCGGTCGAACGCCGGCGCGCGTTAGACCTCGCGGCACAGAGCTACCGCAAGGTGTCGGACCGAACGCCCGAGCTGCAGCGCGACGCGAGGAGCAGCGCGGCGCTGTGCGACGCGCTCGACGAGGCGGCGCGCACCGGCTTCGACGCGGCACGCCCTCCCGGAGAAGCCGAGGACGTCGCCGCGCCGCTTCGCAGCGAACACGGCGTGGTCGAGGCCTCCGAACGGCGCATCGCGCTGCTCGAAGCGCTGCTTCCGCAGGCCGAGGGGACCCAGTACACGGTGATCGTCAAGGAGGAGATCGAGCGCGCCGACATGGCGCGCGCGAGCTTCTTCGTCGCGTCGCGCAAGCTGACGCCCGACGGAGACGTGCGTGCGCTCTCCGAGCAGCAGCGGCTCGTGCTGCGCAACCGCGAGAGCAAGCTCGCGAACACCCACGTTCTCGGTCTCGCCGACCTCTACGCCGCGATCGCCGACGACTACGTGAAGAGCCACCCGCCCGAGGGCCTCCTGTTCGATCCGCCGACCTTCCAGGAGCTGGTCGACGCGGCGTCGCGGCTGTACCAGTCGGTCGCGGCGCAGGACGGAACGCCCGAGAAGCTCGCGGCGTCGCAACGGCTCGAGGCATTCCTGGCCTTCACCATGAAGGTGGACCGTGACCGCTTTGCGCAGTGAGCGGCTCGTGCGCGCCGCCGCGACGCTCGCCGCGCTCGCGCTCGCGGCGTGCGCCGGCGCCGGCGGCGTTCCCGTCGGGCCGCCGCTCCAGCCGCTGCCCGAGGCGCGCGCGATCGTCCCCGATGACGCCGACCTCGCTGCGCGCGATCTCGCCGCGGCCGCGCTCGCGTCGAGCAAGACCGGAGTGGCCCGCTCGCTCTCGCGGCTCGAATCGCTCGACGGCGAAGCGGCGTCCCGCGACGGCGCGGCGACCGGACTCGTCCCCGTGGCGAGAGACCTCGCGGCCGCGTCGGCCGACGACCACACCGCGTACGTCCGCAGCACCGAGGTGCTGCTCGACCGCGATGACCTCGATCCCGCGCTCCGCACGCGACTCGAGCAGACGCTGGCCGACGAGCCGCTGCGCCTCGCGCAGGCAAGGCGGCGCGACGCGTTCGTCAACTCGTTCGCGAGCGTCTTCAACGTGATCGCCGAGCCGCTCGGCCGCGCCGCGATGTCGGGCGTCACCGCCGCAGCGAACCTCGGCAACGCCCTGCTCGGCCTCGCGATCGCGAAGCACCTCGAGGACCCCGTGAGCACCGAGGAGCGGCAGGCGCTGGTGCAGGAGAAGAGGTTCCTCGCCGAGTCGCCCGAGGCGCCGGAAGCGCGCGACGTCGCGGCGCAGGTCGAGGCGGACCAGGCGAGGATCGCGCGCATGCAGCGCGACAAGAGCCTTCGCACTGCGCGGCGAGCGCTCGAGGCCGGCAATGCCCGCGTCGCGCTGCTCGCGTCGGAGCGGGCGCTCACCTTCGCGCCGGAGGATTCGGAGGCGACCGAGCTGCGCGAGAAGGCCGCAAAGCTGCTCCTCGCCGAACGCGGCGAGCAGACCCGGTCGCTCTCCGCTGCGCGCGATACCGGACGGGACCCCGCGCCGGCCGCGGCGCGTCCGCTCGCGGTTGCGCTGCTCGCCCCGCACGGCGACATCGCGGGCGAGGCGCGAAGGCTCCTCGATGCCGATCCCGAGGGCCCGCTCGCGGACGAGGCCCGCTTCGCGCGCGCGATCGCGCTCGGCGAATCCGGCCGGGAGACCGAGATGTGGGAGGAGCTGTCGGACCTCTCGAAGGGCGAGGACGACGAGGACGGCCCGAACATGGCGCGGCACGCGGGCCTGCTGCTCACGAGCCCCGACACGAACCCGTACGGAGCGTTTCTCGCCGCGCGCTCGAAGGAGACGGGCGCGCGCCTGTCCTGGATCTTTCTCGGACCGCTCGCCGGCGGGGCGCGCGACCGCGACCTGCCGCGGCCCGTCGAGTGGCTGATCGAAGTGCCGGCGGTCGTTCAGATCGTGACCTCGCTCCCGAACCGGCTCGTCCGCTATCCGTGGCTCGACCCGAACACGTTCGGCCGCGCGCCGCAGCAGCACGCGCACGCCTATCTCGCGCGCTACCCGAACGGCGAGTACGCCCCCGCGGTGCGCGAGTTCCTGATCGCCAAGGAGAGCGACGCGGGCAACTACGCGGCCGCGTACGAGCTGGTGAAGGAGGGAGAGACCGATCCCGACACCGTCGCCGAGCTGCGGGAGAAGACGGCGAAGCAGGTGCTCGAAGTGGCGAAGAAGGACAAGCGGCGCGATCTGCGGATCCTCCTCGCGCAGCGCGCGGCGCAGGAGTTCCCGACCACCGAGGCGGGGCGCGAGGCCGGCCGCTTCGTCCGCGACGAGGTCGCGAAGGCGACGCCGCAGCGCGTGGCGATCACGCGCAACTTCCTCATCGAGAACCCGGCGGTCGCCGGCCCCGACGGCCTCGGGATCCAGCCCGCCTTCCTCGACGGGAACCTGCACAACGGCGAGCTGCATCCCGACGGGGTCGTGCTCGCGGGCGGGCAGCTCGTCGAGCTGCGCTTCGTCGCCGCGAGCGGAAAGGAGTCGGACCCGCCCGCGCTCGTACGCAAGCAGGTCTCGGCGGAGCGCCTCGCGCGCACGGTGGCGCTCCTCGAAGAGACGTCGATCCGCAACGAGCTGCTCGATGCCGGCAACGACCAGCAGCCCGACGCGCGGCGCGACCTCTTCTTCGAGCAGGCGCGCCTCGGTCTCGCCGGATCGCCGGACGAGCGGCCCGGCGCCGAATCCGATTACGTCTTCAAAGGCCTCAAGGACAAGTACGGCCTCGTGCGCGGCCGCGAATCGATCCTGCCGGTCGATCTCGTGCTGCAGGGATCGCTGCCGACCCTCGGTCTCGGCGCCTTCCCGCGAATCCACACGGCGAAGCCGACCCCGGACGCGATCCTCTACAAGTAGGGTGCGTCGCCGCCGCGCGCGGGCCCGCCGTACGCGCGGTCGAGCAGCTCGATCGGGTGAACGACCCGTGCCCGCAGGCCGAAGCGCGCAGCCCCCGCGCGAAGCTGCATTACGCAGCCCGGGTTCCCGCTCGCGACGAAGTCGGGATCGGCCGCCGCGAGCGCTCGCATCTTCCGCGCGAGGACAGGCGCCGACATCTCCGGATGCGTGAGGTTGTAGATGCCCGCCGCGCCGCAGCACGACGTGGGGTCGTCGTGCGCAGCGAGCCGAACGCCCGGGATCTGCGCCAGAAGCCGCCGCGGCGCGCCTTCGACTCGCTGGCCGTGGACGAGGTGGCACGGGTCGTCGTAACACACCCGCGCGTCGACGCGGTGCGATGGCGGGCGAAGACCTGCGTCGTCGAGCAGCTCGGCGACGTCGCGCACCTTCTCCGCGAGCCGCTCACCCTCTCCCGGCAGCCAGCGCCCGGCTTCGCGCAGCGCGAGCCCGCAGCCCGCCGAGTTCACGACCACGAGATCGACGCCGGCCGCGTCGAACGCAGCCGTGTTTCGCCGCGTGAGCGCGAGCGCCGTCTCGGGGTCTCCCGCG
>JAYRMX010000126.1:0-6105 GCA_041912475.1 Myxococcota bacterium
CACCGCGTGGTGTTGCGGGCTGGCGCGGCGCCGAGGCGTAGTGTTTCCGCCCTCCTGATCCTCGTGCTCTCTTCGGGCGGTGCCACTTCTTCTCGCGCCCTACCACTTCTCCGTGTGCGTGACCGTGCGCAGGCTCGGGGGGGAGAGATGGGGCGACTCGCGTCCGCGCTGTTCGTGTCGCTCGTCGTCGCGCTGAATGCAGAGGCCGCGAGCGACGTCGTCCGCGGGGCTGACGGAACCTACGGCAGCGACGGCGCAGCCGGGAGCCCGGGCAGCCCCGGTGGGAGCGGAGCCGCCGGGGGCGCTGCCACCGCCAGCGCTGCAGCCGCCGGCGCGACGAATGACGCGAAGGCCACTGGCGGGAGTGGCGGCTTCGGCGGCTGGGGCGGGCCGGGCGTCGGTCCGGGTGCGGCCGGCGGAGCGGGGGGCGCCGGTGGTGCGGGCGGCGACGCACGTGCGGCGGCCGTGACGATCGGCACTGCTCCATCGAACAGGGCCGCCGCCATCGCGATCGGCGGCGACGGCGCCTTGGGAGGGCGCGGAGGAGCAGCTTCTACGCCCACGCTCCAGGGCCCGGGCGGCGATGGCGGCGACGGCGGATCGGCCAGCGCGGATGTGCATGCGCGTAGCGACGGCCTCGGGCACGACCTGCGCGCCGCGCCCGAGTACGGTGGAAGGACTGCGGTCGGGGGCCGCGGGGGAGATGCGGTGAGCGGGGGCACTCCCGGCCGCGGAGGCGACGCGATCGGCACCGCGAGCGCCGTGGCGACCGGATCTTCCGTGACCGCAGAGCATCAGGTAGTCGGCGGTAGCGGCGGGCGGACGACCGAGGGCTCAGGGCCGGGCGGCCGCGGAGGCGACGCGGTCTCCGAGGTCGGCGCCGATAGCTCCGGGAGCGCAACGATCAGGGTGAGCAGCCGGGCGACGGGCGGTGCGGGCGGCGGTGCTTCCGGGACGGGACAGCAGGCGGGCGACGGCGGTGCTGCGCGCGCCGCAGGCCGGGGAGCGGGAGGCGCTTCGACGAACGTCTATCTCTATGCGACGGGAGGTGCCGGCGGGTTCGCTTCCGACGGTGCGGAAGCCGGCAACGGCGGAGATGCGACGATCGACGAGACGTCGTCCCTCGGATCGAGAGGAGGCGCGCTCTACGTTACGCAGGCTGCGGCCGGCGGCGGTGGCGGCTCCGCCGAGGGGGGCGGGAGACAGGGCGACGGGGGCGACGCCGTTTGCAGAGTCGATCTTCGCGGCGGGATGGAAGCCGCCGGCGTCGATGCGAGCGCGCTCGGCGGCGGGGGCGGGGGAATGCTCAGCGGCGGCGCCGAACGAGGGCGCGGCGGCTCCGCTCGAACGGAGGCCTTCGTCGAGGCCGCCGGCCGCGTCTCGATCACGGCGCTCGCTGCGAGCGGAGACGGCTCGCCGGCGGTCCAGGAACTCGGGCAGATCTTCGGGCGCTCGACGGGCGGGAAGGAGGTCTCCGTGCGCGCGACGCTCGGCGACAACTCCTACGACAGGACGGCCGCGGCCGGCGAAGATGGCGCCGGCGTCACGCTGATCGACGCGGTCGACGGTGAGACGAGCGGCAGGCTCTCCCTCTCGCAGACGGCGCTCGCCGGCAACGCTGGTTCCGCTCCTGCATCTCCCGCTGCGCCGGCCGCTCCAGGCCGCGGTGGCGCAGCCTCGAGCACGCTCCGCAGTACGCGAAGCATCGCGGCGCTCGAGCTGGACGCACGCGCGATCGGGGGCAGGGGTGGCGACGCGCGCGGCGCGGGGTTCGAAGGCGGAGCCGGAGGCTCTGCCACGGCCGCCGTCGAGGCGGTGAACGAAGCCGGCGACGCGCTCGTCACGGGTGCGGCGAGCGCGGGCAGCGGTGGAGCCGGCTCCTCCGGCGCCCGCCCCGCATCCGGCGCCGATGCGGCACTCGATCGTGTCGCAAGGTCGCTCACGGGTGCGGCGTCGGGTGGCTTCGCGACGTACTCGAGCAGCGACGCCGGAGGGGCGCTTGGCGGAACAGGCGGAGCCGCGCTGGAGGGCGACGGCGGCGATGGCGGCAACGCGTCGAGCCGAACTCGGGTCTACGCGGCCGGCACGGGCTCGGCGAAGGCGTTCGACGTCGCAACCGGCGGAGCGGGCGGTCAGTCCTCCGCAGGAGGCGGCGGTGCAGGGGGGACGGCGTCGTCTCGGGCCGAGGCGACCGGCGACGACTTCGTGCGGGCGGAAGCGCACGCGACGGGGGGTGCCGGCGGCCAGGGTCGGGGCGCGGAGAATCGAGGAGGAAGGGGAGGGGCCGCGGAGGCGAGCGCTCGCGGCGTCTCGAACGGCACCGCGTTCGTCAACGTTCTTGCCGAACAAACCGGCGGAGACGGCGGCCGCCGTGGTGGCTCCCTCGATGAACCGAGCGCGCTCTTCGGAGACGGCGGCTCGTCGTACATGCACAACCAGGTGAGCGGCGCGACGGGCGGCTACTTGCTGCTCACCCAGCGCGCGATCGGAGGAGACGCGGGAGGGGGCGTGGGCGGCGCCCTCGCCGGCGACGCGTCGAGCGTGCTCGAAGCGGTGAACGAGGCCGGAGGCCGAGTCGCGCTCGTCGCCGACGCGATCGGCGGCGAAGCTCGCATCGGCGGAGCGGCCATGGCCTCGGCAGTCTGCGAGCAGTCGTCACAGATCAGTGTTACTGCGCACGCGAGAGGCGGGAACGGCTGGGAGCGAGGCGGCGCTGCGACGCTCGGGCCGGTGCGAGGCGTTTCGACGGGAGGAGCCGCCGTGACCGTCGAGGGCCAGATCCAGCCCGGAACGCCCTACAACAACGGCGCGGCAGGACTCGCGGCCGAGCTCGTCGACGCAGTCGACGGGAGTACGGAAGGCGATCTGACGCTCATCCAGCGCGCGATCGGTGGAGACTCCGGATACCCCGGCGGCGGCGGTGCGGCGTCGAGCGAAATCTCGCGCAGCGTCGCTTCGCGCTCAGCGAACCTCACGAGCGAGGCCATCGCGGGGCACGCGGGTCCTGGCGGCAGCTCGGCGGGGGGCGGCGGCGGTGGCGCCCGCGCGGTCTCTCGCCTCGAGAATGCGACCGGCTCGGCCACGGCGCTCGCGCTCGCTCGCGGAAGCGACGGAGCGAGCGGCGGCCCCGCGAGCGCAGGCGACGGCGGCGACGCGACGTCGGAGGCCTTCGCTCGAACGGAGGGCGACGGCCACGCGGTCGTCGTCGGGAAATCGGCGCCGGCGAATCCCGTTTCGGGCGCGTGGGCGGGCGCAGGCGGGTACTGGTACGGGCATGAGGGAGATCTACCGCCGGGCGCCGTCGCCGGCAGCGGCGGTCGCGCGACGAGCCGGTCCGAAGGCGTCGCCGCAGGAGACAGCACGGTGACCGTCCGCGACTTCGCGCGGGGCGGGACCGCAGGATCGGGCCTGAACGGGAAGGTCTGGGGGAGCGGCGGCGCGGCCTCGTCCGAAGCACGAGGCCTGGGGGCAGGCGCGTCCCTCGTCGACGTCGCGGCCTCCGCAACGAGCGGCGACGGGCGGCGAGCAGGGGTTGCCACCGCGAAGGCGTACGGCGCGTCGACCGGAGGCGGCGACGTCTGGGTCTCGGCGACGCAGCAGGCAGGACTCTCGACCGCACGAGACGAAGCCGCCACCGCGAGCGTGATGCAGGACGCCGTCAGCGGATCCACGCGGGGCAAACTTCGTCTGACGCAGAGAAGTGTTGGTTCGCAGGGAAGCGCACCGGTTGCCGGAGCGGGATCCGACGCCGGAAAGGGGGGAGACGCGAGCTCGCTCGTTCGAGCGTCGAACGCCGGCGGCGGGGCGCTCGAGCTCACGTCGGTCGCCGAAGGCGGGGCAGGCAAGAGCCTCTTCGGAAGTGCAGGAGACGCCGTGCGCGCCGCGAGTGGCGGCGATGCGGCCGCCACCGCGGAGGGGGAGGACGCGAACGGGAGCGCAGTCTCGGTGAGCGCGAAAGCGACCGGAGGCCGAGGCGGAAACGGAATCGGAGGAGTGCCGGGTGGCGCGGGCGGCGCCGCATCGGCGACCGCGCGCGCGCGCGGAGTCGGCCGCGCGGAGGCGGGCGCGCTCGCCGTTGCGGGCGACACCGGGGTCGGCGAGCTCGCGCACGCCGTGGCTCGCGCTGAGGCGTGCGGTGCGAGCGGCGCGGCGGTCTCCGAGGCTCGGACGCCGGTCTACGGCGGGAGCCGCGCGCTCCCTCCTGGAGAAGGCGGCTTGCTCCTGCCGATGCGTATGATCGCGACCGTCGAAGCGGAAGGCGTGGCACGAAGCGCAAGCGAGATCTCCTTCGCAACCGGCCCGCTGCCCGTGTTCCGGGACGCGGATCTCGAGGCCAGGGCGTTTGCGATCGCCGCGCCCGATGCCGCGACGATTGCGGCCGCTCTCGAAGGCGATCCGCGCGTGAGCGCAGGGCTCGATCGCGAGGGGCATGCGCGCGCGCTGGCGTTGATGACGCTCGAAGCCGGCGGCTCGCCTGGCCCAACGGGAGCTCGCGTGCAGCGCGCCCGCGCCGAGATCCCGGATATCTACCGGCAGGGGCTTCCGGACACGCGGAACTTCGCGATCGGGCTGCTCGATCCGTCGGCCGACGGCGCAGGCTTCGACGCGCTTCGCTTCCACATCGGTTTCGGCAACACGTCGCTCTTCGAGCGTTCGTTCGATTCTCAGGCGCTCGCCCTCTCGTTCTTCGACGACCACCTGATCGACCTCGGACCGCTCGCGCAGGTCGCTCTCCCGCCCGGCCAGACGGCGACGCTCAGCTTCGAGATCGAGCTCGAGAACGCAGCGCCGGGCTCGGGGTTCCTCACGAGCTTTCTCTTCGCGGAGGCGACGCCCGTCCCCGAGGCCGGGAGCGCCGCGCTGCTCGGCGCGGGGCTGGCCGTTCTCGGTCGGGCTCGGCGGCGCGCCTCTTGACGCTCGTGCCCCGAACGCCGAGAGTGCACACCGTCCCATGCGAACGAGCGCCGGTCGCATCCTCACCACGCACGCCGGAAGTCTGCCGCGGCCGCGCGCGCTGACGGCGCTGCTGGCCGCGAAGTCGGGCGGGAGCGCCGTCGACGAAGCGGAGCTCGCGGCCGCGGGCGAGCGCGCCACCGAGGAGGTGATCGCGCAGCAGATCGCGTGCGGCGTCGACGTCGTCAACAACGGCGAAGTCGGGCGCGAGAGCTTCTTCACGTACTTGAAGCACCGCATGCGCGGCTTCAGCGGGACGAGCCAGCGTCCGGCGATGGCGGACCTGCTGCGCTACCCGGGCTACACCGAGCAGCTCGTCCGCAGCCTCGGAACGACCGCGAACGTGAGCCTCATGACGGCGCCGCAGGCGACGAGCGCGGTCGAGTACATCGGCCGCGGGCCGATCGACGACGAGTGCGCGCAGCTCGCGCGCCTTCTCGCGCCGCACGCGGGGCGCTACGTCGAGGCGTTCGTCTCGTCGCCGTCGCCCGGGATCGTCGCGGCCGCGATGCAGAACGTCTTCTACGACGACCTCGAGACCTACGTCCGCGCCGTGGCGACGGCGCTTCGCAGCGAGTACGAGGCGATCGTCTCCGCAGGGTTCGTGCTCCAGATCGACGCGCCCGACCTCGCGATGGAGCGGCACACGCTCTTCCACGGCCGCCCGCTCGCCGACTTCCTCGGCTTCGTCCGCACGGTGGTGAGCGCGCTCGGCGAAGCGCTCACGGGGATTCCGCGCGATCGCGTGCGGCTCCACGTGTGCTGGGGCAACTACGGCGGTCCGCACGACCTCGACGTCGCGCTCGAAGAGATCTGGCCCGAGATTGCGCGCGCGCACGCGGGCGCTTTCCTCGTCTCGCTCGCGAACCCTCGCCACGCGCACGAGATGCGTCTGTTCGGCCGGGGCATCCTCCCGGACGGCACGCTCCTGGTGCCCGGCGTCATCGACACCACGACGAACTACGTCGAGCACCCCGAGCTGGTCGCCGAGCGCATCGAGCGGGCGGCCGAGGCGATCGGTAACCCCGCGCGCGTGCTCGCGGGAACCGATTGCGGCTTCGAGACGGCGGCGGGCTTCGCGGCGGTCGCTCCCGACGTCGTCTGGGCGAAGCTGCGCGCGCTCGCCGAAGGGGCGGCGCTGGCGTCGAAACG
>JAYRMX010000127.1:0-2744 GCA_041912475.1 Myxococcota bacterium
GCGGCCGCCGAGGACGATTCCCGCGCCGACCCCGGTCGACATCGTGAGGTAGACGAGGTGCGAGAGCCCGGCTCCGGCGCCGAGGCGCCACTCGGCGAGCGCCGCGGCGTTGGCGTCGTTCTCGAGGACGACCGGCCTCCCGAGCGCTTCGCGGAGCGCCTCGACCACGGGAGCTTCGCCCCATCCCGGCAGATTCGGGGGGCCGAGTACGACGCCGCGCTCGGGATCGAGCGGGCCCGGCGCGCAGACGCCCACGATGTCGACGCTCGCGAGCGAGGCGCCGGCCCCCTCGACGACCCGCCGAGCGTCGTGCGCGATCCGCGCGAGGTCCCGGAGCGCATCGCCCGACGGCTCCATCGGGCGGCGCCACCGCGCCTCGAGCTGGCGGCCGCCGGCTCCGAGCGCGATCGCGAGCTTCGTGCCGCCGATGTCGATCCCGAGTACGCGCGGCACGAGATCCTCCGCGGCCGGCGCTGCGCCGCGAGGCTATCACGGGGCTCATGCCGCGGCCCCCGGCCGCCGATCAGGAAAGCCGTGGAAGCGGGTGGGTCTTCGCCGGCCTCTGCCGGCCGCCTGCCACGCCCGGGGGGAACCATGCGACGCGTCACGACCGCCCTGCTCGCCGGGGCGCTGCTCCTCGTCTCGAGCGGGTGCGCAATGCTCGAGCTCGTCGAGAGCCGCGATTTCCTCGGCTACAAGACGCGGCTCTCCGACACGCAGAAGCAGTACACGCGCCTCGTTCGCTGGAACGAGTTCGCGCGCGCGAGCGAAGCCGTCGCGCCCGAGCAGCGCGGAGAGTTCCTCGCCGCGATGCGCGCGCTCGGCGAGATCCGCTTCACCGACTACGAGGCCGAAGCGCCGGTCTTCGACGACCTCGTCGAGAGCGCAACGGTCCGCGTGCGCTACGTCGCGTACCACGCGGAGACGCTCGCCGCCGTGACCTACGTCGAGGAGCAGCGCTGGAAGCGCGATCCCGGAAGCTCGAGCTGGCACCTCGACCACGAGGGCCCGCCGCTCGTCGCATCGGCGAGCGTCGGCGCGCGCTGATCGGGCGGCGCGCGGTGACGTCGCGGCCGACCCTGCTCGTCGTCGACCCGCTCCCGATCTTCCGCGAGCTCGTCCGCCTGTCTCTCGCCCCGCTGGGCCGCGTCGTGACGGCCGCGGACGACGAGACCGCGTTTGCTGCGCTTCGCCGCGAGCGCGCAGACCTGCTGCTCGCGTACCACGCCTTCCCCGCCGCCTCCGGCCCGTCGCTGTGCGAGCGCGTGAAGCAGGACCCGGAGCTCGCGCACGTGCCGGTGATCCTCGTCACGGGCGGCGAGCGCCCCGAGCAGCACGCAGCCGCGGTCGAAGCCGGGGCGGACGACGTGCTCACGCGTCCGCTCGACCGCATCAGCCTGCTCGCGGCGGCGCGACGCCTGCTGGGCGCGCCGGTCGTGCAGGGCCTGCCGCGGATCGACCTCGAGACGCCCGTTCGCCTCACGCACGCCGGCGAGGAGGCGTGGGGAATGGCGCGCAACCTCTCGCGCGGCGGGATCTTCGTCGAGACCGATCGCTCGTACGCGCCGAGCACCGAGGTCCAGCTCGAATTCCCGCTGCCGGGCCGGCGGGCCGTGCTCGTTCCGACCGCGCGCGTCGTGTGGCAGCGGCTGCCGACGCTCGGCGGCCGTGCAGGCCTCGGTTTGCGCTTTCTCGGCCTCGACGGCCGGAGCGCGCACTCACTCGAACACTTCGTGCGCGAGCACCGCGGAGAGCCGCTGCCGCAGGCTCGGCTGGAGGCATCGTGAGAGCACGCATCTCCCGGCTGCAGCGTCGCGTCGCGGGCCTCGCGCTCGCTGCGCTCACCGCGAATACAGCCGGCATCGCGACGCTCGTCGCGGCGGCGGACGTCGCCGTCGCGCAGTCGGCCCCCGCGTCGCCCGGCCCCGACGCGCGCGCGTGGTGGCGTGACAAGGCCGCCGAGCTGCGCGCCCGCGTCGCGGCCGCCGCGCTGCGCGAGCAGGCCGCGACGGCGGCGTACTCGCGCATGCTCACCCGTCGCTATCCGGCGGGAGAGGCGAAGCAGGAGATCCTCGACGAGCGCGACGCCGCGACGAAGGCCGTCGCCGAGGCGCGCGACGAGGTTCGCGAGTTCAAGCACGAAGCGCGCGCTGCCGGCATCCCCGATCGCTGGATCGATCCCGAGGGAACGCCGCCGCCGTGGTGGGTCGACCCGGACTCCTGACGCCGCGCGGCCCGCGCGCGGGGCCTCGGGGCGAAGCCGCGCGGGTCTACTCCGGCAGGCTCGATTCGCTCTCGATGTCCGAGATGTCGTCCTGGTGCGGAAGCGGCTTCGTGACGGCGAGGACGCGGCCTCCCTGACGCACGATCGTGTCGGTTCGCGTCGAGTCGAGCCCCGGCACGTAGAACCGCTTCTGCTCGATCACGATCGGCTCACCGGACCCGAGCCCGCCCGTCTGCACGTCGACCTCGGACTGCCCGGCCGTGCCCACGCGCAGGACCGCCTCGTCCGACGGCCAGCGGGACGACCCGCCCGCGGCGGGCAGCGCGCCGCGCCCCGAGACGCGCGCGTTCACCCGCGACATCTCCTCGGCCGACTTCGCCATCCGCTTCGCGTACGCGTCCGTGCCGGAGCGCTGCGCGGGCGTGTAGCGCTCGTAGGTGTGGAGCGGCCGGAGCGACGACGCCTTCGCCTGCGGGCGGTACTTCTCGGGGATGCGCTTCGCGTCGTCCGTGAAGGCGTA
>JAYRMX010000128.1:0-14571 GCA_041912475.1 Myxococcota bacterium
ACCGAGATGGCGCGCGTCACGCTCGGCAGCTTCACGCCCGTCCGGAAGGCGGGCGACATCGTGGCCGTGCTGCAGGGCGTCTCGTTCGCGAACATCGAAGACGTCGTCGTCACGAATCTCACGACCGGAGACTTCTCGACCGACGTTCGGCTCGAGCCCGACGGGAGCTTCAGTGGCTTCGTTCCCGTTCGCGAGGGGCGAAACCGCGTTCGCGTCACCGCGCTGGCGACCGACGGCCAGCGCGGGAGCGTCGAGGTCGACCTCGATTTCAAGGTGGCCGGGCTCTCCGACCGCGAGCTGACGCGCGAGCTCGAGCGCATCCGCGAGCGCAACAAGCAGCTCGAGCTCCTCGTCGAGCGAAAGCGCATCGAGGAGTTCCGCGCGCGAGAGAGGCAGCGCAAGGAGCTGCAGATCGAGAGCGAGGCCCCGCCCGCGAAGTGAGCGCGGGCGTCGCCCGCTACAGCGGGACGACGGAGGGGTCGGAGATCTCGCGGTTCTTCAGCTTGCCGTTCTCGTAGGTCGAGCGGACGTCGACCGTGCCGTCGCCGTTCACGTCCTCCTCGCGCGTCGCAATCACGGTCTTGCCGCCCTGCTGGACGTAGGTCTCGAAGATCGTGGCCTTGCCGGTTCCCTTCGGATCCTTCTCGATGCGGGTGATCGCGTCGGCGCCGCCCTCGCCGGCCGTTGCGAAGGTCGTCCAGGTGTCGATCTTCCCGTCCTTGTCGGTGTCCTCTTCGGAGCGGACGCGATGGCGATTCGCGTACACGATGACGAGGTCGATCTTGCCGTCGTTGTTGGCGTCGTGCTTCTCTTCGACCAGCGAGTCGCCTTCGTAGCGGAAGAAGGCGTCGCGCACGCCGTCGCCGTTGCGGTCCACCTCGCGCGACTGCATCCGGCCGCCCGCGTACGTCTCCCACGTGTCGACCTTGCCGTCGTGGTCCGAGTCGAGCTCGCGCGAGACGAGCTGCCCGTTCTGGTACGTGCTCCACGCGTCGAGCGTTCCGTCGTAATCGACGTCGTTCTCCTTGCGCAGGATCTGCCCGGACCGCACCTCGACGTAGACGATCTCCTCGGGCTTGCCGTCGCGATCGGCGTCGAGCGAGCGGCGCTCGACGTCGAGGGGGCGATCGTTGCCCCACTTTCCCGCAGCGATCGTGACCTTCTGCTTCTGGTAGACCGACGCCGGGAGATCGCGCTCCTTCGGGGCGGACGGCGCGATCCGAGGGTCGGACTGCTCTCGCAGCTCCTGCTCGGTCGGCGCCGGGCCGGGCGCCGGCCCGGCCTTCGCCGATTGCGGCGTGGCCGGCTCGTCGACCTTCTCGAGCAGCTCCTCCTGGCGCTTCAGCTCCTCGTTGATCTCGCTCTCGAGAGACGCCTGGCGCTGCTCCTCGCTCTGGATCTGCGCGTCGATCGATCGCTCGCGCTCCTGCTCCTGCCCGCTCGGATAGCCGTAACCGCCCGGGTAGCCGCCGCTCGGATAGCCGTAGCCTCCGCGCCCGCCGCCGCCCGCGAGCGGGACGTCGCCGGTGATCGCGCTGTAGACGAGCAGGATCGCGGCGCCCGCCGCGGCGCCGAACGGGCCGGCCTGGCCGCCGATGATCGCACCCATGAGCATCCCGTTGAGCGCGCTCGTCGCCCGCTGGCCGATGCTCGGGCCCGAGGGGATCGGCTGCGCCTGCGCGCCGGCGTTGGGGCCGGGGTTGGCGTTGGGGTCGCTCGCCGGGTCGTAGCTCGGGTCCGTCGGATCCGCGGATCCGGAGGGGGCCTGCGCGACGGGCGGAGGCGTGGCGCGGGGCGCCGGCGCGGTTGCCGAGGGCGTGGAGGAGGGCGGCGTGCCGGCGCCTCCCGTCGTACTGCAGGCCGGGAGCAGCGCCAGCGTGAGGGCGAGGCCGAGAGCGGCGGCCTTCGGCCGGCGAAGCGCCATGGCGCTGCCTCCTCTCGGTAGTGGTGTACCACACCCCCCATTGAGTTTCCCTTCGAGCCCCGGCGGTCCTCGCGAACTCCGGCGCGCGCGTGAGGCCCTTCGCAACGCAGTGCGGCCGTCGCTCTCGCTCCGGCAGATCGTGCGCAGCGCCGCTTCGCGCATCGGCGAGTTCGGACAACTCCTGAACTGCCGGTCATCCTTGACTACTCTGTCGCCGTCGCGTATCCGAAGCTTCACAGAGGAGCGGCGAGCCCGCGGGGCAGTCCCGCGAGGCGCGGCGCGCCGGAGCCGATGGCGGGGCACATGGGCCTCACGCTGATCCGGAAGAGCGATGGCGCGCGGCCGAAGCGCGATCCCCGCATTGCGCTCGTCCTCGCGGGCGGCGCGGTCTCGGGCGGCGCGTTCAAGGTGGGCGGCCTCAAGGCGCTCGACGACTTCCTCGTCGGCCGCAAAGTCCTCGACTTCGATCTCTACCTCGGCCTGTCCGCGGGTTCGATCCTCGCCGTGTCCCTCGCGTCGGGCATCTCACCCGACGAGATGATCAAGGTGCTCGAAGGCACGAGCGCGCGCATGACGCAGCTCCGCCCGGTCGACTTCTACAATCCCAACTGGAGCGAGTTCCTCCAGCGACCGGCGAAGCTCGCGTACGACCTGGCGTCGTATCTGCCGACGGTGAGCGGCGACCTGATTCGCGGTCTTCCGGGCCTTCCCGAGGCGCTCGCGCCGACGCTTCGCGACTTCGTGAAGGAGCCCGGCTATACGACGGCCGAGGCCGTTGCGATGGCGCTGATCGAGCACGTCTCGCCGAAGCGCGAAGTCCCGTCCGTCACGAACCACATCCCGTCGGGCTTCTTCGACAACGTCAGCCTCGAGCGCTGGCTGCGGCGCAACCTCGAACGCGTGGGGATGCCGAACGACTTCCGCGCCTTCGAGCGCAAGCGCGGCCGGCAGCTCTACATCTCGGCGTGCGACCTCGATACCGCCGAGCGCGTGGTCTTCGGCGCCGACGAGAACGCGGAGGTGTCGATCTCGCAGTCCGTGCAGGCCTCGACGGCGCTTCCGATCTTCTACAAGCCCGCGCGAATCAACGGCGTCGACTACATCGACGGCGGCGTGCGCCACACGGCGAACATCGACGTCGCGATCGAGAAGGGCGCCGACCTCATCGTCTGTTACAACCCTTTCCGCCCGTTCCTCAACCGGATCGACGCGACCGCGAACGGTGCGTCGTACTTCTCGAACGGGCGCTACCTCTCCGATCGCGGTCTGAAGGTCGTCCTCAACCAGGTGTTCCGGACGCTGCTCCACTCGCGGCTCAAGCTCGGCGTCCAGCGCTATCTCGCCGACGACCGCTTCCAGGGCGACATCGTCCTGCTCGAGCCCCGCGAGCAGGACGCGCAGTTCTTCGCGCTCAACCCGCTCGCGTTCTGGAAGCGCTCGGAGGCGGTGCAGCACGGCTTCGAGTCGGTCCGCCGGACGATCGAGCAGAACTTCGAGCAGCTCCGCGCGGTCTTCGCCCGCTACGGGCTCGACCTGAACCGCGGCGTCGCGCGCCGCAAGGCCGAGCGCGCGCGCGCGGCCCGGGGCTGGCAGGCGGCGGCCGAGCCGGCTGACGACGGCGCGGAGCCGGCGCTGCGCCTCGTCGCGGACCGGGGTTAGCGGCGGCGCCCTCGGCGGCTGCATCGGGCCACCGGCACGAAGGGTTTTAGACCCGAATTCCGCGTGTTTGTAGTCCCCGAGGGGTGTTTACCCACCGGTATTGCCCCGGGGGCATGATTCGCTAGAATCTGCTCCATCCTCGATGGTACCCCTGAACCAGAACCGGTTCTGCCTGTACCGCGGCGCGGGGCGTGCCCCGGCTCCGGCGAGTGGCGGCGATGTGTACGCTGATCCTGCTCCACCGCTGCGTCGACGGTGCGCCGCTGGTCGTGGCGGCGAACCGCGACGAGTACCTCGACCGCCCTGCGGCGCCGCCGGCGCTGCTCGAGACTGACGGGCCGAGCGTCGTCGCGCCGCTCGACCTGCGGGCCGGGGGAACCTGGCTCGGCGTGAACGCCGCCGGGCTCTTCGCGGCGCTCACGAACCGGCCCGTGCGGCGACCGGATCCGTCGCGCCGCTCGCGCGGCCTCCTGGTGCTCGATGCGCTGGCCGAGCGCGGCGCTGCCGCTGCAGCCGCGCGGATGCGCCGGCTCGCCCCCGGGCTCTACAACCCCTTCAACCTCGTCGTGGCCGATCGCGACGAGGCGTTCGCGATCGTCTACGGCGACGACGTCCGCATCGAGCCGCTGCGGCCGGGCGCGCACGTCGTCGGCAACGCGGATCCGCTCGCGCCGGACGTGCCGGAGAAGGTCGCGCGCCTTCACCGCCGCGCGCAGGCGGCGGCCGGCGCCCCGGCGGACGCGGTGCTCGGCGAGCTCGCCGAGATCTGCCGCGGTCACGAAGGCGGCGACGCGCCGCTCGAGAGCACGTGCATCCACACGCCGTCGTACGGAACGCGCAGCTCGACGCTGCTGCGTCTTTGCGCGGATCCCGAGCTCGACACGCTCCGCTTCGCGGACGGCCCGCCGTGCCGCACCGCGTACGAAGATTTCTCCCACCTCCTGGGCGCGCTCGATCGAGCGATCGTCGGGCGCCCAGGACCCCGAATCGCGAGGACAGCGACTTGAGGCGAATCGGAAGCAACATCCGGAAGCAGAACACGGACCCGAAGGTCAACCGGCCCACCCGGAACATCATCCGGTACTCCGACTCCGAGCCCCCGCGCAACGACTACCCGCGCAAGATCGTCTCGCCGCCGCGGCCGAAGAGCTGCTGCACCGACGAGAACCGCGTGATGGTCGGCAAGGTGCAGGAGGTCGACGGCTTCAAGTTCTGTTACAAGATCTGCGGAACGTGCGGTCACGCGGTCAAGTTCTTCTTCCCGGCGGTGGAGTCGACGAGCCCGGCGGTGAAGGAATACCGCCAGTGGAAGCGCTACACCGTTCAGTGACGAAGCGCCGGCCTTCGCGACGCGGCGCGTGAGCGGCGGACGCGGGAGCGATGCGCCCGCGCCCCCGCTCGGGCGGGCCGGCGCCTGGCTCGAAGGGCTGATCGATCTCGAGCGAACGCCGGCCGCGCGCGCCCCGCGGCTCTCGCTCGCGCCGATGCAGGCGCTCGCCGAGCGCCTCGGTCACCCCGAGCGCGGCCTGTCGGTCGTCCACGTCGCCGGCTCGAAGGGCAAGGGGTCGACGGCGCTGCTGGCCGAGGCCGTCCTGCGCGAGGCGGGCGAGCGCGTGGGAACGTTCACCTCGCCGCACCTCGAGCGCTGGACCGAGCGGTTTCGGATCGACGGCGAGCCGGTCGCGGAGACGGACCTCGCGCGGGCGCTCGAAGAGATCCGGCCGCACGTCGAAGCGCTGCGCGCCGACCCGTTCGCGCCCGACCCGAGCTTCTTCGACGCGACGACGGCCGCCGCGCTGCTGCTCTTCCGCGAGGCTGGCGTCGATCGCGCCGTGATCGAAGTCGGGCTCGGCGGGCGGCTCGACTCGACGAACGTCGTCGAGCCGGCAGTCTCGTGCATCACGAGCATCGAGCTCGAGCACACCGATCGTCTCGGGAGCACGCTCGCCGCGATCGCGAACGAGAAAGCGGGAATCGTGAAGCGTGAGCGGCCGGTCGTCGCCGGACGCCTGCCCGCGGAGGCGGCCGGCGTCGTGGCCGAGCGGGCCGCGCAGCTCGGCGCGCCGCTCTCCGCCCTCGGAGCCGACTTCTTCGTCGACGTGATCGGCGAGGCGACGCTGCGCGGCATGCGCGTTCGCTTTCGCGACGGCGATCTCGACGTCGAGGCGCAGCTCCCGCTCGCGGGCCGCCACCAGGCGGACAACGCCGCGCTCGCGCTCGCGTGCGTGCGCCGGCTCGGCGCACGCTCGATCCCGGCACTCGCCGCCGCGGCGCGGAGCGGCCTCGCACGGGCCGCGCTGCCCGGCCGCATCGAGGTCCTCGGCGAGCGTCCCCTGCGCGTGGTCGACGCCGCCCACACCGAGCGATCGGCGGCGGCGCTCGCGACGACGCTCGCCCGGCTTCCGCGCGGCCGGACGCACCTGCTGCTGTCGGTCTCCGGCGACAAGCGGCTGCCCGAGATCCTCGGGCACGTTCTGCCGCTCGCGGACGCCGTCTTCGTGACGCGCGCCGAGCCCGTGCGGTCGCGCGATCCCGCGGAGCTGGCGCAGGCCATCGCGCGCGCTGCGCCCGCGCTGCCGGTGCGAACGGTCGCCGACCCGTCCGAGGCCGTCCGCGCGGCCGGCGAGGGCCTCGGGCCGGACGACCTCCTGCTCGTGACCGGCTCGGTCTATCTCGCCGGCATCGCGCGCCGCGCGCTTCGCGACGCGGCGTGCGCAGACGGAAGCGCCCGGACCAGGACCTCGCGGTGAGCGAGGGGAGGGGTTCCCGGTCCGGGCGTCAGGGAGACGCCCGGGCCGAGACCTCGCGAAGGCCACGAGGGGAGGGGTTCCCGGCCCGGGCGTGATGACTTCTCCTGCTGGGGTGAAAAGCAATCACCGTGCCACGCTGCACGGCCGGGTAGAAGCCGTGCGAACCGGCCGACCCGTCGCCGGAATCGAGCGGTCGGGCAGCGTCGAGGCGGCGCCGCCGCGCGGCGCGCGCCCTGTCGCGCGTGACCCACTGTGTGTCGCTCGGCGAAAGCTCCCGGGTCCGCCGTGAGCGTCGTGCGCTTCCCGGCGTGCAGCCGGCGGCGCGTCTCGCCTTCGCCCCCGGGCGGTGCCGCCGCCGGCCGCGGGCGACACGAGTCCGCGGCCAGCGCCGGCGCGGCGAGGAATCGGTACTCTCCGCCTCCGCTGCCGGCTCCGGCGCGGCTCTGGCGCCGCCGCCGGAGGGCCCGGCTTCCCGAACCAGACGAGGACGCCCTGACGGTACCGCCCTCCGCAGCGCTCTCGGCGGCACGGCTCCTGGCCTACGCGGCGCCCGCCGCGGGCGTCGGGCTGATGTTCTTCCTCGTGAACCTGTACCTGC
Organism: Myxococcota bacterium; assembly: GCA_041912475.1. Taxonomy (GTDB): domain Bacteria; phylum Myxococcota_A; class UBA9160; order UBA9160; family UBA9160; genus MYXO. The sequence continues at coordinate 6,932 of JAYRMX010000128.1, forward strand.
TCAAGTTCGCGACCGACGAGCTGCTCGTGGCGCCCGGCGCGATGGGCCTTCTTTTCGGCGCATCGCGGATCTGGGACGCCATCGCCGACCCGCTCGCCGGCTACTGGTCGGACGGCACTCGCTCCCGGATGGGCCGCCGCAGGCCGTGGATCCTCGCGTCGCTCGTTCCGATCGCCGCCTGCTTCCTCATGCTCTTCGGGCCACCGGCCTCGCTCACGGGGACCTGGCTCGTCGTGTGGATGGGCGTCGGCATCTTCGGCTTCTACACGGCGACCACCATCTTCTCGGTGCCGCACGCCGCGCTCGGCGCCGAGATGTCGACGAGCTACGACGAGCGCAACCGCGTCTTCGGCTGGCGCCAGCTCGCCTTCAATGCGGGCGCGTTCGTCGCGGTCGCGGGGATGAGCGCGATGATTCGCTCGGACGCGCCGCGCGAGACGGCCTGGGACATCGCCGTCCTCGCGTCGCTCGCGACGGCGCCGCTCCTCGTGTGGTGCGTGGCGGGGCTCCGCGAGCGCGCCGAGTACCTGGGGCGCGGCGCCGCGAATCCCTTCGGCGCGGTCCGCGACGTCTGGGGCAACGCGCACGCGCGGCTGCTCCTCGTCGTGATCCTGATCGAGCATCTCGGGTCGGCGACGATCGCGATCCTGACGCCTTACCTCTCCGAATACGTCATCCACACGCCCGACAAGACGTGGCTCTACATCTTCCTCTACATGCTCGGCTCGACGATCACGGTCCCGCTCTGGATCCGCCTCGCGTCGCGATTCGGGAAGAAGGACCTCTGGGTGTTCTCGATGATCGTCGCCGGCCTCTCGTTCGGGGGCATGTTCCTCGGCGGACCGGGCGACGCCGTGCTGATCGCGACACTCTCGTTCTTCGGCGGCGCCGCGAACGGGTGCGGCGCGGTGATCAGCCAGTCGATCAAGGCGGACGTCATCGACTACGACGAGTGGCGCACCGGCGAGCGCAAGGAAGGCGCCTACTTCGCCGCGTGGAGCTTCGTGTTCAAGGGATCGGGCGGCATCACGATGATGATCACCGGCGTCGTGCTGCAGATCGTCGGCTTCGAGCCCAACATCGAGCAGTCGGACGCCGCGAAGCTCGCGATGCGGATCCTGTTCGCGATCTTCCCGCTCGTCTGCTACGCGGCGGGGGCGGTGTTGATGACGCGCTTCGCGCTGAACCGCGAGGAGCACGCGAAGGTGCGCGCGCAGATCGACGCGCGCCGTGCGCGCGACCCGGGCGCGGCGTGATCACGGCCGGTCGAGAAAGCTCCCCACGACCTCGGCTGCGAGGTACCCCGGCCCGCCGAGGATCATTCCTCCCGGATACATCGACGCGCCGCCGAGGAACAGGCCCGGGATCGGCGTCTCGCTGCGCGAGCACAGGTCGTTCGGCCGCAGGTAGCCCATCTGCAGCGGCGTGTAGGCGCCGTGCTTGATCGATCCGCGCTTCATCGTCGTGAGCTTCTCCTCGATGTCGACCGGCGTCGTCTGCCGGCGGAAGACGACGTCGCCGAGGTCGGCGTAGCGCCCGAGCAGGCGCAGGCACGAGTCGCCGAAAGCGCTCGCGCGCTCGCGCCACGCCGCGTCGTAGCGCACCACCGCCTCGGCGCGGACGAGCGTTCGTCCGGGCGGCGCCATCGTCGCGTCGAAGCGCGTCGGCACCGTGACGTGCAGCCACGCGCACTCGCGCTCCTCTCCGGCGTCGAGACGCTGGAGGTGTGCGAGCAGCTCGTCGTCGGTCTCGGGGCCGCAGAAGACGATCATCGCGTCGCCGACGCGCGGCTCGGCGCCCTTCCATGCGAAGCCGCGAACGCCGAGGTGAAGGCCGAAGAGCGTTCGCTCCTCCCACTCCCAGCCGCGAACCGCAGGGCCGAGCTCCCCGGGAAGACGCTCCTCTCCGACCAGGCGTAGGAACGTCTGCTCGGGATCGAGCGTCGAGACGACCGCGCGCGCGTCGAAGCGGCGGCCGTCGAGGCTCTCGACGCCGGCGACCGCGCCGCCCTCGAGCACGATGCGTGCGGCCTCGCACTGGTCGACGACGGCGCCGCCGCTCGCGACGAGCGAGCGGTAGAGCGCCGAAGAGAGCCGGTGCGAGCCGCCCTTCACGAGCGCCGCCGAGAGCATGCGGCACACGTAGAGCGGGAACAGGTATCCGAGCGGGTCCTCGAGATGCAGGCCCCACATCGCGGGAAGCGAGAGCAGCGCCATGCGGACGCGCGGGTCCTCGAAGCCGTACTCGTCGAGCACCTCGACGAAGCTCATCTCCGAGATCGCAGCGAGCCGCGACCCCGACGGCGTGCTCTCGAACTCGACCATCTGGTCGAGCGCGGGCTCCGGGAGCCGGTACGTCATCGGGATGAGGTGCTCTTCGAGAATCGGCGTGAACTCCTCCCACATGCGCGTGAAGGCCGCGGCGTCGTGCTCCGACAGCGCAGCGATCGAGCGCGCCGACTCGGCCGGGTTCTGCGAGAGCAGGAGCGCGCTGCCGTCCGGCAACGGAAACGCCGCCGAGACCGGCGCGCGCAGGTAGCGAACGCCGAGCGCCTCGAGGCCGAGGTCCTGATGCGCGGGCATGCGCTCGGCCATGAGGTGATGGACGGCGTGGAGGTTGAGGCGGTAGCCGAAGTACTCGTCGGTGTTGAGGCCGCCGCCGGTCTCGAAGCGGCGCTCGAGCAGCAGCACCTTCCTGCCGGCTCTTGCGAGGTACGCGGCGCAGACGAGCCCGTTCGGGCCGCCGCCGAGCACGATGACGTCGTACGGACCCGCAGCGGTCATCGATCGCCTCCCGGCACGGCGCTCTGCTTCCACTTCTCGGCGACGCCCGCGTTGAGCGGAATGCGACCGAGGTTCTCGAGGAACCACATGAGGGGCTGCGCGCGCCACCACGGGACGTCGCGGCAGCCGAGGTCTTCGGCGACCTCGACGGCCGCGAGGTAGCCGGTCGCGAGGTGCGTCGCGCCGTACGGGTGGATCGAGTTCGAGAGGTAGAGGCCGGGGACGAAGCTTCGCGACGCGCCGCCCGTGACGATCCCCGGCAGCGGGCGGTTCATCCCGTACTGCTCGGCGATCGCGCTGCCGCCGATCATGTTGCCGCGGATCGCCGACGGATTGCTGCTCTCCTGATCGAACGGCGTGTTCACGTGCCGCTCGAGGACGAGGCTGCGAAAGCCCGGAGCGGCCTCCTCGACGCGGTCGGTGATGGCGTCGGCGAGCGGCTCCGCGAGCTCGGGCCAGCAGTCCCAGCCCGCGAGGCGCCGGCCGCGCCAGCGCCGCGGGCACGGCGGAACGCTCACCCAGACGAACGCGACGTGACAGCCCGGCGGCGCCTGCGACGGCTCGGCGCGCGTCGGCAGGAAGTAGCCGCCCATGATGTCGTCGGGAAGGACGCCCGACGCCACCTGCCCGAGGCCGGTGCGGATCTCGTCGAGCGTCTCGCCGCCGAGGTAGCCGACCCACGAGCGCTGCACGGCCGGGTCCCACGCGGCCGACGCGAACTCGGGGTCGCCGCGCAGCGCGTAGTAGACGCCGAAGAGCTGCGGGTCGTCGTAGCTGAAGCCCTTGATCTGTCGCGCGCGCTCGGGCCCGATGACGTCCTCTCCGACCATCTGCAGGAACGTCGGCGCGAGCGTCACGTTCGAGACGACGACGCGCGCGCTCACCTCCTCACCGGGAAGGATCGCGTCGCGCGAGAGCCGAACGCCGCACGCGCGGCCGCCGCGTACGAGGATCTTCTCGACCGGGCACGTTCCCCAGATCTCGCCGCCGTGCGCGAGGAGGCAGCGAACGAGCGCGTGGGTGAGCGCGTGCGAGCCGCCGCGCGCGGTATGGACCGGCATCAGCGAGAGGCCGGCGAGGTTGAGCGCGAGCGAGCCGACGCGCCGGTGCAGCGGCCACTGCCCCGTGAACTCGCCGAGGGCGGCCGGCGTCGTCCGCACTTCTTCGGATTCGTAGAGCAGCTCGAAGACTTCGAAGCCGCTCATGCGCTGCAGGTCGTCGCCGTCGAGCGGAATCCCGAGGCGGCGGAGCAGGCCGTCCTGGAAGGCGGACAGGCGGTCGAGCAGGCGTGCGTTCGGCGCGCGGAACAGGAGCTGCTGATTGATCTCGAGCGCGTCCATCGCGTTCTCGGCGAGGTACTGCGAGATCTTTGCCTGCACGGCGGCGTCGTGCGGCGAGAGGCGCGCGAGGCTCGCCTGTGTCGTCGCGGGGTCGAGCGCCTGCACGCAGTTGCGCCGGTTGCGGAACGTCTTCGCGAAGAGCACGTCGGTGCCGAACAGGTCGAGCCCGAAGCGCTCGAGCTCGAGGTCGGCCATCGCCGGGCTCATTGCCGGGACGAGCCACGCCGCGTGCGTGCTGTGCAGGAAGCCCGGCAGGCCGAGCTCGACGGTGTCGCAGTGCGCTCCGCACTGCCCGCGCGCCTCGAAGACCGCGACCGAGAGCCCGGCCTTCGCGAGATACGCGGCGGTCGTGAGGCCGTTGATCCCGCCGCCGACGACGATCGCGTCGTAGTCCTTCATCCGTGCGTTCCCTCGCTGCGCGCAGACGGGGCAGACGCGGCAGGCGGGACGGACGGAGCGGGCGCCGCGGACGCGCCGAGCCGCGTGTCGGCGGCCTGCCGGCGCTCGCGTGCCTGCGCGAGGTGCGTCGCGCGGTCGTTCGACCAGTGCGCGTGCCGCTCGCGCCGCAGCGCGGCGCGCAGCACCCATCCGAGCATCGTCTTCTGCAGCGCCACGCTGGCGATGCCGGGAAGATCGTCCTCGCACAGACGGATCGAGAAGTCCCAGTGCACCGGCTCGTGGATCGTTCCACGGATCACGACCTCGGGGCCCTCGCGAACGACGGTGTACTCGCGGAAGTCCATCACCAGCTCTTTGCGCCCGAGGCCCCTCGACTTGAGCTTCACCGCCACTCCTTCCGCAGCCGCTGCGGGCCGGTGCGGCCTGCGCGCCGCCGGCCCGGCGAACGCTTCGCGTTTGCCGCAGGCCGATCCCGTATGTTACAAGTTGTAAAATAATGGGTAACACCTTGTCAACCGCTCGATCCGGCCGGGGCGGCGCCCGCGGAGCGGGCCGGCCGGCGCGGGGGCGCCCGCCGCGCCGCCGGCTCTCCGCCGCCGAGCGCAGGCGCGAGCTGCTCGCCGCCGCCGGCGCCATCCTCGGCGAGCGCGGCGTCGACGCGGTGCAGATCGGCGAGGTGGCCGCGGCCGCGGGCGTGACGCGCCAGCTCGTCTACCGCTTCTTTCCGAGCCGGCCGGCGCTCGTCGTCGGGCTGCTCGAGGACTTCGCCGACGATCTCACGCGCCGCTTCGGCGAAGGCGCCGCGCGCAGCATTCCGGGAAGCCTCGAGGCCGTCGCGCGGGTCTTCGTCGAGGCAGTCTGCGACACGATCGAGGCGAAGGGCGCAGGCCCGTGGCACCTGCTCGACTCGCGCGGCCCCGATCCCGAGGTGGCGCGCGTGGCGCGACGCATCCTCGACCGCCTCGTTGCGCCGTGGGTGGCGCCGATCGCCGAGACGATCGGTGTGAGCGCGCTCGAGGCTGCGATCGTCGCGCGCATGATCGTCGCGGCGGGTCGCGCCGTCCTCGAGCCGTGGCACGACGGAACGCTCACGCGCGAAGAGGCGGTCCGCATGACGACGCGCGGCGTGAGCGCGCTGCTCGAGGCGTTCGGCGGCGCCGCCGGCTCGGCCGCGAAGCCGCGACGCCGCCGCTGACCGCCGCGGGTTCCGGGCAAGCCCCGGCGTCGCCTCCGGTTTTCCGGGGAGCCGCGGATTCGCCACGAAGGACGGCGGTTCCCCTCAACTTCTGCGCGCCGTTGCCGAAGAGGATGCAAGTTCTGCGCGCGTTGGGAGCGCGGGGAACACCGGACCTCCTCTCGAACGAAGGACCCACCGCATGCTCAATCCCCTCGCCGCGCTCTTCTCGAACGACCTGGCGATCGACCTCGGGACGGCCAACACGCTCGTCTTCGCGCGCGGCAAGGGCATCGTGTGCTCCGAGCCGAGCGTCGTCGCCGTGATGACGCAGCCGGGCCGCGGCGACCGCGTGCTCGCCGTCGGCCACGAGGCGAAGGAAATGCTCGGCCGAACCCCGGACTCGATCCGCGCGGTGCGGCCGATCAAGGAGGGCGTGATCGCGGACTTCGAGGTGACGGAGGCAATGCTCCGCTACTTCATCCGCAAGGCGCACAACCGAACGCGTCTGGTTCGGCCGCGCGCCGTGATCTGCGTTCCGCCGTGCATCACGAGCGTCGAAAAGCGCGCAGTCCGCGAGTCGGCGCTCTCGGCCGGCGCGCGCGAGGTCTATCTCATCGAGGAGCCGATGGCGGCCGCGATCGGCGCCGGGCTCGACGTCACCGCCGCGACCGGAAACATGATCGTCGACATCGGCGGCGGGACGACCGACGTCGCGGTGATCTCGCTCTCGGGGATCGTGACCTCGATGTCGGTTCGCTGCGCGGGCGACAAGATGGACGAGGCGATCGTCCAGTACGTGAAGCGCAAGTACAACATGCTGATCGGCGAGCGGACGGCCGAGCAGATCAAGGTGACGATCGGCGCGGCGTCGCCGCACACCAAGACCGCGACGATGGAGATCAAGGGCCGCGACCTCGTGAGCGGCATCCCGAAGGTCGTCGTCACCTCGAGCGAAGAGGTGCGCGAGTCGCTGATCGAGCCCGTCCACTCGATCGTCGAGGTCGTCCTGCAGACGCTCGAGCGAACGCCTCCGGAGCTCGCTGCCGACATCGTCGACCGCGGCATCATGCTCGTGGGCGGCGGCTCGCTGCTGCGCAACCTCGACCACCTGCTGCGGCAGGAGACGAAGCTCCCGATCCTGCGCGGCGAAGACCCCTTCACGGCAGTGGCGACCGGCGCGGGCAAGCTGCTCGACAACCTCGATCTGCTGCGCGACGTCGCGATGGCGTAGGCCCGGCGCGGGCCGAGCGCCGATCAGCGGCCGTTTCGCCGCTGGCTGCGCTGGTACTGGTTCACGGCGCGCACGTGATCGTCGTAGCGCTCCGAGAAGGCGTGGCTGCCGTCGCCGCGGCCGACGAAGTACAGGGCCTTCGTGTCGGCGGGCTCGAGCACCGCGCGCAGCGAAGCCTCGCCCGGGCTCGCGATCGGTCCCGGCGGCAGGCCCGTGATCTGGTACGTGTTGTACGGGTTCGCGGCGTCGTCGAGGTGGACGCGGCGAAGGTTGCCGTCGAAGGCGGGGATGCCGTAGATCACCGTCGGGTCGGACTCGAGCCGCATGCCGAGCCGCAGCCGGTTTCGGAAGACGCCCGCCACGAGCGGGCGCTCGGCGGCGAGCCCCGTCTCCTTCTCGACGATCGAAGCGAGCGTCACGACTTCGCGCTGCGAGAGCCCCTGCGCCGCGGCGACCGGAGCGAGCGGAGCCCAGGCCCTCGCGAAGCGGGCAATGAGCGTGCCGACGATCTCGTTGGGCGAAAGGCCGCGCGGCAGGCGGTACGTGTCCGGGAAGAGGTAGCCCTCGAGGCCCGGCCCCTCGACGCCGAAGCGTGCGGCGGCGCCCGGTGCGCGCAGCGCGTCGTGGGGCGCGTGGCGCGCGGCCGCGCCCGCGGCGGCGGCGCGCTGGGCGAACGCGCGCGCGGGGGGGCCGTGGGGGCGAAAGACGAC
>JAYRMX010000129.1:0-4524 GCA_041912475.1 Myxococcota bacterium
CACCGTCCCCGCCCGTGAGGGACCGAGGAGACCCGATGCTCGATGCCTACTCCCGTCTGGCCGCGCAGGCGCTCCGCGACGAGCCCCCGACCGAGGCCGAGGCCCGCTGGATCCTCGACGGCGAGGACGTCGCACTGCTGCCGCTGCTCCATGCTGCGTACGTCCCGCGCGAGCGGCACTTCGGCCGCAAGGTCATGGTGCACGTGCTGAACAACGTGCAGAACGGGCTGTGCCCGGAGGACTGCGGCTACTGCGCGCAGAATCGCGACTCGAAGGCCGCGATCCGCAAGTACGCGATGAAGAGCGACGAGGAAATCTTCGCCGCGGCCGAGGCCGCAGCGCGCGCCGGGGCGACGCGGTACTGCATGGTCCTCTCGGGCCGCAGTCCGACGCTCGAGCGAACGAAGAAGCTCGCCGGCCTCGTCCGCGGCGTGAAGTCGCGCTGGCCGATCGAGGTCTGCATCTCGGTCGGGTTCATCGACGACGAGCAGGCGCGGATCCTCGCCGACGCCGGACTCGACCGCCTCAACCACAACCTCAACACGAGCGAGGATCACTACGGTTCGATCTGCAGCACGCACGGCTACGCCGATCGCGTGAACACGATCCTCACGGCGAAGCGCCACGGCATCCAGAGCTGCAGCGGCATCATCCTCGGCATGGGCGAGACCAGCGCGGACGTGGTCGAGCTGGCGCTCCGGCTGCGCGAGCTCGAGGTGCCGTCGATTCCCGTGAACTTCCTGATTCCGATCGAAGGCAACCAGTTCGTCTCCGACGGCTCGCTCACTCCCGAGCGCTGCCTGCGGGCGCTCGCGCTCATGCGGCTCGTGAATCCTCGCGCGGAGATCCGCGCCGCCGGCGGGCGCGAGGGTCATCTGCGTTCGCTCGGCGCGCTCGCGCTCTGGCCCGCGAACTCGCTCTTCGTCGACGGCTATCTCACGACGCGCGGCGATGCGACGCACGAGACGTACCGCATGATCCGCGACGCCGGCTTCGAGATCGACGGCAATCCTGCGTACGACCGCGAGGCCTTCGAGGCCGATCGAGAGGGAGGATTCCGGCTGGCCGGAGACCCGGAATCGCCGATCCGTCCCGAGGTGGCGCGCGGCACGCGCGGCGCGGGATGAGCGTCGCCGACGTCAGCGAATCCACTCTCGGCGCCCTCCGCGCGCGCGGCACCTACCGGAGCCTTCGAACGCTCGAAGGCCCGCAGGGAACGCGAACGCGAATCGACGGCCGCGAGCTGCTGCTCTTCGCGGGCAGCAACTATCTCGATCTCGCCGCGCACCCGGAGGTCGTCGAGGCGAGCGTGCGCGCCGCGCGCGAGCACGGCTGCGCAGCCGGCGGCTCGCGCCTCATCAGCGGCAACCTCGCGCTCCACGAGCGGCTCGAAGCGGAGCTCGCCGCGCATCTCGGCACCGAGGCCGCGCTCGTCTTCGCGACGGGGTACATGGCGAACGTGGGGCTCGTCCCGGCGCTCGTCGGCCCGGGAGACGCGGTCGTCTCGGATGCGCTCAATCACGCCTCGATCGTCGACGGTTGCCGCCTCTCGCGCGCCGAGGTGCTCGTGTTCCCGCACGCCGACCTCGATGCGCTCGAGCGGACGCTCGCGCGGGCGGCTCGGCCCGGGCGGCGCGTGCTGCTGGTGGCGGACGGCGTCTACAGCATGGATGGCGACGTGGCACCGCTTCCCGAGATGGTCGCGCTCGCGCGGCGCTTCGGCGCGATGCTGGTCGTCGATGACGCCCACGGAACGGGAACGCTCGGAACGACGGGCGCCGGAACGGCGGAGCTGCTCGGAGCGGCCGATGGCGTCGACGCGATCGTCGGAACGCTCGGCAAAGCGCTCGGCTCGTTCGGCGCATTCGTCGCCGGGAGCCGCGCGCTGCGCGACCTGCTCGTCAACGTCTCGCGCAGCTTCATCTTCTCCTGCGCGCTCGCGCCGCCGCAGGTCGAGGCGGCGCGCGCCGCGCTCCGGCTGGTTCGCCGCGAGCCCTGGCGCCGCGAACGCCTGCAGGCGAATGCGGTGCGGCTGCGCGAGCGGCTCGCGGAGCGAGGAATCTCGACGGCGCCGAGCACGACGCACATCGTTCCCGTCGTGATCGGCGCGAGCGACGCCACGATGCGCGCCTGCGAGGCGCTGCGGGCGCGCGGCTTCTTCGCGCAGGGGATCCGCCATCCGTCGGTCCCGGACGGAACGGCACGGCTGCGGCTCACTCCGATGGCGACGCACCCGGAGAGCGAGATCGACGCGCTCGTGGACGCGGTCGTCGAGGTCTGCGCCGATTGCGGGTGACGCACGCCGCGCGCCGATGTCGTCCGGTCGCACGGCACCGGCGCCGATCCGGCGCCGTACGCGGCCGGTTGCGGCGCGCGTCGCCGTGAGAGCGCGCGGCCTCTTCGTCACCGGCACCGACACGGGCGTCGGCAAGACCGTCGCTGCGTGCGCGGTGCTCCGGGGTCTTCGCGCGCGCGGGCTCCGCACCGGCGCGATGAAGCCGGTGGAGACGGGCGTCGGCGCCGAGGGCCCGCTCGATGCGATCGCGCTGCGCGCCGCGGCCGGCGCCGCCGACGCGCTCGACGACGTCTGCCCCCAGCGCTTCGAGCTCCCCGCGGCGCCGAGCGTCGCGGCCGCGCGGGAGGGCCGATCCGTCGACGTCGCGCGGATCGAGGCGTCGTTCGAAGCGCTGGCGGCCCGCCACGATCTCGTCGTCGCCGAAGGGGCCGGCGGCCTGCTCGTTCCGCTCACCGACGAGCTCGACATGGCGGGCCTCGCGGCGCGTCTCGGGCTTCCGGTGCTGCTCGTCGCGCGCGCCGCGCTCGGCACGATCAACCACACGCGCCTCAGCCTCGAGGCGATCGACGCGCGCGGCCTCGTGCTCGCGGGAGTCGTGGTCTCTCACGGCCCGCACCGGATCGATCCGGCCGGCGCGGAGAACCTCGCCGCTCTTCGCCGCGAGCTCGGTCCGCGGCTGCTCGGAGAGATCTCGCCGTTCGCGCCGGGAAGCGCCCCGCCCCCCGGCGCCCTCGATCTCGCCCCGCTGCTGCACAGGCTCGGATGGAGCGCGGACTCACCCACGCACGCCGATCCTCCCCGCCGTGCCGGATCACCCTGAGCGCGGCGGCGCGCGGCGACGGGAGCGCTGGGCCCCGTGCAACCTCGCGACACGGGGCGCAGCGATCGCATCAGTGCGTCGTGCCCTTCTCGCCGATCGCAGTCCAGCTCGCGTCCATGGTTCCCACGGCCGCGGTGCTCTTGAAGTAGCCGTCGCCGACGAGCCACGTGGAGAGGATCCCCGTGGAGGGGTCGTGCACCAGCAGGTCGTCCTTGCCGTCGGCGTCGTAGTCGCCCGCAGCAGCGATCACGGTGAACGGACTCGTCCACCACAGGAGCGAGGTCGGGCTGAAGCCGCTGCCGTTTCCGTAGAGGATCCAGACGAGCCCGAACATGCGCGCAAAGACCGCGATGTCGGCCTTGCCGTCGCCGTTGAAGTCGCCCGCGGCGGCGACCGTGCCGCCCGCCGGAATCGTCATCGTGAGCGACTGGCGGACGACGGCGCCGTCGACCAGCCAGATCATGAGCTCCTGCGTGTCGCCGTGCTGGAGCACCACGTCGGCCTTGTGGTCGCCGTCGAAGTCGCCGGTCGCCACCACGTCCCAGCCGCTGGCGAGCGTGCCGATCGAACGTTCGGCCCGCGGCGTGACGCGGTCGATCAACCAGACCGACACATCTCCGGTCGCTGGATCGATCCACAGCACGTCGCTCTTGCCGTCGCCGTCGAAGTCGGCGACGCCGCCGACGCGCCAGCCGGCGCCGACCTGGCCCGGGCTGCCGAGCGCCTTCTGCGCCGAGCCGCTGTTGAGCGAGATCGTCACAGCGCCGGTAGAAGGCTGCACCCACAGGAAGTCGAAGCTCTTGCCGTCGCCGTCGAAGTCTCCCGTGCCGGCGAGCGTCCAGCTCGCGTCCAGCGTTCGCGGCGTGATGCTGCTGCGCACCGCCCCACCGCTCACGAGCCAGCCCGAGACGGTTCCGTCGGTGTGCCGGAAGAGCGCGTCCGACGTGCCGTCGCCGTCGACATCGAAGCTCACTCCCGCCGCCGCGATCCGCACCGAGACGGACACCGACTTGGACGCAAGGCCGGCAGCGCTCACCGTGAGCGTCGCCTGGTGCGTGCCCGCCGCGAGGCTCGCCGTCGAGAAGCTGACGGCGATCGTGTCGGCCTCACCCGTCGACGTGCCGCTCGCGGGGCTGAGCGTGACCCAGCTCTGGTCCGAGGCGATCGCATAGGAGAGGGTTCCGTCTCCCGCGTTGCGCACGGTGAAGCTCTGCGCCGAGGGGCTCTGGCCCGGCGTTGCGCCCGCATCGAGCGAGCTCGTCGAGACCTCGAGCGTGGGAGAGCCCGGAGTCACCGTGAGGCCGACCGCGATCGTCTTCGCCGCGACGCCCGCGCCGCCGGCGACCGTGATCGTCGCGCTGTACGTGCCCGCCGCGAGACTCGCCGCCGAGTAGCTCACGCCGATCGC
>JAYRMX010000130.1:0-4052 GCA_041912475.1 Myxococcota bacterium
GGGCGATCGCGAGCGCCTGCCCGAGACCGGCCCGCGCGAGCTCGCCCCGCTCGTCACGTCGATGAACGCCCTGCTCGACGACGAGAGCGAGCGGCTTCGCCGAGCGCGCGCGCAGGCCGGCAACCTCGCGCACGCGCTGCGAACCCCGCTCTCGCTGCTCGCGCTCGACGCCGAGGCCGTGCCGGGCGAGCCGGGCGAGGCCCTTCGCCGCCGGCTCACGGACGTGCGCGCCGAGATCGAGCAGCGCATGGCGCGCGCAGCGATCGCCGGGCCCCTCGCCGTCCGCGGCGCGCGAACGCCGGTCGCCGAGGTGGCGAACGCCGTCGCCGGCACGCTGCGGCGCCTGTTTCCTGAACGCACGATCGAGGTCGATGTAGGCGCGGGCCTCGCGTTCCGCGGCGATCGCGAAGACCTCGTCGAGATGCTCGGCAACCTCGGCGAGAACGCCTGCAAGTGGGCGCGCAACCGTGTTCGCATCAGCGCCGAATCCGCGGCTTCGCAAGCAGAGGACCGCGCGCGCGAGACCCGCCTCGTGCTGCGCGTCGACGACGACGGCCCCGGCATGGCCGACGCGGACGCCGCGCGCGCGGGCGAGCGCGGCGTTCGCCTCGACGAGCGCACGCCGGGAGCGGGCCTCGGCCTCTCGATCGTCACCGACATCGCCGCCGCGCACGGCGGAAGCCTTCGCCTCGCCCGGTCGCCGCTCGGCGGACTCCGCGCCGACCTCACGCTCCCGGCGGCGGGCGCGAGCCGTGAATCTCACATCTGAGTCGGGTGCGTATCCTGCGGTGAGGGCCCGAGTCGTCGGGCGGGTCGACGGGCGTATACGACCATCGTATACTGTTGAGGAATGGCCGAGCTTCCCGAAGAACTCACCGGGTGCAGCGGATTCCAGTGGGACGCCGGCAACGCGACGAAGAATTGGGAGCTTCACCGAGTGACGCAGGCCGAGGCAGAGCAGGTGTTCTTCAACACGCCACTGCGGATTGCTCCAGATGGTGGCCACTCTCAGACCGAGCGGCGCTTCGCCGCGCTCGGCACGACGGCGCAAGGTCGGCACCTGGCCGTGGTCTTCACCATTCGCGGCACGCTCCTTCGAGTGATCTCCACACGCGACATGAGCCGCCGGGAACGGAGGGTCCATGCGAAAGCCTAAGCGCACGAAGCCCATTCCTCGTTTCGCGTCCGAGGACGAGGAACGGAAGTTCTGGGCAGAGCACGACGCGACGGATTTCTTCGACTGGAGCAAGGCAACGAGCCCGAGGATGCCGAGCCTCAAGCCTTCGACGACGGCGATCTCTCTACGGCTTCCGATCTCGATGCTCGACGAGCTGAAGACGCTCGCCAACGAGAAGGATGTTCCCTACCAGTCGCTGATGAAAGTGTTCCTCGCGGAGCGCCTCACGCGCGAGCGGGGCCGGCGCCGCAGGACCGGCTGACCGCACGGATCGCGGCGAGCCGCGCCGTCAGCGGTCGAGCGAGACCCCGAGCGCGAGCCCGTCGCTGCGCGGGTCGGTGCCGCCCGTGTGGAGGCCCGTCTCGGGATCGACGACGATCGCCTGCGCGCTCGACCAGTTGCGCGGCGAGATCTCGAGCACATGGCCCCGCCGGCGCAGGCCTTCGCGCACGTCCTCCGGGATCGCCGGCTCGAGGACCACCGGCCCGGGCACCCACTGCGCGTGGATGCGCGGAAAGGCGACGGCCTGCGAGACGTCCATTCCGAAGTCGATCACGTTCACGAGGGTGAGCAGCACCGTCGTGATGATGCGCGGCCCGCCCGGGCTGCCCGCGACGACGTACGGCCTTCCCTCCTTCAGCACGATCGTCGGCGTCATGCTCGAGAGCGGGCGCTTCCCCGGCGCGACGGCGTTCGCTCCCGTGGTGTCGACGAGGCCGAAGGCGTTGGGCTCGTTCGGCGCGACGGCGAAGTCGTCCATCTCGTCGTTGAGGACGATTCCCGTGCCGGCCACGGTGATGCCGGAGCCGAAGAGCAGGTTCACCGTCTGCGTGATCGCGACCGCGTTGCCCGCCGCATCCGTCACCGAGAGATGCGTCGTACTGCCGGCCGGCGCCGGATCGAGCGTGCCGGGGGCGATCGGGAGCAGCGGCGGCGCCGCGGCGCCGAGCCCCGGCCCGTCGACCCGGATCGCGTGCTCGGGTTCGCTCCACGTCCAGGGCGCGCGCCGCCACCACGGCGGATCGATTCGCGCGCGAAGCCGCGCCGCGTAGTCCTTCGACGTCAGCTCCGCGACCGGCACGCGGACGAAGTCCGAGTCGCCGAGATACGCCGCGCGGTCGACGAACGCGAGCTTCATCGCCTCGGCGAGCAGATGGAGGCTCGCCGACGATCCCGCGCCGCGTGCCGCGAGGTCGAAGCCTTCGAGGACGTTGAGCGCCTCGAGCAGCGCCACGCCGCCCGACGACGGCGGCGGGAACGAGAGCACCTCGAGCCCGCGGTAGCTCCCGCGAAGCGGCTCGCGCAGCTTCGTGCGGTAGCGCGCGAGGTCTTCGCGCGTCACGAGCCCGCCGCGGCGCTGCATCTCGGCGGCGATCGCGTCCGCGATCTCCCCTTCGTAGAACGCGCGCGGCCCCTGCGCGGCGAGAAGGCGCAGCGTTCGTGCGAGCTCGGGCTGCCGCAGCCGCCATCCGATTTGGAGGGACTCGCCGTCCGGGGGGAGCTGGATTCGCGCCGTCTCCGGGTGACGTGCGGCGAAGCCCAGCTTGCGCACCTGCGCGAGAACCTCGGCGTGACGCCAGCCGATCGGAAAGCCTTCCTCCGCGAGCCGGATCGCCGGCGCGAGCGTCTCGGCGAGGCTCCTCGTCCCGCAGCACGCGAGCGCCTCGGCGAGGCCCGCGACCTGCCCCGGGACCGCCACCGCGAGCGGGCCGTCGCGCGGCGCGTCCTTCGCGACGCCGGGCGCGACGAACATCTCGCGCGTCGCGGCCGCAGGCGCCGTCTCGCGCGCGTCGAGCGCGAGGACGCGCCCGTCCGCGAGGCGCACGAGGAACAGGCCCCCGCCGCCGATCCCCGAGTGGTACGGCTCGGTGACGCCGAGCGCGAACGAGACCGCCACCGCTGCGTCGACGGCGTTGCCGCCCGACTCGAGCATCTCGACACCGGCGCGTGTCGCATCGGCCTGCGCCGAGACGACCATCCCCGAGCGTCCTGCGGCGGGCGCGGGCGCCGCGGCGCGCACGCCGTGCGGCGAGGCCGCGACCGCGGCGGCGAGCGCGAGACCGAGCACCGAGGCGAGACGGCGGCGGCGCGGCATCGGGCGCACCCTATCACAGGGGATCGGGGGTAAGGCACGGCGAGTTGACAGCCGGCGCCGCGCTTCGTACCTGAAAGTCGGGAGGTGAGGCATGCGGTGCGCACGGGGGATCGCGGTCGCGCTCGCCGTCGCAGGCGCCGGGCTCGGCTGCGGCGAGCGAGACGATGCCGCACAGCCGCCGCCGGCCGCGGCCGGCCAGGCAGCGCGTGAACCGGCGAGCCCGCCGTCGTCGGCCCCGGCACAGTCGGCGCCTCCGACAGCGGGTCCGGCACCGTCCGACCTCGCGCACGGCGCGCAGTCCGCAGCGAACTCGCCGCCGAAGGCGAGCACCCCTGAGGCCGCCGATTCGCAGACGGAGCCCCCGATCTCACCCGAGGACGCCGAGGCGCTACGCGCCGCGGAAGCGCTCGCCGCACGGCTCGGAGTCCCGCATCCGGCCGTCGTGCTCGACGTCGAGGGCTACGGCCCCATCCGCATCGAGCTGCTCCCCGAGAAGGCCCCGAAGACGGCCGCCAACTTCGCGAGCCTCGCCGAGAAGGGCTTCTTCGACGGCACCACGTTCCACCGCGTGATCCCCGGCTTCGTGATCCAGGGCGGCGATCCCAACTCGAGGAACCGCGATCCGCGCGACGACGGCGAGGGCGGCCCCGGCTACACCATCCCCGACGAGCCGAACGACCTGCGCCACGTTCGCGGCACCGTCGCGATGGCGAACCTCGGCTCGCCGCACACCGAGCCCCTTGGGGACGGTCTGTTTGAACTGAGGCTCAAGGGTGCTGA
>JAYRMX010000131.1:0-3669 GCA_041912475.1 Myxococcota bacterium
CCGCGGCGCGCCCGGCTCCGCGGCCCGAGAAGAAGCAGTCCGCGAGCGAGAGGCCGCTCACGTAGGATCGCGACGAGACGCCGGCCGCGCTACGGCCCGCGGCGTAGAGTCCTGCGATCGGCGAGCCGTCCGGGCGCAAGACTCTCCCCGTCTCGCCCTCGACGCGCAGCCCGCCGAGCGTCATGCACGGCGCCGGGAAGAGCCGGCTGCCGAGCGAGCAGTCGATCGCGTAGAACGGCGGCGTGTCGAGCGGCCGGAGCAGCTCCGCCGACTTCCCGAGCGGATCGGCACCGGCCCGCGCGTCCGCGCCGTACTTCTCGATGCAGCCTTCGAGCGCGCCGCGCGGCATTCCGCAGCGCGCGCCGAGCGCCGCGACCGACCCGGCCTTCCTGCGGTTGACGTGCAGGTTGATCCAGCCCGTGACGCGCTGGAAGCCGGGGATCCGTTCGCTGCGGAGCGCGGACCGTGCGGCGCTCCACGCCTTCGCGTCGAGGACGAGGAACGCACGGCCGCCGTGCGCGGCGATGCGCTGGCCGAGCGTCGCGCCGTAGTACTCCTCGTTGCAGATGCGCCGGCCGGCGCCGTCGACGAGCACCCCGCGCGCGAGCTCAGGCGGCGGGCAGATGAAGCGCCACGCGCTGCAGCTCCCCATCTCGCGGGTCGCCGCGCCTGCGCTCTGCCCGAGCGCGATGCCGGCGCCGTCGTCGCCGAGCGTTCCGAGGGGGCGGGCGGCGCCGAACGCGCCGGCGTGCTCGCGCATCCTGTCGGGGTCGAACGCGAAGCCTCCCGCGCAGAGAATGACGCCGCCCCGTGCCCGGACGCGCGAGATCCGGCCATGACGCTCCTCGATCGCCGCGACGCTCCGCCGGCACAGACTCGTGAGAGTGCGTGAGAACAGGGCCCCCCAGGACCCGGCGTCGAACAGCGCCGCGTGCAGCCGGCGCAGCCCGGGCGGCGCGACGAGGCTCGCGATCTCCACGCCCTCGACACCGCCGCCGGGACCGAGGACGAGGCGCCGCGCCCGGCACAGCGTGCGGATCTCGGCGCCGCTCGCGACGACTGCCGCGCGAAGATGCCGGAAGAGAACGTCTCCGGTTCTCCCCCTGCCCGCCACGCGGTGGCCGCGCGGCGCAGGCCGCGCGCTCTCGCAGAACGGCGCCGACGTTTCGTTGCCCGAGAAGTAGAGCGTGCAGTCGTCTTCGGGATACGAGGTCTTGTGCGGCGCCACGCGGCCCGGCGCAAACGGAACGCCGAGGCCTTCGAGCCAGTCGAGCTGCGAGAGGCTCTCTTCGCAGAAGCGCTGCAGGACGGCGTCATCGACGGCGTCGCGGACCTCGAGCCGGAGATACTCGAGCATGCGCCGGGCGTCGTCCGCGTAGCCCGCCTCGGCCTGGAGCCGCGAGCCGCCGCCCGCATAGACGACGCCGCCGCTCCGCGCCGTCGCGCCTCCGCCTGCGAAACGATCGATCACCAGCACCTCGGCGCCTTCGCGACGCGCATCGAGGGCGGCGGCGCTGCCCGCTGCGCCGAACCCCACGACCACGACGTCGAGCTCCCGATCCCAGGTCACGGTCGCATCCGCCTCCGCTCGAGCACGGCTCGCATCCGCCCGGACGGCTAGCGCTCCGAGCCGCAGTAGTACGGCGACTGCGCGAGAAGCTGGCGGGCGATCCATCCGCCGAAGAGGCGCATCACGGCCGGAACGAGCGGCGAGACGCGCGACTTCATCTCGGCGACGTAGTCGTCGAGGTCGTGGCGCTGGAATTGCAGCAGGCGCTGCGCCTCGTCCGTGTCCATCCAGTCGGTGTAGTAGGGGCGCCGCGCGAACGCCGCCTCCGGAAGGTCGGGCAGCCCGACGAGCGCTCCGACGCGGATCCGCAGCTCGCGGGATCGCAGCCGGCAGCGCTCTCCGCCGCCGATCAGCAGGATCCTGCCGGCCGCTTCGTCGCAGGCCACCGCGCGCGCGAGGGCGAGTCCGACGTCGCGGACGTGCACGACCTCGATGCGCTGGTCTTCGGGAATTGCGAACGCCATCGGCTGGAACCGCTTCGGCAGCTCCATCGGCAGGACGGCGCCGAGGCGAAGGATCGTCCAGTCGAGCCCCGACGCGCGAACCATCGCCTCCGTCTCGATCTTGTGCGCGGTGTACGCATCGGTCGCGCGTGTCGGGTGCGCGGCCGTAATGGGCGGCTCGTCCGCAGCGCCGCGCGGCCCCGTGACCGAAACCGACGAGGTGTAGACGAGCCGCGGAGCACGCGGGGCACGGCGCAGCGCATCGACGAGGTTCCGCGTTCCTCCGACGTTGATCTCCCGCGCCCACTCGGGCCGGCGCTCGCTCTCGGGCGGGATCACGAACGCCGTGTGCACGACGGCGTCCATGCCGCCGGCCGCACGCGAGAGGGCGCGCGGATCGCGAACGTCGCCCCAGGCCACTTCGACCCGCCCGCCGAAGCCGCGCGCCGCACGCCGGTTCGTGCGCGTTCGAAGATCGAAGGCGCGGACGCAGTGGCCCTCCGCCAGCAGCGCGTCGATCGTGCTCCGTCCGACGTTCCCGAAGGCTCCGGTCACCATCACCTTCATGCGCTCGCTCTCCGTTCGTGTCGATGCTCTGCGGGAATCTCTCGGCCCTTCGCGTGCATCGCCGCGACGTAGCCGAACGTCATCGCCGGGCCGAGCGTCGACCCCGGCCCCGGATACGTGTCTCCCATCACCGATGCGCTCGCGTTTCCGATCGCGTAGAGCCCGGCGATCGGCGAGCCGTCGTCGCGCAGCACGCGCGCGTGCTCGTCGGTGACGAGGCCGCCCTTGGTCCCGAGATCGCCGGGGATCATCGCGACGGCGTAGAACGGAGGCGTCTCGATCGGCCCGAGGCAGGGGTTGGGCGAGACGGTCGGATCGCCGTAGTAGCGATCGTACGCGCTCTCGCCGCGGCCGAAGTCGAGGTCCTTTCCCGTGCGGGCGAACTCGTTGAAGCGTGCGACGGTCGAGACGAGGCCGTCCCGGTCGGCGCCGATCTCGCCGGCGAGCGCTTCGATCGAGCGCGCCGTCCGCACGTAGCCGCTCCGCAGGTACTCGTCCGGGAACGGGCGTCCCGGAAGCGTGACGCCGAAGAGGTACCGGCGCCGGAAGCGCCGATCCATGACGAGCCAGGCCGGAATCGAAACCGACTCCGGCCGGTCGTGCGCGTACATCGCGTGCACGACGTCGATGTACGAGGCCGCCTCGTTCGTGAAGCGCCGGCCGGCGGAGTCGACGAGGATCGAGCCGGGGCTCGATCGCTCGAGCAGATGAAAGTGCGGCGATCCGCCGGGAGGAAGGCTCGACGGCCCCCACCACGCCTCGTCCATGAGATCGATCGCCGCGCCCGCTTCGAGGCCCATGCGGATCGCGTCGCCGTCGTCGCCGGGGCATGCGAGCGTCCACTCGGCGCGAACCGGCGCCCGCTGGTAGCGCTCGCGCATCGCCTGATTGCGCGCGAAGCCGCCGCTCGCGAGGACGACACCTCGCGCTGCGCGGATCGCGATCTCGCGGCCGTCCCTTTCCGCGACGACGCCCGCCACGCGCCCGTCCTCGAGGGCGAGCCGCGTGATTCGCGTACCGAGCCAGAGCGGCACGCCGAGCTCGTGCAGCGAGAGGCGAAGCGGCGCGACGAGCGCCTGTCCCATGCAC
>JAYRMX010000132.1:0-19441 GCA_041912475.1 Myxococcota bacterium
CCGCCCCCCCCGCCCCCCCGCCGTGCGCCCGTCTCCGCCCCAACGACGGCCGCGGCGGGGGACCCACTGGCCGCCTTTGCGGCTCTGTCCCGCGAAGCGGCCGCGCAGTGAGGCCGTCTGCGGCCGGGCGAGGCAGCGTCGGAGCCTCCGGCTCCCCCCCACGACCGGCGGGCTTGCGCGTATACTCGGCGCTCCGGAAGCGGAGGGCCGCATGCGCGTCGAAACGTCCATCCCCCACGCCGACTGGCGATCGATCGCGGGCGCTGCGCGCGCGGCCGAGGCCGCCGGCTTCGACGCGATCGTGAGCAGCGAGATCGCGAACGACCTGTTCATCCCGCTCGCGTTCGCCGCGCTCGCGACCGAGCGCATCGAGCTCGGAACGGCGATCGCGGTGGCGTTCCCGCGCAGTCCGATGGTGACCGCGAATCTGTCGTGGGACTTGCAGGTGAACTCGCGCGGGCGCTTCGTCCTCGGCCTCGGAACGCAGGTGAAGGGGCACAATGAGCGCCGCTTCAGCGTGCCGTGGGGTCCGCCCGTCGCGCGGCTGCGCGAGTACGTCGAGTCGCTCCGCGCGATCTGGCGCTGCTGGGAGAAGCGAGAGCCGCTGCGCTACGAGGGCGAGCACTACCGCTTCACGCTCATGACGCCGGAGTTCTCGCCGCCGCCGTCGGGGATGCCGCCGATCCCCGTGATGATCGCGGCCGTCGGGCCCGACATGATGAAGCTCGCCGGCCGCGTCTGCGACGGCGTGCGGCTGCACGGCTTCTGTACGCGCCGCTACCTCGAGGAGGTGGCGATCCCGAACGTCGAGGAAGGGCTCGCCCGGTCGGGCCGCTCGCGAGAGAGCTTCCAGATCTGGGGCGGAGGCTTCGTCGCGACCGGCTCCGACGACGACGCGGTGCGAAAGATGATGGACTGGGTCCGCTACCGGATCGGCTTCTACGGATCGACGCGCACCTATTCCGGCGTGCTGCGCCTTCACGGCTGGGACGACCTCGCCGAGAAGCTCCACCGCATGTCGAAGGAAGGCCGCTGGAACGAGATGGCGAAGGAGGTCTCCGACGACGTGGTGCGAGCCTTCGCGGCGGTCGGCACCTACCGCGAGATCGCCGGCGCGATCGAGAAGCGCTTCGGCGGGCTCTCTGACGCGATCGCGCTCGGCTTCCCGGACGGCACGCCGCCCGGACTCGTGCGGGAGGTGGTGCAGGACGTTCGGCGCGTGCCGCAGCGATTCCGCGGCTTCCCGGCATGCCGGGACTGATCACGACCCGGTGGGCGCGAGCTCGCGGCGGAAGCAGCGGACGCGTGTGCGGCGGGCGCCGTCGTAGCCCTTCCACTTCGACGGCGGAACCTCGCCCTGCCCCGCTTCGCGGAAGCCCTGCCGCAGGAAGAAGCTCGCGACGCGCTCCTCGGTCGTGCACGCGAAGACGGCCGTGAGGCCGAGCGCCGACGCGCGCTCGACGGCGTACGCGACGAGGTGGCCGCCGACACCTTCGCCGAGGAAGCGCGTCAGTGTGTAGAGCGAGGCGACCTCGGCCATGCGGGCCGCGTCGTCGACCAGCAGCGCGCCGATCCCGGCGAGATGCGCGCCTTCGACGAAGGCTCCGAAGCCGCTCGCGAGCACCTGGTCGATCTCCTCGTCGCTGCGCGGCGCGAGGTAGCCCTCGTCGACGCCGCGACGCAGCAGGTCCGCGGCCGCGTCGAAGTCGTCGATGCCGAGCCGCCGAACGTGCATGTAGCGCTCTCGGGTGAAGAGCGTTCCCGACCCCGCGTACGTGAACAGCTCGTCGGCGAGCCCCTCGAGCGTGCACACGTTCACCGCGGGAATCCCGCCCGCGAGCATGCGCTCCACCTCGCGCAGGAGCGCGAGCCGGCGCGCCCGGGCGCCCTCGATCGCGAGGTATTGCTGCAGCTCCTCGAGGTGCACGAACGAGAGGCGGGCGCCGCCCGCACCGGCGAGGCCGCCGTCGCGGTCGAGCCAGACGAGCTTGCCGACCCCGAGGCGCAGCGCGACGTCGCGGCACGCCGGCGCGAACGCGAGCGAGCCGCCGATGAGGAGCCCGGCGCAGCCGTTGCGGCGCAGCATTCGCCACACGGCGCCCTCGAGCCGCGGGGTCGCGGCGGAGAGCACGCGGCCTTCGAGCAGCGCTTCGAGCGGAGCGCGCTCGGTCGAGAGCACGCACACGCGCGCGCCGTGCGCCGCGAGCTCGCGGATCACCGCCGCGAGCGGCTCGACGGCCTTCAGATCCGAAGCCTGCGCGGCGATCGCGAGCGTGCGCCCGCGGAACTCCTGCAGGTAGAAGCTCTTCTCGGAGAAGCCGGGCGACTCGGCGTCGGTCTCGCGCATCGAGGGCGGATGTAGACACAGATCGGTCGCCGCCGCACGCGGGCTCTATGCACCCTTGCCGTCGAGGATCTCGGAGATCGCCACCTCGCGGCCCTCGGCCGCGCTCCGTCCCACGGCGAGCGCGAACGCGAGCGTCTTGCGCGCCTCGGCGCCGGCGAGCGCCGGCTCGCGCCCCGCGAGCAGCGCGTCGACGAAGTCGAGGCCTCCGAGCCGGAACGAGTCGGCCCAGTCGGTCTCGAGATCGTGGAAGGCGCGCGTCTCGCCGTCGCGGTAGAGCACGAGCGACGGCTCGTCGAGGAGCTGTCCCGTGCAGCGGTTCACCCAGAGGATGCCCTCCGTGCCGTGGACCTCCATCCGGTCGTCGCTCACGTAGTACTTCGACCGAACGCGCATGCCGAGCGACGCGATCACCTCCCACGATCCGAAGCGCGGCAGGTCCCCTGCGTAGCGCCACGAGATGAGCGCAGGGCCGTCGTACCAGGCGTTGTCTCCGAGCCGCATCCAGTGGATGAACGCGTGCACACGCTCGATCTCGGCGGGGATCATGTGCCGCGCCATCTGGTAGCAGTGGAAACCGTGGTCGAAGGTGGTGGGCCCGCCGCCGCACTGCTCGCGACTCATCCGCCACGCCTGCGACGACGGCTCGACGCGCCAGCCGTCCGTGAGCCGCCCCGCCGCCGTCTTGAGGCGGATCGAGAGCGGAGCTCCGATCGCGCCCGCATCGATCAGCTCGCGCGCCTTCCGGTGCGGCGGGTAGTGCATGAAGTTCTCGAACACGCGCAGCACCCGTCCCGTGCGCGCTGCGGCAGCGATCACCGCATCGAGCTCCGCCAGCGTGCGGGTCGGAGGCTTCTGCAGCGACACGTCCTTGCCGGCCTCGAGTGCGGCCACGGCCTGCTCGGCGTGCAGGTGATGCGGCGTCAGGATGTCGACGACGTCGACGGCCGGGTCCTCGAGCAGCCGGCCGAGCTCCGTGTAGACCTTCTCCGCACCCCATGCGCGCGCACGCTCGGCCGCGCGGCCGCGGTCCACGTCGCAGACGGCGACGATCCGGCATCGCGGATGGGCGAGGTATCCCAGGACTTGCAGGTCGGCGATCCGCCCGCAGCCCACGATCCCGAGCCGCAGCTCCTCCCGCATCGCGCCCTGTTAGCACGGCGACCTCCCCTGCGCCTTTCCGATACCGGGCGGTTTTCCGCCTCGCGCTGCGTCCGGACCGCGGGCCCGCTCCGGGCGAAACGAACGCAGGCTGGCTCTCGAGAGACGACCCCCGGGGGATAATCCGCCTGACGTAACCCAGGGACGGCTGCGAGCCACTCTCAATGGGTGGGTGACGTCTCCGGGCTTGGGGGCCGGGGCAGGCGTGCCGATGGAGGGGCGTGGCGGTTTCGCAACGACGCGAGGTGGCAGCTTTCAGGCACCTTGAAAAATCTGCGGGAGACCTCAAAAAAAGAGTGGCGCCGGGGGACGATCTACTGCAGTCTACGAGGCTGCTCGAAAGCCCCCCCGAACAACGAGCAGCCCTTCGCCGTCGAAGGGTCGTCCTCGCCGAGCTCCACCGGTGGCGGACGTCAGGCTGGATCGCCCACCAGCGGCTGGAGAATGGCGCGCAGCGCACGCGGCGTGCGGGCGGTCGCCACGATTGAAACCGAAATCCCACGGGCGGTATCCGAGACCATGAGCGGGACCGCACCGGGGCACAGAGGTGAGGCTGTGAAGTTCGAAGACCAGTTCGAAAACGCTGCGAACGACGACACCGTGCGGGCTCCGCTCGGCGCGACGCCGGTGATCGCGGCCGAGGAGCTGGATCCGGGGCGGGAGCGGCGGCCGCTCGAGTCGTATTTCCAGGAGATCGGCGGCACGCGGACGCTGCGGCGCGAGGAGGAGGTTCTTCTCGCGAAGGAGCTCGAGGCCGCGACGGCGGAGCTGCGCGCGGCGCTGTACGCGATCCCGAGCTCGTCGCGACACGTCGTCGGGCGGTGGGACGCGCTGCGCGCGCTCTCGCACACCGGTGCGAAGCTCTCCGAGTCGGTCGGCGACGAGGAGACGGGCGAGATCGCCGCGCGCGTCGAGAAGGCCGTCGGCCGGCTGCGCAAGCTGCTCGTGGCCCGTGAGAAGGCGATCTCTTCGCGCGACGCTGCGGCGCTGCGGCGCACCGACAACAAGGTCTCGCAGGAGATGCACAACGCGCAGCTCTCGCTGGCGCTGCTCGCGGAGCTGCGCGAGCGCACGCTCGCGCTCGCCCGCGAGGCGCGCCGCCTGCGCAAGGGCACCCGGCGGCTCAAGGAGATCGAGCTCGAGGCGGGCGTCCACAAGGAGACGCTGATCACGCTCGCCGACAAGGTCGAGTCCGCGCACGAGCGCATGACGCTCGTGAAGAACCGCTTCATCGAGCACAACCTCAAGCTGGTGGTCGCGATCGCGAAGGACTACCGGAACCTCGGCCTCTCGTTTCCCGACCTCATCCAGGAGGGAAATCTGGGTCTGATCCGGGCGGTCGAGAAGTTCGACCACCGCCGCGGCTTCAAGTTCTCGACGTACGCCGTCTGGTGGATCCGCCAGGCGCTGGTGCGCGCGATCCAGAACCACTCGCGCACGATCCGGCTGCCTTCGCACGTCCACGACCGGCTGCAGCGCAGCCAGCGCGTTCGCGCGGAGCTGACGGGCAAGCTCGGCCGTGACCCGTCCGCGGCGGAGCTGGCGCCGGCGCTCGGCACCGACGTCGAGTCGCTCGAGGCCCTCGACCGGCTCTCGCGCGAGGCGATCTCGCTCGAGTCGTCGGTGGCGGGCACCGAGAAGCGCCTCGAGGACTTCGTCGCGGACTCGGCGGCGAGCATCCCGGACGGCGGAATCGACAGCGAGCGCATGCGCGCCGGCGTCGGCGCCCTGGTCGGAACGCTCACGCAGCGCGAGCAGCACATCCTGCGCCTGCGCTACGGCCTCGGTGGCGAGGAGGAGCACACGCTCGAGCAGATCGGCCAGGACCTCGGCCTCTCGCGCGAGCGCGTGCGCCAGCTCGAGGCGCGGGCGCTCAAGAAGCTGCGCGAGACCGCGCCGGCCCGGAGCCTGCAGCCGATTCTCGAGCCGTAGCCGCGAGGCGAAGGCGCTCGAAGACGAGCCACGTCGCCGGAACGACGAAGAACGTCAGCGCGGTCGCGAACAGCATCCCGCCGACCACGGCGACGCCGAGGGGCGCGCGCGCCTCGCCGCCCGCGCCGCGGCCGAGGGCGATTGGCAGGATCCCGGCGATCGTCGCGACGGCCGTCATGAGGATCGGCCTGAACCGCGTCCGCGACGCCTCGAACGCCGCCTCGATCGCGCCGAGGCCGCTCTCGCGGAGCTGGTTCGCGAACTCGACGATCAGGATCGAGTTCTTGCTGATGAGGCCGATCAGCATCACGAGGCCGATCTGGCTGTAGATGTTGAGCGTGTCGCCGAGCGCGCGCAGGGCGACGAGCGCCCCGGTGAACGAGAGCGCGACCGCGACCAGGATCGTCACCGGGTGCAGGAAGCTCTCGAACTGCGCCGCGAGCACGAGGTAGATGATCACGACTGCGAAGGCGTACGCGAAGACGAGTGAATTGCCCGCTTCGTAGAACTGCTCGGACTCTCCCGAAAACGTCACGCGATAGCCGCCCGTCTTCGGGAGCACCTCGCCGGCGATCTTCCGGACTTGCTCGAGCGCGGGGCCGAGCGCCGCTCCCTCGGCGAGGCTCGCGGTGACGGTCGCGCTGCGCTGGCGGTCGAAGTGGGGAATGCCGCGCGCTGCGACGCCTTCCTTCACCGTCACGACCGACGCGAGCGGGAGCAGGGCTCCCGTGCGGCCGCGGACGTAGAGGCCGAGCACATCGCGCGGGTTCGACCGCTCGGGCCGCTCGAGCTGCGCCATCACCTTGTACGTTTCGCCCTGGAGCTTGAACTGCGAGAGGTCGAGGCCGCCGAGCATGATCTGCAGCGTGGTCGCGACGTCGCGGACGGAGACGCCGAGGTCGCTCGCCCGGTTGCGGTCGACGTGCACCTCGAGCTGCGGCTTGTTGAGCAGCAGGTCGCTGCGCACGTTGAGGAGCCCCGGCAGCTCGCGAACGCGCTGCACGATCTCGTCGGCGTAGCCGGCGAGCGGCCCGGCCTCGGGCCCCTGGAGAACGACCGACACCGGAGATCCGAAGCCCGACCCGAGGCCCGACGGGTTCACGGCGAAGGCCTGGATGCCCGGGACGTCCCACAGGCGCTTGCCGAGCTCGGCGACGACCTGCTGCTGCGACCGCTCGCGCTCCTCCCACGGCCGCAGCGTCATGAAGATCCCGCCTTCGTTCACGAGGCCCGGCGTCCCGATGCCGAGCGCGACGACCGAGAACACGCGCTCGACCTCCGGCGTCGAGCGAACGATCTTCTCGACTTCGCGCTGGTAGCGGTCGGTGTAGCCGATCGTGCTGCCCTCGGGCGCGCGGGTGAAGATGAGCGCGCTTCCGCTGTCGGCGGTCGGAACGAGCTCGCGCGGGATCCGCGGGTAGAGCCACAGGCCGAAGCCGAACCAGACGAGGCCGATCGCGACGGCCCACGCGCTGCGCCGCAGCGTCGGGCGAAGGCCCCGGCCGTAGCCTTCGGCGAGCGCGTCGAACGCGCGCGCGAGCCACGCCTTGACGCCGTGCTCCGCTCCCGAGTGCGTGAGCACGCGCGCGCACAGCGCGGGCGAGAGCGTGAGCGCCACGAAGCCGGAGATCGCGACCGCCGACGCCACGGTGACGCCGAACTCCCGGAACAGCCGCCCCGTCGTGTCCGTGAGGAAGGTGAGCGGGAAGAACACGGCGACGGCCGAGATCGTCGCCGCGACGACGGCGAACGAGATCTCGGCCATCCCGCGCCGTGCCGCCTCCATCGGCGGATGCCCATCCTCGATCCAGCGCGTCACGTTCTCGAGCACGACGATCGCGTCGTCGACGACGAGTCCGATCGCGAGCGTGAGGCCCATGAGCGTGAGCGTGTTGATCGTGAAGTCGAGCGCGTAGAGGACCGCGAAGGTCCCGACGATCGAGACCGGGATCGCGATCGCCGGAATGATCGTCGCCCGGACGCGGCGCAGGAACAGGTAGATGACGATCACCACGAGGCCGATCGCCTCGAAGATCGTGCTCCGGACGTCCGAGATCGAGCGCTCGATGTAGACCGACGAATCGAACGCCGGAAGGATTCTGACGCCGGGAGGAAGCTCGGGACCGAGCACCGCGACCTCGTCCTTCACCGCCTGCACCACGTCGAGCGTGTTGGCCTTCGACTGCTTGATGATCCCCATCCCGACGGCGGTCACGCCGTTGAAGCGGACGAGCTTTCGCTCGTCCTCCGGCCCCACCTCGACGCGGGCGACGTCGCGCAGCCGGATCGGACGCGCGCCGGCGTCGCTCACGATCAGCTCGCCGAAGGCCTCTGCGGTCGAGAGCTCGCCGAGAGTGCGGACGGTGAACTCGCGGTCGGCGCCCTCGATCCGCCCCGACGGAATGTCGACGTTCTCGCGGCGCAGCGCGGCCGCCACGTCCGCGATCGTGAGGCTCTGCGCCGAGAGCCGGTCGTTGTCGAGCCAGACCCGCATCGAGTAGCGGCGCTCGCCGCCGATCACGACGGCTGCGACGCCCGGCAGCTTCGCGAGACGGTCGCGGATCTGCGTCTCGGCGATCGTCGAGAGCTGGATCTGCGTGTAGCCCTCGCCCGAGAGCGTGAGCCACAGCACGGGGCTCGCGTCGGCCTCGAGCTTCGCGACGATCGGCGGGTCGACCTCGTCCGGAAGCTGGCGCCGCGCGCGCGCCACGCGGTCACGAACGTCGTTCGCCGCGAGGTCGACGTTGCGCCCGAGCTCGAACTCGATCGTCACGGTCGAGACCTGCTCGCGGCTGAGCGACGTGATGTGCTTGACGCCCTCGATGCCGACGGCCTCGTTCTCGATCGGCTGCGTGACCGACGTCTCGACCACCTCCGGCGCTGCGCCCGGAAAGACCGTCGTCACCGTGACGATCGGCGCATCGACGTCCGGCAGCGCGCGGTTGGGGATGCGGCCCAGCGCGACGGCTCCCACCAGCACGATCACGAGCGAGAGCACCGCCGAGAGGACGGGGCGTTCGATGCAGACCTCGGAGAGCCTCAACGGCCGGCCCCCACCGGCGCCGGCCCCGGCGCTGCGGCCGGGGGCTCGGCGAGCGTCGGCGCGACCGGGCGAACGACCGCTCCCTGCGTCACCTTGTGCGTCCCCGCCGACACGATCACGTCGCCGGCGCGTACGCCGCGAACGATCTCGACGAGGCCTTCCTGGTGCGCCCCGACCTCGACGGGGACTCGCTCCGCCACGTTTCCTTCGCCGAGGCGCCAGACGTAGTTGCCCTGCCGGTCGTAGACCACCGCCTCGTCGGGCACCATGAGCGCGTCGCTTCGCTCGCCCAGCTTGAGGTCGAGGTTCGCGAACATTCCCGGGCGAAGGCGCCGGCTCGGGTTCGGGACCCATGCCTTGAGCTGGAGCCGGCGCGTCGCCGGGTCGAGCGTCGGCGCGACGAAGAAGACTTCGCCCGCGAACTCCTCGCCGGGAAACGGCGCGGTCGTGAGGCGAACGCGCGACCCGACCTTCGCGATCGAGAGCGCCACTTCGGGGATCACGAACGAGAGCCGCAGGCGCGCGACCGCGTCGATCTGCACCAGCGTGGTCGACGTCGTGACGCGGTCGCCGGGCGAGACTCGCCGCACGCCGAGCATGCCCTCGAACGGCGCACGCACCTGCGTCCGCTCGATCTCGACGCGCGCCACCTCGACGCGCGCCTTCGCGGCATCGAGGTCGGCGCGTGCACGATCGAGCTGCGAGGCGGCTGCGATGTTCTGCTTCGCGAGCTGGCTCGTGCGGCGGAAGACGTCTTCGGCGAGCGCCGCGTTGGCCTCGGCCTCGTGGAGCCGCGCACGCTGCTCCGCGTCGCGCAGGCGGAACAGGATGGCGCCCCGCGTGACCTCCTGCCCTTCGGCGAACTCGACCGACTCGATCACGCCGTCGATCTCCGGGCGAATCTCGACGGACTCTTCGGATTCGAGCTGCCCGACGAGATCGACGACGTCGGTGATGAGCCGTGGCGTCACGGTGACGGTTTCGACGGTGACGGGAGCCGGCCCGCTCGCTCCTTGCTTCGCGGCCGAAGTGCCGCCCTCCCGGCCGCACGAGACCAGGAGGAGCAGCCCTGCGAGGCCTGCGCAGGCGGTGCGTAGGCGCTGCGACGTGTTCATGCGCCAAGGGTACCGAACGGCGGCGCATCGGTCCCGGCGCGCGGGCCGCGTCGTGCGCGGCCGCTTCGGTTATTCTCCCGCCCGCCGCAGCGAGAGGAGCCCCGGATGCACATCGCCTGCCTCGATCTCGAGGGCGTTCTCGTGCCCGAGATCTGGATCTCCGTCGCCGAGCGCACCGGGATTGCCGCACTGCGCCGAACGACCCGTGACGAGCCGGATTACGATCGGCTCATGAAGTCGCGCCTCGAGATCCTCGCCGAGCACGGCCTCGGGCTCCCGGACATCCAGGCCGTGATCGCATCGCTCGGGCCGCTCGAGGGCGCGCGCGAGTTCATCGACTGGCTTCGCGAGCGACACCAGGTGGTGATTCTCTCCGACACCTTCTACGAGTTCGCCGCGCCGCTCATGCGCCAGCTCGGTTGGCCGACGCTCCTGTGCCACCGGCTCGAGATCGACGCGACGGGCCGGATCTGCGGCTACCGGCTGCGGATGCCCGACCAGAAGCGCGCCGCGGTGCAGGCGTTCCACGCGCTTCGCTTCCGCGTGATCGCCGCGGGCGATTCGTACAACGACGTCGCGATGCTCGCCGAGGCCGACGCGGGGATCCTGTTCCGCCCGCCCGAGAACGTGGTCCGCGAGTTTCCGCGCTTTCCCGTCGCGCACGACTACGACACGATGCGGCGGCTCTTCGAGCAGGCGTCGGCCGCGTCCTGACTCCGGACGGGGGCGGCCTTCGCCGCCGCCGTCGCCTCGCGGCGCGGGCGCTCGCCCTAGGCCGACACCGCGCTGCGCTCGGCGGCCGCGGCCCGCTCGTCGAGCCGGGCACGGATGCCCGCGTGCACCTCGGCGGTGATCGGGAAGCGCTGGAAGATGAGGACGGCGACGAGGTGACATGCGGCGGGAACGATGCAGTACAGGACCTTGATCCCGAGAACGACCGTCTCGGTCTGGTCCTGGTTCGGGACGTAGCCGATCGCGTCGAGCCCCTGCATCCCGACGAAGATCGCGAGGCCGATCGCCGCCTTGTCCATGAAGGACCAGATCCCCATGAACGTCCCCTCGCGCCGCCGCCCCGTCTCGAGCTCGTCGGAGTCGATGACGTCGGCCGAGAGCGAGGGGCCGAGCGTCATCGTGCACCCGTTCGCCGCTCCGACGATCGCCGCCAGGACGATCCAGAGCTGCCACGTCCCCTCGTGGTACGCGAAGGACGTCGCGTAGACGGCCGTCGCGAGGAGCATCCCGATCGACCACGTCCGGTTCTTGCCGAGCTTTCGCGACAGCTTGACCCAGAATGGGATCGCAAGCACCGATCCGGCGAGGTACGAGAGCATCACGAGCGGAACGACCTCGCGCGCCTTGATCACGTACTTCGCCACGTACAGCGTGAGCGGCGCGATGAAGCTCCCGCCGACGAGCGCGATCAGATAGGCGAACATGAGGACGACGAACGCGCGGTTGCGGAACGTCACGCGCAGGCCCTCGAAGAAGGGGAAGGCGCCGGCCCGCGCCGCCTCGGGCCGCTCGCGTACGCGCAGGAAGGCGACGACGATGAGCAGGCACGAGATGCCGCCGAAGAGGAAGGCCATCCGCGGGTAGCCGGCCGCCGGCCCTCCCATCGCCTTCGCGAAGGCTTCGGGCGCGAGCATCCCCACCGCCGTCCCGAGCAGGTACGCGCCCTGCCGCCCGCCGAACAGGCGCGTGCGCTCGTGATAGTCGGTCGTCAGCTCCACCCCGAGCGAGATGTAGGGGATCCAGAATATGGTCCAGACCGTGAACAGGACGAGGTAGCAGATCGTCAGGTACGCGAAGAGCGCGGCGGACGAGAGGCCGTGCGCCGGCGACCAGGTCAGGTAGAACGCCACCCAGAGCGGAATCGCGCTCAGCAGGAAGTAGGGCCGGCGCCGTCCCCAGCGCGAGCGCGTGCGGTCGGACAGATGGCCCATCACCGGGTCGGCGAAGGCGTCCCACACGCGCCCCACCATGAGCGCCCAGCTCAGCAGACCGGCCGAGAGCCCGAGCTCGTCCGTGTAGTAGTTCGGGAGGTAGACGCCCACGCTGAGCAGCACCATCGCCGTGCTGAAGGCGGGGAGCGAGTAGCTGACGATCTGACCGGTCGAGAGGCGCTCGGCAGACATCGGCGGACCCTATCACGGAGCACGCAGCGCACGGGCATGACCGCGCGCATATCGCGAGCAGCCCGATACGCCAGAGGGCCCGTCGCAGTCCGGGCGACCCGAGCCGCCCGCGGGGCGCTCCGCGAACCATGAGCAGCTTCTGACACGTCTCGCCCTCCTCCGGCCACTATCGACCGAGGGCGACGCGCGTCCGGGCCTGCCGGACCGCGGCGCGCGCGGCTGCTGCCGCAGGGAGTCGGACGGTGAAGCATCAGAGCCCTCGGATCGTCGCCTGCTGCGCGGCCCTTGCGCTCTCGCTGCTCGTGACATCTCCCGCCCTCGCGGCCGTCATCCACGCCCACGCCTCCGCCAACGCCGGCTACGCCGAGGAGCCCCACAAGTCCATCGAGATCGACGAAGGTGACGGCGGAGCGAGCGCCAACGCGGCCTACACGCTCGACGGCTACGAGGTGTTCGGGGGGAGTGCGGCGGCCGCGGCCTCCGTCACTGGCCCGCACGTGCGGCTTCGCGCATCGGCAGACTACAGCGGCGAGCCCGCGACGTTCGCGATCGGCTCCGCGTCGGCCGGCTGGGTCGATCGCATCACGTTCGGAAGCCTCTTCGACCTGCCCTCTCTCACTCCGCTGCTCGAGGTGAACGTTCTGATGACCGGCGATGCGCTCGTGGGCAACGCCCACGCCCGCGTCACACTCGGAGACGAGGTCTTCGACAGCACCGAACATCCCTACTTCTTCGATCCCTTCTCCCACTTCCCGTACGGCGACCCGAACGAGATCGTGACCCACCTCTCGACGATGATCGCGCCCATCGGTCACGCCGGCTTTCAGGTCGTGGCCGACGTCTCTCTCGAGATGAGCGTCGACGCGGTGGCGAGTGCGGAAGGGTTCCGACACTCCAAGGCGGACTTCTTCCAGAGCAGCCTCGAGCTCACGAGCCTCGCGCTGCGGGACTCTCGCGGGAATCTCATCCCGGGCGTGACGCTCACCTCGGAGTCGGGCTTCGCGTACAGCTTTCTGAACGCACAGACGACGCCCGAGCCGTCGAGCCTCGTGCTGCTCGGCCTCGGCACGGCCGGCCTCGCGCGCTGGCGGCGGCACCGCGCGAGTCGCCCGTAGCCCTACGCCGCCTTCGGCGCGAGGTGCTCGCGCAGGAATGCGATCTGGTCGCCCACGGCCTGCTCGAAGAGCGCGCCGAGGTAGATCTCGAAGTGCTGGCACGGGTAGCGCTTCGCAACGCCGCGCCGCGCGCGGGAGGCGGCCTCGATCGCGGGCCCGGGCGGCGTCACGACGTCTCGTTCGGCGGCGCACACGAGGCGCGGGCTCGCGATGCGCGAGGCGGCGGCGAGCGGCCGGTAGCGCTGCACGTGCAGGACGATCCGCGCCGCGACGGCGTTACGCCACGCGCCGCCGGGCGGCGAGAGCGCGAGATAGCCCGGCATCGAGTCGGGCGACGTGAGGACCGCGAGCGATCCCGGCGGGCCGACGACGGGGATCTCGTGCGGCGCGAGGCCGATCGCGCCGTGGACGGCGTCGCGAAGCCCCGCCCCGAGCAGACGCAGCATCTGCACCGGGCTCCCGGAGGCCGCCCGCGGGTCGCAGTACGGCACCTGCGAGACGATCGCGGCAAGACGCGGATCCTCCGCGCCGAGCGTGAGCACGTGCCCGCCGCTGAAGGACGTGCCCCAGATCGCGACGCGCGCCGGGTCGATCTCGGGCCGTGCGCGCACCCACGCGATCGCGGCCCGCCAGTCGGCGAGCTGCTTCTCGATGTCGAGGAGCTGCCGCGGCTCGCCTTCGCTCGCGCCGAAGTGCCGGTAGTCGAAGACGAGCGCCGCGAAGCCGGCGGCGGCGAAGCGTTCGGCGTACGCGTCGAGGCGCACCTCGCGCGTTCCGGCGAAGCCGTGCGCCATCACGACGCACGCGTGCGGCGGCGGCCCTGCCGGAAGGTAGAGCCATGCCGCGCAGCGCAGGCCGGCGCTCTCGAAGAAGACGTCGCTGCGGGAGGACGATTCGGGACCCATGAACGAGACTCCTTCGTGCAGGCTGCCGCTCGGGCGCGGACGATCGCACCCCAGCATAGTCGCGACGCGCAGACCCGCGCTCGCGGCGGGCCTTCTCGCCCGCGCACCGGGTCTGATACGATCCGGCGTGTCACGAAGCAGGAGGCATCCATGGCGAAGGTGGGAGTGATCCTCGCCGGCTGCGGCCACCGCGACGGCGCCGAGATCCGCGAGGCCGTCTTCACGCTCCTCGCGCTCGAGAAGGCGGGACTCGAGTACGAGTGCTTTGCTCCCGATGTCGACCAGCGGGACGTCGTCGATCACCTCACGGGCGAGGAGATGAAGGGCCAGCGCCGCAACGTCCTGCACGAAGCGGCGCGCATCGCGGGGGGCAAGGTCCGCGCCACGAGCGGCGCGAAGGCTTCCGAGCTCGACGGCCTCGTGATTCCGGGCGGCTACGGCGCCGCGAAGAACCTGTGCGACTTCGCGATCGCCGGCCCCGATTGCACGGTCGAGCCGTCGGTCGCGAAGCTGATCCGCGAGACGCACGCGCAGGGAAAGCCGATCGGGTTCGTGTGCATCGCGCCGACCCTCGCGGCGCGCCTCATCCCCGGCGCCCGCCTCACGATCGGCAAGGATCCCGCGACGGCCGAGGCGATCGAGAAGATGGGCGCGCGGCACGTCGAGTGCTTCTCGGACTCGTTCGTCGCGGACGACGAGCAGCGCGTGCTCTCGACCCCCGCGTACATGTGCGACGCCTCGCTGCCGCAGATCGCGGCCGGCATCGAAGGGATGGTGCGCCGCCTCGGCGAGATGATCCGCCGCTGACGCCGGCGCTCGGCTTGCGGGACGCGCCCGCCGAACCGCTCGGCGCCCGACGCAAGGGCCGGCGCCCGCCGAAGCGCTCGGCTTCCGGGACGTGCCCGTCGAAGCGCTCAGCGGCCGGCCCGCAGGGCCGGTCCGCTGCAGCGCCCGCCCCTATGCCGCGTCCCTCTTCACGTCCTTCTTGAAGGTCCGGTGCCCACCCGGCTGATACGTCAGCACGAACACGCGGCGCGGCAGATCCGATGCGTTCGGCTTCGAGCCGTGGACGGTGTGCGGGCTGAAGAAGAGCAGGCTGCCGGCGGGCGCCGCGGCCGGAACCGCGAGGCGCTCGTCGAACGCGCGCGGGTCGGTGAAGAGCGGCCCGAGCGTGCCCTCGCCTTCCTGCCCGGGCAGCAGCCCCGCGCGGTGGCTCCCGCGAACGACGTACAGGCACCCGTTCTCCGGCGAGGCGTCGTCGAGCAGCACCATCACGTTCGGGAGCCGGTCGAGGTGTCCGCAGTCGAAGGCCCAGTACGGCGAGTCCTGATGGAACCGAAAGCCCGACCCTTCGCGCGGGCGCTTCAGGTTCAGCTTGTCGGTGAACAGCGCGATCCACTCCTGTCCCACCAGGTCGCGCATCGGCTCCGTGATCCGAGGATCGTCGAGAACGGCATCGAACCGCGGGTCGAGGTGATGGAACGGCTCGATCACGCGAACGGTCGTCGATCCTTCGCGGTGCTCGAGCTGGATCGTCGCGCCGGCGGCGTCGAGGTAGCGGTTTCCGTCGATGGCGTAGTCCGCGTCGGGGCGCTGCGCCTCGCGCATCGCGATCGCGACGACGCGCTCGGCGCCCGCGCGCAGGTCGTCGAGCTCGTCCTCGGGGAACGCGCGCTCGCGCAGGAAGAAGCCGTCGTCTTCCCACGCCTTGCGCTCGGCTTCGGTGAGCCGGAGCGACGGGCCGCGAGCCATCGCGAGGGCCTCCTCAGCGCTTGCGGCGGCTCGCCGAGAGCTCGCGCTTTCGAAGCCGCAGCGACTGCGGCGTCACCTCGAGCAGCTCGTCGTCCTCGATCCACTCGAGCGCCGACTCGATCGTGAGACGCCGCGGCGGCGACAGCACCGTATTCTCGTCCTTCCCGGCCGCGCGGATGTTCGTGAGCTTCTTGGCCTTCACCACGTTCACGTTGAGATCGCCGGGCCGCCGATTCTCGCCGACGATCTGGCCTTCGTAGACCGGGATGCCCGCGCCGAGGAACAGCGTCGAGCGCTCCTGGATGTGGAACAGGCTGTACGCGGTCGTGTCGCCGGCCTCGCTCGAGACGATGGCGCCGACGGTGCGCCGCGGCAGCTCGCCGGCGAACGGCTCGTAGCCGCGAACGGTGCGGTGCAGAACGCCCTCGCCGCGGGTGTCGGTGAGAAACTCGCTGCGGTAGCCGAACAGGCCGCGGCTCGGCACGACGAACTGCATCACGACCTGCGCGCCGCGCTTCTCCATCGTGACCAGGCGCCCCTTGCGGACGGGGAGCTTCTCGAGGACCGCGCCGGCGTACGCCTCCGGCACCTCGATGACGACGTCCTCGACGGGCTCGCAGGTCCGCCCGTCGATCTCGCGGACGATGATCTCGGGCCGGGAGACGGCGAACTCGTAGCCCTCGCGCCGCATCGTCTCGATGAGGATGCCGAGCTGCAGCTCGCCGCGGCCCGCGACATCGAAGGTGTCGCTCGTCTCGCCGGGCGCGATCCGGATCGAGACGTTCCCGAGCGCCTCGCGCCGCAGGCGGTCGGCGATCTGCCGGCTCGTCACGAAGCGCCCCTCGCGACCGGCGAACGGCGAAGTGTTGACACAGAAGCGAACGCGGATCGTCGGAGGGTCGATCCCGATTCGCGGCAGCGGATCGGGGAAAGCCGGGTCGCAGATCGTGTCGCCGATGTCGATCGAGTCGACGCCGGCGATGATGCAGACGTCGCCCGCTCGAGCCTCGTCGATCTCGACGCGCTCGAGGCCGCGGGCGCCGAAGAGCTTCGTCACGCGAAACGACTCCGGCGCGCCGCTCTCCGGGACACGCACCGCCGTCTGGCCGCGCCGCAGCACGCCCCGCTCGACCCGCCCGATCACGAGGCGGCCGAGGAAGTCGTCGTAGCCGAGCGTCACGGCCTGGAACTGGAGCGGCCCCTCCTCGTCGACCTCGGGCGCCGGCGCCTCGGCGAGGATGGTGTCGAGCAGCGGGCGCAGGTCCGTGCCGGGCGCGTCGGGGTCGAGCGTCGCAGAGCCGGCTTTCGCCGACGCGTAGACGACCGGAAAGTCGAGCTGCTCGTCGCTCGCGCCGAGCTCGACGAGCAGGTCGAAGACCTCGTCGACGACGGCGCGCGCCCGCTGCTCCGGCCGGTCGATCTTGTTCACGACGAGGATCGGCCGCAGGCCGTGCGAGAGCGCCTTGCCGAGGACGAACCGCGTCTGCGGCATCACGCCTTCGACGGCGTCGACCAGGAGCAGCACCGCGTCGACCATCCCGAGCACGCGCTCGACTTCGCCGCCGAAGTCCGCGTGCCCGGGCGTGTCGACGAGATGGATCCGCACGCCCTCGAACTCGACCGAGGTGCTCTTCGAGTGGATCGTGATCCCGCGCTCGCGCTCGAGATCCTCGTTGTCCATCGCGCGCTCGGCCACGGCCTGGTTGGCGCGAAACGTCCCCGTCTGCCGCAGCAGGCCGTCGACGAGCGTCGTCTTGCCGTGGTCGACGTGCGCGATGATCGCGAGATTGCGGACTTCTTTGCGGGGGCGGCGCATGGCGGCGCAGACCCTAGCGCACGCGTCCGGGGCGGGCGAAGCGGCTTCGAGACGGCGCTAGGCGCTCGCGCACGGCGAGCAGTGCGATCTCGACGCGCGTTCCGCGCTTCGCGGGCCGCTGCGTGACGGTGAGCCGTCCGCCCTGCCTGCGCGCGATCTGCGCCGCGGCCGCGAGCACGAGCGGGCGCCCTCGCCGCGGCGGCTGGCCCGGGGGCGGCCCCGCCTCGAGCGGCCCGCCATCGTCCTCGATCCGCAGCACGACGTTCGGCCCGCTCTCCCGCGCGGACACGCACACCTTGCCGCCGTCGGGCGTCGCGTCGGCGGCGCAGAGGACCAGCGCGACGAGAACGTGGTGGAGCGCATCGGGATCGGCGCG
Source organism: Myxococcota bacterium (assembly GCA_041912475.1). GTDB lineage: Bacteria > Myxococcota_A > UBA9160 > UBA9160 > UBA9160 > MYXO. The sequence continues at coordinate 17,695 of JAYRMX010000132.1, forward strand.
CAGATCCGCGACGCCACGCGGCGTTCGGATCGCGAGCTGGCGAGGGCCTCCCGCCGCCGCGCCGAGGCTGCGATCGAGCGCGCCCAGAACCTCCTGCACAGGGACCCGCGGGCGGCGGCCGCGCGTCGTCACGAGCAGGGGCCGCATCTGGCCCAGATACGCGCCCGCGCGGGTCGTCTCGCGCTCCGTGCGAGCCGCTCCGTCCGAGACGTCGCCGTCGAACAGTCGCCTCGCAACGAGATGCGCGCCGAGGCGAATCCCGGCCAGGATGTTGCCGACCTCGTGGCCCAGGCCGAGAACGAGATCCTCCGGCGAGATCTGCCGCACCGCACGCCGGCGCACGGCCCGCTCCGCCATCAGGCGCCTCCCATGGCTCGCGTGAGAAACCAGAACAGCCCCGCCGCGAGGACGGCCGCGGACCCGACCTGCACCGCGATCGGCCGTGCAGCGGGCCCTCGCGAGAGCAGCAGCCGGTACGGCGGCCAGAGCGCCGCGACGACCATGAGCTGCCCGATCTCGACGCCGGCGTTGAAGCCGAACAGCGCGTGCGCCGTCCTGCCCGGCGGAAGCCCGGTCTCGGCGAGCACGCCCGCGAAACCGAAGCCGTGCACGAGGCCGAAGACGAACGCGATGATCCAGCGCAGGCGCACGGGCCGCTCGGCGCGCGAGAGCAGCGCGAAGTAGCAGAGCGAGAACAGGCCGATCCCGAGCAGGGCGAGCGGCGGCACGACGACCCTTCCTCCGAGCGCCCCTGCGATCGCCGCGACGAGCAGCGCGACCAGGCCGCCGCGCACCAGCCGGCGAGTCGGCTCGCCCGCGGTCTCGAGGAAATTCTCGAGAGCAACGATCACGATCGAGAGCCCGATGAGCGCCTCGACCGTCGCCGAGGCCGGGCGGACGACGCCGAGAACGCCGAGCGCGAGCGTCACGCTGTGCGCCGCGGTGAACCCCGTCACGACCGCGGCCACTTCGCCGAACGTCCCGCCGACCAGGAGCAGCGCGAGCACGAAGCAGAGGTGATCGGCGCCCGTGAAGATGTGCTCGACGCCGAGCCTCACGTAATCGATGAGGTCCGACCCGCCTGCCGAACGCCCCGCGACGGGCGCCGCGATCGGCGCGCGCGGCCTTCCCCGCACGAGGACCTGCTCGATGGGCGAGCCCCCGGCGAAGCGGATTCGTGCGAGGTGCAGATGGCCGGGCTGCACGTCGACGAAAGCCGTGCTCTCGACCTCGAGCGGCCCCGTCCGTTCGCACAGCACCTGCCAGCCGCGCCCGACGTGCGTCGGGTCGGCGGTGACGACCGGCGTCGACGGGCCGACCGCCACGCAGGCTTCGCCCCCCGAACGCAGCACGACGCGATCCTGCAGGTAGCGGTCGATGAGCGCGAGCGCCTCGGGACCGACACCCATCGGTGTCGATGCCAGCGCTCCGAGGCCGGGGACGGCGCGCTGCAGGTCGGCGGCGGGCGCTCGCACCCGGATCTGCGCGCGAACGGGAGGACCGGGCTCGACGTCGAACGACGAGATCGAGGTCGAGCGGCCGTGCGCGTGAGCCGGCGCCGGCGCGGCGAGCCCGGCCGCGAGGATCGCGTACACGAACATGCGGCGCGCGCGAGGGCCGGTCACGACCGCGGCTTCTCCGCGCGCGGCGCCGGCGCCGGCGCCGGAAGCCGCATCGGCACGTCTCCCAGCTCGCGGAGCTCTTCGAGATAGGCGCCGAGGGCGCGCGCGCCCTGCGTCCGCAGCCA
>JAYRMX010000133.1:0-6926 GCA_041912475.1 Myxococcota bacterium
CGTGCTCGGGCACGCGCGCGGCGTCGTGCTCGCGGCTGCGGCCGCAGCGGGCGTGCGCGTGAGCGAGTACGCGCCCGCCGAGGTGAAGCTCGCCGCCACCGGGTCGGGGGCTGCGGCCAAGCCCCAGGTGCAGGCCATGGTGCAGCGCCTTCTCGCGCTCGATAAGGCGCCGCCTCGCGACGCGGCCGACGCACTGGCGGTCGCGCTGTGCCACGCGCAGGCGGGCCCGCTCGCCGCGCTGCTCGGTCCGCGGGCGACGCGCCGCGGCGCCCGCCGCAGCGGTGTCAGCGCGGCGCGTGCGGGGCCGACGCTCGGCGCTCCTGCAGCGGAGCGAACGGCCGCGGCGCTCGTTCGCGGCGGGGGCCGCCTCGTCGTGCGGCGGGTGCGATGATCGCGTGGCTCGAAGGCGTGCTGCGCGAGAAGACGCCGTCGCGCGTGGTCGTCGTCGCGGGCGGTGTCGGCTACGAGGCGTGGATTCCGCTTTCGACGTTCACGGAGCTGCCCGACGAAGGCAAGACGGTGGCGCTCCACGTGCACACCCACGTCCGCGAGGACGCGCTCCAGCTCTACGCCTTCGCCACCGCCTTCGAGCGCACGCTCTTCGAGCTCCTGCTGCGTGCGACCGGCGTCGGACCGCGGCTCGCGCTCGCGATCCTGTCCGGGCTCGAGGCCACTCGGCTCCTCGATGCGATCCGTCACGGAGCGGTCGCGACGCTGCGTGCGATCCCGGGCGTCGGGCCGAAGATGGCCGAGCGCATCGTCGTCGAGCTGCGCGAGCGTGCGGCGGAGCTGGCCGCCGGCAGCGCGGCGGCGCCGGATGCGGCCGCGGCGCCCGCGCCGTCGGGCGCGGCGGCGCACGACGAAGCCGTTTCGGCGCTCGTCAACCTCGGCTATCCGCGCGCGCAGGCGCAGCGGCTCGTCGACGAGGCCTTCGCCGATCTCGGGGCCGGCGCGAGCCTCGAGAGCTGCCTCAAGGCGGCGCTGCGGCGGAGCGCGCGATGAACCGGGAAGACGTGCGCGGCGAGCCGCTCTCGGCGCAGGCGCTCGCCGAAGAGAGCGGGTTCGAGGAGACGCTGCGGCCCCGCTCGCTCGCCGAGTTCGTCGGGCAGACCCGGATTCGCGAGAACCTCGACGTGTTCCTCGAGGCGGCGCGCGGGCGCGGCGAGGCCGTCGATCATCTGCTCTTCTACGGCCCGCCCGGCCTCGGCAAGACGGCGCTCGCGGGGATCGTCGCGCACGAGATGGGCGCGCAGCTCCGCGCCACCAGCGGCCCCGTGATCGAGCGTCCGGGCGATCTCGCATCGCTGCTCACGAACCTCGAGGCGGGCGACGTCCTCTTCATCGACGAGATCCATCGCCTGAGCGCAGCGGTCGAAGAAATCCTCTACCCCGCGATGGAGGACTTCAAGCTCGATCTCGTGATCGGGCAGGGGCCGAGCGCGCGATCCGTGCGGCTCGATCTGCCGCGCTTCACGCTCGTCGGCGCCACGACACGCGCGGGGCTCCTCTCGTCGCCGCTCCGAGACCGCTTCGGGTACGTGGCGCGCCTCGAGTTCTACCCGCCCGCGGAGCTGGTGCGGATCCTCGAGCGCTCGGCGCGCCTTCTCGGTGTCGCGCTCTGCGACGGCGCCGCCGCCGAGATCGGCCGGCGCTCGCGCGGAACGCCGCGCATCGCGAACCGCCTGCTGCGGCGCGTGCGCGACTTCGCCGAAGTGCAGCGAGCGGCGCGGATCGAGCGCGAGCACGCGCGCTTCGCGCTCGAGAGGCTCGACGTCGACGAGGCGGGCTTCGACGCCGTCGACCGCAGTCTGCTCCTCGCGCTGCTCCGCAAGTTCGACGGCGGCCCGGTCGGCCTCGACACGCTCGCTGCGGCGCTCGGCGAGGACCGCGGCACCCTCGAGGACCTGGTCGAGCCGTTTCTCATCCAGAGCGGCTATCTCGACCGCACGCCGCGCGGTCGCGTCGCGACGCGACTCGCCTGGGAGCACTTCGGCCTCGCGAAGCGCGAGCCGACGCTGCTCTAGGAGACCGGCCCCGGTCTTGCCCGGGGCGCGAGGGGCTCGCGCCTGCGCGGCCGACCCGGCCGCGCAGGCCCCGGGGCCGCCATGTGCTGCCGCCCGGATCGCTCAGGGGATTCGCGGGTTTGGCCGATGACACCGGCGGCGGTAGATCGCCGGTCGGGGCGCCCTCGGCCAGCGGCCGCCGGCTCCAACCCGGCTCATGGGGGAGATGTGTCGGCGCTCCGGCTTCCGCTCCGTCTGCTGGCCGCAGTCACCGGGTCGTTGCTCGCGCTGCTCGGGCTCGCCGGCGTCTCGATTGCGCTGGCGCCGCCGCCGGTCTCGCTCCTGCTCCAGCGCGGCGTCGCGGCGGGTTCGGAGCTCCTCGATCGAACGTTCGGCCTCGCGGCTGCGCCCGCCGACGTCGTGCAGGGGATCAGCTCGACGCTCGTCTCGCTCGCGCTCCTCGCCGCGGGCGCGCTCGCTCTGGCCGCCGCGGCGCGGCTCGGCGCGCAGCCCCGTGCGGCGGTCCGGGCGCGCGCCGGGCAGCCGGCCGATCCGCCGATCGATCGCAAGACGCGGCGCCGCGCGGAGAAGGAGGCCGACGGCCTCGCCCGGGCGGGGCGGCTGCGCGAGGCCGCCGAGATCCTCGTCGAGTGCGGGCGCTTCGATCGCGCGGTCGAGACCTTCGTCGCCGCCGAGGAGTTCGTTCGCGCCGCCGAGCTGCGCCACGACCAGAACCGCTTCGCCGAAGCGGCGGAGCTGTTCGAGCGGGCCGGGCGCTTCGAGTCGGCCGGAACCATTCACGCGCAGCAGAGTGATTTCGCGCGGGCCGCCGAGGCGTTCGTCAAGGCCGGCCGCTTCTCCGTCGCGGCCGAGATGTTCGAGAAGCTGGGGGATCACCGGAAGGCGGCGGATGCCTGGTCGCAGGTCGGGTTCCACCGACATGCGGCGCAGGCCTACGTGCGGTGCCAGGACTGGGAGAAGGCCGCGACGTCGCTCGAGCAAGTGATCGCCGAGGAGGGCCAGCGCCTCGGCGGCGGGCAGGACGTTCGCAAGCAGCGCGAGCTGCGAACGCTGATCCTGCAGGCCGGGAAGCTGTTCGAGCAGTCCGGACGACCCGACCGCGCCGAGGCGGTCCTCGAGCGCGGTGGCTGCACGCTCGCGGCCGCGGAGATGGCGCTGCGCCTCGAGCACTTCGCGAAGGCGGCGACGCTGTTCCAGAGCGCCGGCCAGCCGCTGCGCGCCGCGGAGGCGCTCGAGCGGATGGGCGAACGCCGCGAGGCGGCGCGCCTTCGCGGCGAGTATCACCGCGATCACGGCGAAGACGAGGACGCCGCGCGCTGGTTCGAGGAATCGGGAGACTACGTCGCGGCGGGGGACCTGCTGCGAAAGCTCGAGCGCTACGGCGAGGCAGCGTCGTGCTACGAGCGTCAGGGCGACGCCGCGGCCGCGGCCGAGATGTTCCGGCGCGCCGGCGAGCCGCGGCGCGCCGCGCGCGCGGACGAGAAGGCGGATTCCCTGCGTGAGGCTGCGGCGTGCCGGGCCGAGGCGGGCGAGTTCGCGCGACAGGCCGCACTGCTCGCCCGCGCGGGCGAGTTCCTCGCCGCCGGGGAGATCTATCACCGCGAGGGCCTCGACGACGAAGCGATCAAGGTGCTCCAGCGCGTCGAGCCCGGCGCGTCCGGCTTCGGCCAGGCCTCGGCGCTGCTCGGCTCGATCTTTCGAGCCAAGGGCATGCACTCGCTCTCGATCAAGAAGCTGTGGCAGGCGATCGGCGATGCGGAGCTGTCGCGAGAGAACGTCGAGGCCCATTACGCCCTCGCTGCGGGCTACGAGCTCGCCGAGGACTGGGACGAGGCCGTCGAGATCTACGAGAAGATCCTCGCGTTCGACTATCACTACGCCGACGTCGAGACGCGGCTCGCCGCCGCGCGCGCGCGCGCCGTCGCGTCGGGGAGCTCGGGGCTGTCGCGTTCCGGCGCGCGCCCGGTGCAGCGCGGATCTCAGCCGGGGCGGTACGAGATCCTCGGCGAGCTCGGCCGCGGCGGGATGGGCATCGTCCACCGCGCGCGCGACACGGTGCTCGACCGCATCGTCGCCTTCAAGGTGCTTCCCGACGCGCTCAAGGAGAATCCGCAGGCGCTCCGCAACTTCCTCAGAGAGGCGAAGAGCGCGGCGCAGCTCAACCACCCGAACATCGTGACCGTGTACGACGCCGGCGAGCAGGACGGGCGCTACTACATCGCGATGGAGTACGTCGACGGAACGACGCTCAAGGAGATCCTCCGCCGCAAGAAGCGGATCGCTCCGAACGGCGTCCTCCACGTGCTCGCGCAGATCTGCGAGGCGCTCGCCTACGCGCACGAGAAGAAGATCGTGCACCGCGATGTGAAGACCGCGAACACGATGTGGACGCGCGATCGCAAGGCGAAGATCATGGACTTCGGCCTCGCGAAGGTGGTCGAGGAGGTGCGCAACCACACGACGCTCGTGTCGGGGACGCCGTACTACATGAGCCCCGAGCAGACGCTCGGGCGCAACGTCGACCACCGGACCGACCTCTACTCGCTCGGCGTGACCCTCTTCGAGCTCGCGACGGGCCAGCTCCCGTTCCGCGAGGGGAACGTCCCGTACCACCACGTGCACACGCCGCCGCCCGACCCGCGAAGCCTCGCTCCCGACCTGCCGGACTCTCTGGTCCAGATCATCCTGCGCTGTCTGCAGAAGGATCCGGACGCCCGATATCAGAGCGCCCGCGAGATCCTCGCCGAGCTACGTGCCGGCCAGGCGGCGCGGGCTTCGGGCGCCTGCTGACCGGGGCGCCCGCGTTCCGCGTCGTGACGTGATCGTCACGGGTGTAACGGGATTGTCACGGATTTCCGCGAAAGCCGGGGCCCGATCCGGGTAACAGCCGGCGATTTTGTGATCTGCATCACCCTAACGCCTTGATCCCGCACCGGAAACGATCCGATGTGAAAACCCCACTCTATTTCCACCCGATCCGGCACGGGAGTTGCTACACCTCGGGCGGGTCGCGGGGGTGACGAGGGGCCGGGGCGTGTTCGGCTCGCCGGACCGAGGGGGGTGCGGTGCGGCAACGCACGATCGCAGAGAAGATTTCCTGCACGGGCATCGGGCTCCACAGCGGGGCTCCGGTTCAGCTCACGCTGCATCCGGCGCGGCTCGACACGGGCATCGTGTTCGTTCGCAGCGACGCCGGCCGAGGCGCCGAGATCCCGGCCCGCGCGGGCCACGTCTCGTCGACGCAGCTCGCGACCACGCTCGGCCACAACGGCTCGGGTGTGGGGACGGTCGAGCACCTGCTCGCCGCGCTCTACGGCCTCGGCATCGACAACGTCCGCATCGAGCTCGACGGCCCCGAGGTTCCCGTCATGGACGGGAGCGCCGCGCCCTTCGTGTTCCTGATCCGCGCGGCGGGAATCTTCGAGCAGCGCGGTGCGCGCCGCGTGCTCCGCATCCGGCGGCCCGTCGAGGTCCGCGATGGCGAACGAGTGGCGCGCATCGAGCCCGGCCGCGGCTTCCGCATCTCGTATCACATCGACTTCCAGCATCCCGCGATCGGGCGCCAGAGCCTTCCCGACTTCGAGTTGTCCGAGGGCGCGTTCGAGCGCGAGCTGTGCCGGGCGCGCACCTTCGGCTTCCTGCACGAGGTGCAGGCGCTCTGGCGGGCCGGCCTCGGGCGCGGCGGATCTCTCGACAACACGATCGTTCTCGACGAGCGGCAGGTGCTGAATCCCGAAGGCCTGCGGATGCCGGACGAGTTCGTTCGGCACAAGGCGCTCGACCTCGTCGGGGATCTCGCGCTGCTGGGCATGCCCGTCGAGGGCCGTGTCCGCGTGGTCCGCGGCGGGCACGCGCTGCATCAGAAGCTGATGCACGCGCTGCTCGAGACGCCGGGCGCGACGGAGGTCGTGACGGCCGGGCGCGCGGCGCATCTCGCGATGACCGGGCCGCCCGAGGTGCGCGCGCCGCTCTGAGACGCGGCTCGCGTCGATCAGCGGGACTGCGCGTTCTCGCTGCCGGCCGCGCGAGCGAAGGCGAGGGCTGCGGTTCGAAGCAGCTCGCGTGCAGCGGGGCTGCGTCCGGTCTTTGCGTCGCTGCCGAGCGCATCGAGCGCGGCCTGCAGGTCGCCTCGCGTCGCGTCGAGCGCGACGGCGTTCGCGAGGTCGCGAAGCGCGATGCGCCACGCGCGGAAATCGATCTCGGCGATTTCGGCGGGCGTCGTGTCGCCGAGGATTTCGCGCAGGCGCCGGCGCACGGCCCGCCCGAGCTGCGGGGCGAGCGCGTTCACCAGCCGGCCGTCGCCACGGAGTACTTCGCATCCGGCGGCGAGGGCCGCGAGCGTCGAGATCACCGCGCCCGTCTCCTCGTCGCGAAGGGGCACCAGCGCTGCTCCGGCGAGCTCGGCCTCGGCGACGACCGCCGCGAGCCGGAAAGCCTCGACCGGGCCCGACGGCTCGGGCGGCTCGATCGTGAGCGACGCGCCGAGCGCTCGCGAGACTTCCGGAGCTGCAGCGCCGGCGAGCCGCCGGGCGCGCTCCCAGACCGGGTTCGCGAGCGCGGGGTGCGCCGCGACCGGGAGCCGCAGCCTCGCCCCGTCCGGCGCGCCGCCGATCACGCCGAGGAGCGTGCGACCATCGTGCGCGGCGTCGTCGCGCCCGCGGTCGGCCGCGAGGCGCACGAGCGCACGCAGCGACCCTGCACGATCCGGTGTCTGCTCGAGCAGCTCGGCGTGCCGCGCCGCGGCTTCGTCAGCACGCGAAGGGTCGCGAGCGAGTAGATCGGCGAGCTGTGCGCGGGCCGCGCCGCAGCCGGGCTGCAGGCGCAGGCACTCGCCGAGGGCGGCGCGGGCGCCCTCGGCGTCTGCGAGCGGGCCGGCGCGGAGCTGCGCGAGCTCGAACCACA
>JAYRMX010000134.1:0-25442 GCA_041912475.1 Myxococcota bacterium
CACGCCGCTCCTCGACCCGTTCGACGGCCTCACGCGCATGGCCGTGCTCGGCGGCATTCCGATGGGCCGCTTCGGCCGCCCGGAGGAGGTCGTTCCGTCCGCGATGCTGCTCGTCGATCCGGCGAACGGCTTCATGACCGGGCAGGTGATCTCGCCGAACGGCGGCCAGGTGATCTAGCGCCGCGGGCGTTCGGAATCCGCCCTCCGCACCCGAGCCGTCCGGCGCGAGAGGCTCACCCGAGAGGAGGCGCATCCGGGTCGCCCCGAGCGCGACGCTCGCCCGCGAAAAGCGGAAGAGGCGGAAGGAACGTCGCCGTCAGAAGGAGACGATCGCCTCGACGTAGCCGTAGTCGCCGGCCTTGCCGCTGTAGTTGGCGCCGATCACGCTCTGGCCCCAGGCGTGGCCGTAGAAGAAGTTGATCGTCAGCGGGTCGGCCGGCTTCACGGTGAGGAGCGCGTGCGTGAGCAGCGCGAGGCTGCTGCTCCCGCCCTTCGGCGTCCCGGTGTTGCCGTAGCCGAAGAACGAGTTCTTCGTCGCGCCGCCGCCGAAGTAGGCGAGGTCGAGGCTCGACGTCGTCCGCAGCCAGTGCAGGAGGTCCCAGCGGAGCGTGACGCGCGGATGCGGCTGAACGACGATCTGCGCGAAGGCGTCCTGGTCGTTCATCATGTTGTAGAAGGGGAACTGCGCGTAGGGCCACGCGGTCGGCAGCATCTGGAAGAACGTTCCGTGCGTGTCGTCGGTCGGATCCTTGTCGCCCGAGCCGAGGTTGAAGCCGATTCGCAGCCACGGCTTCGCCCACACCTCGGGGAGCTGGTAGCCGACCTCGGTTCCCCACGCGTACGAACTCTGGTCCTGGCTCTGCCAGCTCCCCACCTGCGCCATGCCGTACGCCATGAAGTCGGCCTGGCCCGGGCCGAGCGGCTCGACGTGGACGGCGTTGCCGCCGATGGTGTGCAGGTTCGCCGGCTGCCCGATGTCGGCCTTGCGCAGCGCGAGCGGGCGGTTGTCGAGGAAGAGAACGTTTCGAGTGTCGCCGTAGTAGATGTAGAACAGGCGGCCGATCGTCTTTCCGAGCGACGTCGTGACCGCGGGCGAGTCCTTGAGGTAGAGCGCCGCTCCCGCGACCGTGACGTCCATCTCGGCGTTCGCGTTCACTTCGAATCCGCCGCGCGTCGCGCGGAATCCGAAAGCGGTCGCGTTCCAGTCGTCGGCGTCGAAGGAGACGCGGCCGCCGTCGAAGCTGCGCCCCGCGTGCGTGTAGTCGAAGGGGCCGAGCAGCCGCTGGCCGATCCGGTTCGTCTGCACCCAGAGCAGGGACGGATCCTTTGCCGGCGCGTCCATGCCGTCGAGGTAGAGCTGGCGTCCGCCGGTCACGGTGAAGCCTTCGGCGCCGAACGGGCTCTTCCACTTGAGCCACGCGTTTCGAACGAACGTTCCGTTCTGCGGCGAGTAGGCCGTGTTGGCGTAGTAGCTCGCGCCCGGACCGAGGCCGGCCGTCGGGAGGTTCGAGACGGTCGCGTCCTCGAACTGCACGAACAGCTCGACCGGGTCGCGCGTCACGCGCACTCCCGCCTGGAACTTGTTGCCGAGAAAGTCGTACTGGTTGTCGGGCGTCGCCGAGCCGTCGGGCTTCGCGAACCAGTCGACGAACTCGCCCCGGATGCGGTTCGTGACTTCGAGGCGGATCTTCGACCCGAAGGGGCCGTCGGTCTCGAGCTTCGGGATCGCGAGCGGGCCCGCCGCCGGCGGCGCGCCTGTGGGCGCTGACGGCGAAGCGCTCGCGGGCGCCGCCGCGGGGCCCTCCGCGCTCGCGGTCCGGGCGAGCGCCACGAGGCAGGCGAAGAGGATCCGCGCTCCCGCTCGGACGCGGCGGCGGTGCTGGGTGGGCGACATGGCGGCGGTGCTAGCGCGGCTGCCGGCTCGTTGCACTGATCCTGCACATATCGGCACGAGTGCGCGGGCGCCGGCGCGAAAATCGATGCCACAGCGCGCCGGCGCTGCATCCGGCACGCGCGCCGGCTGCCGCCTCGTGGTATAAGGACCCTCAAGCGGATGCGGAACCGGCGGCGCCGAGGCCAGGCTGCCGGGGGATCTGCCGTTGCGGGACGCCCGCTTCGGCAGCGACGGCGGCGAAGCTGGAGGCGGCCCCCCATGGCCATCGACCTCGGCCGATTCTTCTACAAGAGGACGCGCCCGCTCGGTGCCGCCCGGCCCCGCGAGCGCCCGTCGGCCTTCCGTCTCGAGCCGCTCGAGCCCCGGATTTTGCTCTCCGCCGATCCGCTGACGTCTGCGGCGCAGACCGCGTTCCAGCAGGGGCTCGCGGGGCTGCAGCAGTTCGCGCAGCAGCTCGACGGCGCGCACGAGCTCGGGCAGGGGCTGCCGCTGCTGGTGTCGCAGGCGACGGGCCTCGCGCCGTCGCTCGGCGCGGCGCTCGACCTCGCCGACGTGCTGAAGACGACGCTCGCGGATCCGGCCGCGGCGTACTTCGCCGGGCTCGGCGGGGGGAGCGCGACGCCGGCCGGCCTCGCGGCCGCGCTCGGCGCGACCGACGCGTCGACCGCCGACGTGCTGCTGCTCACGAGGCACGTCGACGCCACGCGCAGCGACCCGGTCACCTTCTCGGTTCCGGTCACCGGCGGCGAGCTTCCGATCTCGAGCAGCGGGAGCGCGACGTTCAACCTGCAGACGAGCGTCGGCTTCGACCTCACGCTCGGTCTCGACACCGATCCCTCGCTCGCGCCGGCCGACGCGTTCTTCGTCCGCGTCTCGACGCTCACCTTCGGTGCGAGCGTCTCCGCGTCGGGCGTGAGCTTCCCGGTGAATCTCGGCTTCCTCGGCGGGCAGGTCACCGGCGGATCGATCTCGCTCGACGTCCACGCGACGGCGCAGCTCGCGAATCCCGACGGCGACGCCGCGGGCAATCTCACGCTCTCCGAGCTGCTCGGCACGTCGATCGACTCTCTCGCGTCGATCGGCGTCTCGTCGGCCAGCGCGTCGGCGACGTTGCCGGTTTCGGCCAGCGTCGGGAGCTGGGCGCTCGCCGACGGGACGCAGGTGCGGTTCGCCGGCAATCCGTACACGCCCGGCGCGCTCGTTCCCCAGATTCAGGGCCCCGGCGCGGACGACCTGCGCGCCTTCGGGCGCGTGACCGCCGACAGCGTGATCGGGATGTTCGATCAGGTCTCGGGCCTGCTCGACGAGCTCTCACGCGCGACCGGGCCCGACACGCGGCTGCCGCTCATTGCGGGAAACGAGAGCTTTGGAGAAGCGCTCGGCCTCTCGCGGGTCGTCGACGAGGTGCTGGCGAAGCCGCTTCACGATGCGCCGACGGCCGACGTCGACACCGCGCAGGAGATGGCGTCGAAGATCGCGTCGCTCCTCGGTGTCGCTCCCGGGCAGGTCGCGCTCGGGTTCGACGGAAACGCCGACCGGCTGCACTTCCAGATCGACGCCGGCAAGAGCTTCGCCCCGGTCTCGGAGAAGCTCGCGCTCGACTTCGAGCTCGACCCGCTCGCGAACGTCACGACGTCGAGCCAGGTCGAGGTGACGGCGTCGGGGCACGTCTCGTTCGGTCTCGACATCGACCTCACGCCGTTCTCGGCGACGCTCCACGGATTCAAGGACCTTCCCGCGAACGGCGTGCTCTCGTCCGACGCGGTCTTCGAGCTCGCCGTCGGCGCCGCCGCGCCCGTGTCCGTCACGGTTGCGCGAAAGCCCGGGAACACCAACCGCAACCAGCTCGTTGCCGACGTGAACGCCGCGCTCGGTGCAGCCGGCGTTGCCGGCGTCAGCGCCTCTCTCTACGGCGCGCGCATCCAGCTCGCGACGCCGCCCGGCTCGACGGAAGCGTCGATCGTCGTGAGCGCCGATGCGGACGGCACGGCGACGACCGAGCTCGGCCTCGCGAAGCCGCAAGCCTCGAGCGTCGCGGTCCTCGACGGGACCGTCGTGCTGCCCGTCACCGGGCGGCTCTCGTCCGACGCGCACTTCCGCGTGCGGGTGAACGGAGAAGCCGGCTTCCACGACATCCTCGTTCGCGCTGCGGACACGACGGGCCAGGCGCTCAAGGACCCGAGCAACCCGTCGCTCGGAATCGATACGACGGTCTCGCCGCAGGAGGCGCTCGCGCGCAACGTGACCGATGCGCTTCGCGCCGCGGGCGTGAAGCGGGTCGAGGCGATCGTCGAAGACGGGCGGCTCGCGCTGCGCGTCACGAACCCGAGCGGGATTGCGGCGCTGCAGGTGACGGCGACGGCCGGCGACCCCGCCGCGGCGCAGCTCGGCATCCCGCTCACGTCGGGGACCGCCGCGCCGGGTGCGATCGGGATCGCGACGGATGCGGGCGCAGACCGCGCGCTGATCTCGAGCCTCGGCGCCACGGGAAGCCTCGCACTCGCCGCCGCCGACGTCGACGCGAACGCGAACTTCGGCTTCGTCGGCATCGACATCGTGAACGGCACGGCGAGCGCGAGCGGGAGCTTCGTCCTCGCGCCGCGCAGCGGCCAGCCGATTCGTCTGCTCGACCTCTTCGACCGGCTCGACAACCTCTCCGGCACGTTCCAGCTCACGACGACGTGCAGCGCGAACGTCGATCTTCCGGTGACCGTCGATGCCGGGATCACGCTCCCGGTCGGGCCGTCGCCGCGCATCACGGCGAGCTTCGCCGATCTCGTCCATCCCTCGGCGCCGTCCGTCACGTTCAGCGGCCTCGACGCGCTGCTCGGCTTCCGCGCGTTCGACACGCAGGACGTGGTGGCGGCGCTGCGCGGGCTCGTGAATACGCTGCGCACGATGGCGAGCCTTCCGCTGGTCGGCGGGCCGCTGCCGCTCATCGGCGCCGAGCTCGACGACACGCTCCGCTTCGCAGACGCGCTCTCCGCTCTCGTCGACGGCATCGCGAACGGGCCTCCGATCGCGTCGCTCCAGACGCTCGAGCAGGGCCTCGAGCAGGGTCTCGGCATCGCGCCGGATCTGCTCTCGGTCTCGGTGCCCTCGTCGCAGGACCTGCGGATCTCGCTGCGGTACGCGCCGGCTGCGGTCTCGAAGAACGTCGCGCTCAACGTCGGCCTCGGAAGCACGGGCATTCCGGGCGTCACGAATCTCGCGAGCGGAGCGCCGGTGCTGGCCTTCGACGCGAGCGCGACCCTCGACGCCGTTCTCGGCGTCGATCTCACGAACGCGCAGAGCCCGCGGCCGTATCTGCTCGACTCGAGCGCGCTCACGCTGCTCGCCTACGCGCGCAATGCGAGCCCGCTCGACTTCCAGGCCGCAATCGGCCCGCTCGGCGTCTTCGTGAAGGGCGGCAGCGCGCGCCTCTCGCAGACCGGCGGCGGCGGGCCTGCGTCGATCCACGTCGGGCTCGCGCCGGGCACGGGAGGCCGCTGGTTCACCGATCAGATCGGCGCCGGAACGCTCGCGCTCACCGCCTCCGGCGAAGTGGTCGCGAGCCTCCCGCTCTTCTATCCGACCGCATCGAACGCGCTCGGGACGGTCTCCTTCTCGATCGGAAACCTCGCGAACATCCCCGGGACGACGACGCTCACGGCTCCCGTGGCCGCGCTCCAGACCGCAATCGGCTCGCTCAATCTCTCGAACGACCTCGGCGCGATCGTCGACGGCTTCGACGTCCTGCTGCGCGGAATCCAGGACGCCCTTCGCGGGCAGGTCTTCGGCGTCCAGCTTCCGCTCGTCGGCCAGGGCTTCGCCGACGCAGCGAACTTCCTCGAGACGCTGCGGCAGCAGGTGGTGGATCGCCTGCACACGGCCCTCAACGGCGCGAGCCGCGCCGCCGACGCCGTTCGCGACGCGCTCTTCGGCGTGCTCGGCTCCGCACCCGGCGGGCTCGACCTCATCGATCCGACCTTCACCGACGCCGGCAACGACGGAGTTCCCGACACCGCCTCGACGAAGGAGGACATCGTCGTCACGCCGACGCCGGCCAGCGGAATCCCGGACCGCATCGAGTTCCACACGCGCCTTCGCCAGGACCTCGTCAGCGCGCAGGTCCCGATCGACTTCGCCGTCGGCCTTCCCGGCCTCGGTCTGAAGGTCGATCCGGGCAGCCAGGTCGTGCTGCTGATCGGCTGGCAGCTCGCGCTCGGCTTCGGCGTCAGCAAGACCGAGGGCGCGTACTTCGACACCTCGGCGATCGACGAGCTGAAGGTCGACTTCAACGTGTCGATTCCCGACGTCGTCGCGCACGGGACGATCGGCTTTCTCACCGCGTCGATCGCCGACGAGGACGCCGACCACAACTCGAGCAACGCGGGCGTCGACGTCGACCACGATGGCGCGAAGCCGAGCAGCTTCATCGGGAAGTTCGTCGTCGACATCCGCGATCCGTCGGCGGGCAACCACCTCACGTTCTCCGAGCTCACGTCGTCGCCGGTGACCAGCATCCTCGCCGCTCGGATCGAAGCCGCCGCCGACGTCAACCTCCAGCTCTCGCTCGGCCTCTCCGACGGCAGCGGCGGCGAGGTCGAAGAGTTCCCGCGTCTCATGGCGGACCTCCAGTTCGACTGGAGCTTCAGCTCGAGCACGGGCCTCACGGGAACGGAGCCGGACGTTCGGCTCGTGAACGGCCGCCTCGACCTCGGCAGCTTCGTCTCCGGCGTTCTCGGCCCGATGGTCGATCGCGTGAAGACGGTGACCGGCCCGCTCGAGCCGATCATCAAGATCCTCACTTCGCGCGTTCCGGTCATCTCGGACCTGATGAAGAAGAAGGTGACGCCGATCGATCTCGCCGGGCTCTTCGGCGAGGGCTTCGAGACGGCCGGAACGTTCCTGTCCGCGCTCGCCGACGTGATCGACTTCGCGAACGCGATCGATACCGTCGGAGACAGCGTCTTCATCGACCTCGGGAGCCTCAACCTCTCGGGCTTCGACCTGCGGCAGTCGAACGTCGATCTGAAGAACGCGAACCTCTCGGGCCTGTTCCAGGCGCCGTCGATCGGAACGCAGCAGCAGCTCGAGCAGAAGGCGAGCAGCTTCGCCGAGGCGTCGACGAGCATCACCGGCGGCGGCTTCAGCTTCCCGATCCTCGAGGACCCGTCGAGCGCGTTCGGCCTCATCTTCGGCAAGGACATCGACCTCGTCCGCTATCACTTCCCGCGGCTCGAGTTCAGCTTCAAGCTCAGCCAGTCGTTCCCGCTGCCGACGCCGTCGCCGATCCCGATCGTCGTTCGCCTCGCCGGACAGATCGGCGCGACGATCGACTTCACGATCGGCTACGACACGCACGGCTTCAAGACGTTCGCCGAGAGCACGAACAAGAACCCGCTTCTGCTCTTCGACGGCTTCTTCGTCGCCGACACCATCGGCGGAAAGGACGTCCCCGAGGTCGTCCTCGAGGGCAAGGTCTCGGCCGGGGCGGGCTTCTCGATCGGCGTGGCTTCGATCGGCGTCGAGGGCGGTGTCTTCACGAGCATCGACTTCAACCTGAAGGACGACAACCACGACGGAAAGGTCCGCGGCGGCGAGATCTTCGGTCACCTCGGCGGCGGCGGGCCCTTCTGCATCTTCGACATCTCGGGCGAGATGGGCGCCTTCCTCGGCGTGTACTGGGAGATCGGAATCTGGCCGTTCGAGATCAGCGGCAGCTTCGAGATCGCGCGCGTGACGCTCTTCGAGTTCCCGCTCGGCCTGTGCCAGGGGCCGCCGCCGAAGCTCGCGACGCTCGAGCCCGATGGGACGCTGCTCCTCAACATGGGGCCGCGTGCGGGCGAGCGGCTCGCGCCGGCCGACCGCGGCAAGCGCGACGCGAAGTACTACACCGACGGCGACGAGAGCTTCACGGTGACGCGACTCACCGACGACGTCGTGATCGTGAAGGCCTTCGGCCTCGAGCAGGCGTACGGGAAGATCCCGCCGAAGGACAACCCGAACGGCGCGCTGGGTCCGGCCGTCGTGCGCATCGTCGCCGACGGCGGCCTCGGCAAAGACACGATCGAGATCGAGCCCGACATCCTCTATCAGAACACGATCTCGGGAGGCGACGGCGACGACGTCCTGCTCGGCGGCGGCGGCCGCGACGAGATGCACGGCGGAGCGGGGCGCGATCTCGTGAAGGGGCGCCTGGGCGACGACTGGCTCTACGGCGACGAAGGCGACGATCTCCTGTTCGGAGCCGAGGGCAATGACGCGATCGATGGCGGCGCCGGCGCCGACCTGCTGAGCGGCAGCGCCGGCAACGACGAGCTGCACGGCGGCGCCGGCGAGGACAACCTTCGCGGCGACGAAGGCGACGACCGCCTGTACGGCGATCTCGACGTCGACGGCCTGTACGGCGGCCTCGGCCAGGACCTGCTGTTCGGCGGCGGCGGCGCGGACCGCCTCGAAGGCGAGGACGGCGACGACACGCTCTCGGGCGAGGCGGGCGGCGACACGCTCCTCGGCGGCCGCGGCAAGGACGTTCTGTACGGACACGGCGCATCGGGCGCGGGCGACGACGCTGCGCCCGACGTGCTCTGGGGTGATCTCGGAACGGGCGGGAGCGAGGCCGGCAGCGACGAGGACCAGCTCTACGGGCAGGGCGGGAACGACGAGATCCACGGCGAAGGCGCGGTCGACCACATCTACGGTGGCTCGGGCGACGACACGATCACCGGCGACGCGAGCGACGACCTCATCCTCGGCGACGCCGGGGCGGACACGATCTACGGCGGGGCAGGGCGCGACGAGATCCACGGCGGCACCGAGGGAGACTTCATCTCGGGCGGCGACGCCGAGGATCTCGTCTACGGCGAAGACGGCAGCGACCGGATCAGCGGCGACGCGGGAGACGACCTCATCTACGCGGGCGCGGGCAACGACGACGTTCTCGGCGGGACGGGAGAGGATCGCATCTTCGGCGGCGCCGGGGCCGACACGCTGCGCGGTCAGGAGGGCGACGACCTCGTCCTCGGCGAGGAGGACGCCGATCGTCTCTTCGGCGATGCGGGCTTCGACGTGCTCCGAGGCGGAACGGGCGACGACGAGCTGACCGGCGGAGCGGACGCCGACCGGCTGCAGGGCGACGAAGGCCGCGACGCGATCTACGGCGCGACCGGCGACGACTGGCTGCTCGGCAACGACGGCGACGACTTCCTCTCCGGCGGACCGAACGACGACTACGCCGACGGCGGCGCCGGTAGCGACGAGATCTACGGCGGCAGCGGCAACGACTGGCTCTTCGCCGGGACCGGGATGCTCGGGCACGTGTACGGCGACGACGGGAGCGACGTGCTCGTCGGATCCGACGAGGGTGGCGACGATCCGAACTTCGGCGACTCGGTCCGCTTCGGAGACTGGCTCGACGGCGGCGCCGGCGACGACACCATTCTCGGCCTCGGCGGGGCCGACGTGATCTTCGGCGGCGCCGGCAACGACTTCGTCGATGGCGGCGCGAACGGTGACCTCGTTCGCGGCGGCGCAGACGACGACCGCATCTACGGCGGGCTCGGAAACGACCAGCTCGAAGGCGACGCGGGAGACGACCTGCTCGACGGCGAGTGGGGGACCGATCTGCTGCGCGGCGGCGCCGGTCGCGACGAGCTCTACGGCGGAGGCGGAGTCGGAGACCGTCTCGAGGGAGGGGCCGACGACGACGTCCTCTACGGCTCCGACGACGGCGCGGACATCCTGCTGGGAGAGGGCGGCCGAGACCGCATCTTCGGAAACGGCGGAAACGATCTCGCGCAGGGCGGAGAAGGCGACGACATCATCGACGGCGGCGCGGGCGACGATGTCCTCGAAGGCGGGCCCGGGAGCGACGTCCTCACGGGCGGCGCGAACCACGACACGCTCTACGGCGACACGCAGGCGGGCGGAACGGACGACGCGGCCCCCGACTTCCTCTACGGCGACTTCGGCACCAACGTCTCGACGCTCGGCCAGGGAAGCGATCGCCTGTTCGGAAGCGGCGGCAACGACGTCCTCTTCGGCGAAGGCGGCGACGACGCGATCGACGCCGGCACGGGCGCGAGCAATCTCGTCGACTTCGGAGCGGGCGAGGCCGCGAACCCGGCGGACTTCGTCGTGCCGGCGCCGACGCCCGCGCCCGCCGTCGTGGCGTACGTGCAGAGCCCGCGCGCGACGCCGTCGCTTCCCGACCTTCCCGCCGCGAGCGCGCGCTGGCGCGATCTCGGCGGCTCGGCACTCGGCTTCGGCCTCTCGGGAGGCCTTGCCGCTTCGGTCGACCCCGCGCTCGCGATCGATGCGCTCGGCCAGATCTGGGCCGCGTGGGCCGATGCGCGAAACGGCAACTTCGAGATCTACGTCGCGCGCCGCGGCGCGGGCGGGTGGGACTCGGTCGCGGGCAGCGCGTCGGGCGGCGGCATCTCGCGCACCACGGGCAGCTCCCGCCGGCCGGTGATCGCGATCGACCCGATCACGGGAAATCCGATCGTCGTCTGGACCGAGATCGAAGGCTCGGGAAGCGACCTCTTCGCCGCGCGCTTCGACCCCGCTGCGAACGGCGGCGCCGGCGGCTGGGTCGCGCTCGGATCGTCGCTCGCAGCGGGCGGCCTCTCCGCGACCGGCGGTGCGGACTCCGCGCAAGTCGTCGCGACGAACGCGGGGCCGGTGGTCGCGTGGCTCGACACGTCGGCGGGCGCTCCGCACGTCTACGCGAAGCGCTTCTCGTCCGGCGCGTGGAGCGCACTCGGGAGCGGCGCCGCGAGCGGCAGCGGCGCTTCCGGAAGCAGCACGGTCGTCGGAGAGCTCGCGCTCGCGACCGACGGCACGAAGGTCGCCGCGGCGTGGACGGCGAACAGCGGCGGCGTGAAGCAGATCCATCTGCGCGAGTACGCGAGCGGGGCGTGGAATGCGCTCGGCGGCTCGGGCTCGGGAGGCGGCGTCAGCCAGACGGCGCGCGACGCCAGCGCGCCCGCCGTCGCGTACCTCGGCTCCGACCTCTTCGTCGCGTGGCAGCAGGCGCGAGGCCCCGACGTGCTGCCGTCCGAGATCTATGCCGTCCGGTGGAGCGGCGCGGCCTTCGTCGCGGCCGGCGCGGGAGCGAACGCCGGCGCGGGCGTCTCCGGCACGTCGGGCGTCGCGTACGCGCCGAAGCTCGCGAGCGGCGGCGGCCGCGTCGTCCTCGTCTGGTCGGACGATTCGCCGCTCGCACGCGAGGGAAGCGGTGCGTCGTTCTACGCGAAGGTGTGGAGCGGCTCTGCGTTCGTCGAGGAGATCCCCGGCGACGCGCAGGGAGAGGGGATCAGCTCGACGGGCGGCGTGCCATCGAGCGCGGTCCTCGCGGTCGACGCGGCCGGACATCCCTTCCTCGCATGGCAGGACGCGACGCCGCTGCGCACCGCGATTTTCGTTCGCGGAAACGACTTCGACGTGCAGCGCGTCTTCCACGCGAACGCGTCGACCTCGATTGCGCAGGTCCTTGCCGGCAACGATCTCGGCCCCGGCGACGTCATCGTGGTCGAGGCCGGCAGTCAGCCCGGCTTCACGATCGGCGCGGACGACGCGGGCGTCCTCGTCGTCGGCGCGCCGAGCTTCGGGACACGCGTCACGGGCGCGGTCACGATCAGCGCCGCGCCGGGGACCGTCCTGCAGGGCCTCGAGCTCGCGGCGGGAGCGAGCGTCGCGGGCGGAGCGGACGTCGTGCTCGCCGACAACCACGTGACGGGCGGCGGCGTCGCGATCAGCGGCGGCGCGCGAATCGCCGTGATTCGCAACACCTTCGACGGAGCGTCGGTCGCCGTGACGCTGGATGGCGGCGCGAGCGACGCGGCGATCCTCGGCAACCGGATCCGCTCGGCGAGCACCGGCATCCGCGTCGCGTCGGCGGCGAGCGGCCGCATCGCGGCCAACGAGATCGGCGTCGCCGGCGCGAGCGCGGTCGGGACGGGCCTCGAGATCGCGGCGGCGTTCACCGGGGCGATCGACGGCAACGTGATCACCGGCGCGGTGACGGGCGTGGTCTACGCCGCGCGCGCCGAGCTGGTCGGAAACCGCATCCGAAACGGTACGACCGGCGTTCGCGCCAGCGTCGCGAGCGAGGCGGACGCGCTCGGCTTCGTCGGGCCGCTGCGGCCGAACGAGATCTCGGGCAACGCGACGGGCATCCTGCTCGACGGCGGCGTCGTGCAGGGCCAGCACGTCTTCGAGAACGCAACGGGCGTCGCCGGCACCGGAACCCTCGGCGGCAGCGATCCGGAGCGCGCGAGCCTCGTCGAGCGAAACACGGTCGGCGTCGAGACGACGGGGCCGATCCGGTACACGCGAATCGGACACAACGGGATCGGCATCCGCGCCAGCTCCGGCCAGCGCATCCATCACGACGTCATCTTCGACAACGCGAGCACCGGGATCGAGATCTCGGGCCGGCAGGACGTGCAGATCGTCTCGAACACGCTCTACAGCGCGACGGGCGACAACGTCCGGGTCGAGGGCGGATCGAAGGAGGTCGAGCTTCGCAGCAACGTCCTCTACGCCGAGGCCGGCTACGACGTCTTCGTCGCGAACGACAGCCAGGCGGGCTTCTTCAGCGACTGGAACGACCTCTTCGCGCGCGGTGCGGGCAAGCTCGTGTTCTGGACGCGAGACTTCACGGACCTTCTCGACTGGCAGGCCGACGTCGCGCAGTTCGACCTCCACTCGATCGGATCGACCGCGCCGGCGCCGCTCGCCGCCGAGCCGCGCTTCCTCTCGTTCGGGCGCGACGACTACCGCGTCTTCGGCCTCGCCGCGCAGCTTCGAGCGACGAGCCCGACGCTCGATCGCGGCGACGCCCGGGCGGACGTCGGCGTACGCCCGGAGCAGGTGAACCTGCTCTCGAACCCCGGATTCGAGAGCGGACTCGCGGGGTGGAACACGACGACCGGCTCGGCGACGCGAACGAGCGCGCCGGGCGCCTTCGAAGGCACGAGCTACTTCGCGCCGCCGACCACGGCGGCCTCGGCGTTCGCCGAGCAGCGCGTCGACCTCGTCGCGGCGGGCTACTCCGCGGCGCAGCTCGACGCCGGCCAGCTCGATCTCGTCTTCGGCGGGCGCCTTCGCGTTGGCGCCGAGTACCGAACGCCCGGCAGCGTCGCGCCGGCCGACCACGGGCGCGTGCTCCTCATCTTCGAGGACGGCGCCGGAACGGAGATCTCGCGCGTCGTCGAAGACGGCGCGAACGCGAGCGATCGCTGGGACCTCGCCGGTGATCGAGTCGGGATCCCGGTCGGGACGCGGCGCGCGGTGCTCCGCTTCGAGGCCGACGTCGCGACCTCGTACAGCAACGATTCCTTCTTCGACGGTGCCTTCCTCTACGCCGTCCCCGAAGGCTTCGCGCCCGACCTCGGCGCCTTCGCGGCGAGTTCGCAGGAGACGCCGGCCGCCTTCGCGCACGTGCAGCTCCGATTCCCGGACCTCTACACCGACTGGGAGCGCGACCGGCCGCACACGATCTCGTGGCAGTCGTTCGGCAACGCGACGAACTCGCCCGTCCGCATCGACCTGTACCAGGACACCGCGGACGGTCCGGCGCTGGTCACGACGATCGCCGCGGCGACTCCCGACGACGGCGAGCTGATCTGGATCCCGTCGACGTCGGGCGTCGCGTTCGGCACGCACGGGCTTCGCATCCAGATCTCGCTCGTGAACAATCCGCTCGTTCTCGACCGCAGCACCGAGAGCTTCACGGTCCCGGAGGACGGCAGCCAGTACTACGTCGACGATGCGAGCGACGCGGGCGACGCGTACACGCCCGGCGCGATCGGTTCGAACCGCAACACGGGCAAGCGCGCCGGCGCACCGAAGCCGAACCCGGTGAACCTCGTCCGTGTCTACGATCTCGGGCCGGGCGCCGTGCTGCGCGTCGATACCGGCAGCTACGGCCTCTTCGAGACGCTTCGCCTCTCGGGGAGCAGCGACCGCGGCCTCGGCCTCGACGAGGCCTTCACGCTCGCCGGGCCGAATCTCGCCGGCACGGCGGCCCGGCTCTTCCCGGCCAATCCGCTCTACCGCCTGCCCGCGATCCTCGAGCTCGACGACGCCGACCTGATGGACGTCTCGGGCTTCACGGTCGAGCGGGGCGAGTACGGCTTCATCGCGCGCGGCGGCGTCGAGGACCTCGGGCTGCGCAATCTCACGGCGACCGATCACTCGATCGACGCGATCAACGTCTCGTCGGCGTCGCCGCTGGGCGAGTTCACGGGGCTCACGGCGAGCCGCGCCGGAGCGCACGGGATCGTGATCGGCGGCACGCTGGCGCGCCTCGCCGACAGCCGTGCCTTCGACAACGTCGACGCCGGCTTCGTGCTCTCGAACCTCGCAGCGGATGGCGCGACGTCGTCGGTCCTGCGGCTCGAAGCCTACCGAAACCGCGTCGGGATCGCGGCGGGAACCACCTTCGGCCGCATCCTTCTCGGCAGCGACGATCTCTCGCTGGGCGCCGGGAGCAAGGTCCATGACAACTCGCAGGCCGGAATCGTTGCCGGCTCGAATGTTCTTGCGGCGGGCAACACCGTCTACGGCCAGAACTCGGGCTCCGGGCAGGGAATCGTCGCCGGCGGCTACTCGTCCGGCGGGATCACGACGGGCAGCAACGCCGAGATCGTCCGAAACGTCGTCTTCCAGAACGACACCGGGATCACCGGCGGGTACCAGGGAAAGATTCGCGAGAACCGCGTCTACGAGAGCACGCGCATCGGCATTTCGATGGGCGGCGGCACCGCCGAGCGCAACCTCGTCTACGGAGCCGAGACGGGGATCTGGGACTACGGCGCGAGGGTCGCCGGAAACCTCGTCTACGACACGACGAAGGACGGGATCGCCGCCTTCGGCGAGTCGACGATCCTCGGCAACACCGTCTACGCGCTCACCGGCAACGCGGTGTCGATCGACCAGTCTCCTGCGGCCGACCCGCCGAAGGTGAACGTCCGCGACAACATCTTCGTGGTCGGAGGGGGGTACGCGCTGCGCGTCGGTACCTACGCCGAGCGCGGGCTCGCGAGCGACTTCAACCTGTTCCAGACCGCCGGTGCCGGGAAGGTGGGCCTGTTCGGCGGGACCGACCGCACGACGCTCGAGGCGTGGCGAAACGCGACGTTCGGTGACCAGCAGAGCATCGCCGGCGATCCGCTCTTCGTCGATCCCGACGGAGCCGACGGCGTTCTCGGCTACGGGGGGCCGGCGAACGACGGGCGCGACGACGACTTCCACGTGAAGAGCCAGTTCGGGAGCTTCCACGGCGGCATGCTCGCGCCGGCGCTCGGCGCCGTGACGGGCCTGCCCTTCTTCGCGGCACCGGTCGAGACGATCGACGCGCAGCAGTCTCCAGCGATCGACCGCGGCGCTCCGCAGGACCCGTTCGCGGACGAGCCGTCGCCGAGCGGCGGCTACGTGAACCTCGGCGCGTTCGGAAACCACCCGCAGGCGTCGAAGAGCCCGTCGCAGTACGTCCTCGTGACGAGCCCGAACGGCGGCGAGGGCGTGCCGCAGAGCGCGACCACCACGATTCGCTGGCGGGCGTTCGGCTTCGCGGGCGACGTGAAGCTCGAATACTCGGCCGACGGCGGCGCGAGCTGGTCGACGATCTCCGCTGACGAAGTGAACGATGGCTCGTTCGACTGGATGGTCGACCCGCTGCTGTACCCGGTGAGCAACGACGCGCGCGTTCGCATCCGCTCGCTCTCCGTTCCGGCCGTGCAGGACGTCTCCGACGCGGCGTTCCGGGTGACTCCGCCGATCTTCGCGTACTACGTGAACGACGCCAGCACGGCGGGCGACGAGTACGCGACGGCGATCGGAAACGACGCGAACGACGGCCTCGACCCCTCTCGCCCGAAGGCCACTCTGCGCGCGCTGCTCGAGACGTACGACCTCGGGCCGACCGACGTCGTCTACGTCGATACCGGCGTCTACGACCTCACGACGAGCATTCGCCTCGATGCGAACGACTCGGGCGTCCGGATCCAGGGTCCGGTCGATCCGACGCACGCCGCGATCCTCGAGCGCGGCAGCGCCCCCGGCTACTCGCAGCAGATCTTCGAGGCGACGGGCGGCGACGACGTCACGATCGATCATCTCGTCTTCCGCAACGCCGACCATGCGCTCTACGCCGCGTACGGTTCCGACAGCGACCGCATCACCGTGACCGGGAGCCGCTTCGAACGGCTGCTCACGGGCGTCGAGATGAACTCGTCGAACGACGACTGGCTGATCGCGGGAAATCGGTTCGCCGAGGCGGTCGTCAACAACTTCTTCATGGGCGTTCGCGCGTACGCCCCCTCGCGAATCGAGAACAACGTCTTCACCGGGATCTCGCAGGGGGCCGACCTCCAGACCGGCGCCGTCGCCACCGGGAACGAGTTCACGGCGTCGAGTGCGACCATCGCGCTGCGCGTCCAGAGCGGGGCACGGGTAAGCGGCAACCTCATCCACGGCAACCGTCCGAACGACTACTCCTACGCCATCGACTTCGCGGGCGGAGAGGTGAGCGGAAACGAGATCTACGACAACGTGGTCGGCGTCCACCAGACGGGCGGCCTGCTCGCGGGAAACCGGATCTACGCGAACTCGAAGGTCGGGGTGGAGATCTATTCGGCCGGAGAGCTGCGCGAGAACGCGATCTACGGGAACCCGATCGGGATCGACGTCCGGGGCGGTGGCACCTTCACCGCGGCGAGCAATCGCATCTATCAGAACTCCGACGCCGGAATCGTCGTGGGCGGCGGCTCGAAGCCGCGCATCGAGAACAACACGTTCCTGCAGCTCACGGGCGACGCGGTCCGCGTCCAGAAGATCGACAACGTCACGCTCCGGAACAACCTCTTCGACGTCGAGGGCGGGACGGCGATCCGCGTGCTCGACGGGAGCCTCACCGGCTTCGCCGCCGATTACGATCTGTTCCAGGTCTCCGGGGGAGGCCTCCTCGGCCAGTGGGAGAGCCGCTCGTACACGAGCCTGGCCGACTGGATCTACGAGCTCGGCCTCGATCCGCACGGCCTCGCCGCCGACGCGCGCCTCGCGAGCCCCCGCGGCGCCGACGGCCTGCTCGGCTGGCAGGGCGGCGCCGACCATGGCGCGGACGACGACTTCCATCTGCGAAGCAACTCCCCCGCGATCGACCGTGGCGACCCCGCGAGCGCGTGGATGGGCGAGCCGGGAGCGAACGGCGGCCGGATCGACATCGGCGCCTACGGCAACACGAAGGGCGCAGCGGTGAGCCCCGCGCAGCTCGTGCAGGTGCTGACGCCGAACGGCCTCGAGAAGCTCGAAGCCGGGAACGTATACACCATCCAGTGGCGCTCGGACGGCGTCGTCGCGACGCGCGCCGTCGCGCTCGTGAACGCGGGCGGCCCGGCGATCGCGTCGGCCGACCGCGGGAGCTGGATGGCGACCTCCTTCCAGACGGAAGGCAACACCTACGGTCAGCCGAGCAGTTACACGAACGTCGACACGAGCCAAGTCGCGAATCCGCCGCCCACCGACGTCTACAAGAGCTACCTCATTCCGAACGGCTACACGGCCGGCTCGCGCCTCGCGTTCCAGATTCCCGCAGCCGACGGCAGCTACCGGCTGCGCCTGCACTTCGTGAACGGAGCTTACTACGGGAGCAGCGGCGCGTTCGACATCGTCGTGAACGGCGTCACCGTCCGCGACGACTACGTCGTGAGCACGGCTGCGGGAGGAGTGTACGGGCGCGCCGTCGCCGAGGACATTCCGGTCGCGGTGACCGGCGGCCAGGGGATCTCGCTCGCGCTGGTGTACGGCACCGGCCGTCCGGAGCTTTACGGCCTCGAGCTGCTGCAGGAGGTCGTGGGCGGTGCCGCGTCGGCGACCGCGAACGTCGCGGTCTCGACCGACGCCGGCGCGAGCTGGCAGACGATCGCCGCGAACGTCGCGATGAACCGCTTCGGAGAAGGCCGCTACGACTGGACGGCCGGGCCGGCGACGTCGGGAAGCAGCGCGCTCGTCCGCGTGACGGTGAACCAGGGCAGCCAGCCGCAGGACGTCTCGGACGCGCCGTTCTCGATCGCGCCGGCCGGCAATACCTTCTACGTGAACGACGCGTCGACCGCGGGTAACGAGTACACGACCGCGCCCGGCAACAACGCGAACGACGGCCGCGATCCCTCACGGCCGATGGCGAGCCTCGCGGGCCTGCTCGCCGCATACGATCTCGAGCCCGGCGACACCGTCTTCGTCGACACCGGCGTCTACGTGCTCCCGCGCAACGTGCGGATCGAGGCACAGGACTCCGGCGTTCGCATCCAGGGCCCGGTCGGCGCCGGCCACCAGGCGCGCCTCGAGCGCGGCAACCGTGCGCGCGAGGCGGCGATCTTCGAGCTCGCCGGTGCCGACGACGTGACCTTCGACCACCTCACGCTCACGAACGCCGGCCGCGGGATCTACGCGCCGAGCACCGCCGACAGCGACGGCGTGAGCATCACTGCGAGCGAGCTCTTCGACCTCGACTACTACGCGATCGATCTCGAGGCGAACAACGGCAACGCGCGCGTCGCCGGAAACCGCATCCACGACATGGCCGGTCCGAACGTGTCGTCCGGCGGCGGGATCACCGCGCTGGGCGGCGGCGTCGTCGAAGACAACGTCCTCGACGACGTTCGCTACGGCATCCAGACCACCGACGTCACCGTTCGGAGAAACGTGGTCCGCACGAAGGAGGGACTCGGCTCGACGACGGGGATCCTCGCCGAGCGTGGCCTCGTCACCGACAACGACGTGATCGGCGCGACCGGTACTGGAATCGCTGCGTACAGCTCGGGAACCACGATCATGGGCAACCGTGTGACGGTCGTGGGGCAGTACGCGACCGGCATTGGCGGCGGCAGCGGATCCGTCATCACCGGCAACGACGTCACCGGCGGCCGCACCGGGATCGAGAACGGCAGCGCCGTTCGCGACAACCGCGTCTACGGCACGAGCGATTGCGGCATCAACTACTCGGGCTACACCGGCGCGGACGAGATCTCGGGCAACGTCGTCTACGGAACGAAGGTCGGAATCCGCGTCGCGGGAAGCACGATCCGGAACAACCTCGTCTACGACGTCTCGGACATCGGCATTCAGGTGACGAGCACGGGCGGGCGTCAGTTCGTCGAGCAGAACACGATCCAGACAGCGACCGGAGACGGATTCCGCATCGACGCCACAGGGAAGGCGGAGAACACGTCGTACCTGTTCCTCCAGCTCCGCAACAACATCGTCTGGGTGTCCGGCGGCGACGCGATCGACGTGACGAGCTCGAACGCCGCGCAGCTCACGAGCGACTACAACGTGTTCTTCGTCGAGGGAGCCGGAAGGATCGGCTCCTGGGAGGGCCACGCGTTCACCGACCTCGATCGCTGGGCGTACGCGGTCGGCCTCGACCTGCACAGCCGCGCGGCCGACCCGCTGTTCGTGAATGCGGCCGGCGCGGACGGGATCCTCGGCTTCGACGGCGCCGACCACGGGCGAGACGACGACTTCTCGCTGCTCGCCGGATCGCCCGCGATCGACGCGGGAGACCCGGCGTCGTACTTCGCCGCCGAGCCCGGTCCGAACGGCGGCCGCGCGAACGCAGGGCATCTCGGGAACACGCGCTTCGCCACGCGAAGCCCGGCCGAGACCGTGCAGGTGCTGACGCCGAACGGGCTCGAGAAGCTCGAGGTCGGGCAGAGCGTCCCGATCGAGTGGCAGACGGCGGGGATCGCTGCGGAGCGGACGATCGCGCTGATCGACGTCGGGCCGCCGTCGACCGCGAGGCGTGGGAGTGACGGGCGCTGGTGGCTCTCCGAGCGCTACCGCGATCCGGTGTCGTACGGCTACGAGAGCAGCTTCGGCTCGGGAGCGACCTTCGACCTCTCGCGCGTTGGCGACCCGGCGCCGCTCGAGGTCTACCGGACGTACCGGACGGCGCGGGCGAACGAGGCGCCGCTTCGCTTCGTGCTGCCGGTCGCGGACGGCGCGTACCACGTCCGCCTCCACTTCGTCGGCACCGGGTCGTACGCAGGGAGCCAGCGCGGAACGATCCTGATCAACGGCGCGACCGTCGCCAACGGCCTCGACTCCTTCGTCGAAGCCGGCGCGTACCAGGGCGCGCTCAAGGCGTGGGCGAAGCAGTACGACGCGACGGCGAGCGGCGGCGCGGGGATCACGCTCGAGCTCGCGACCATCAGCGCCTCCGACTCCCTGCAGCTCGCGGCGATCGAGGTGACGGCCGACGACGCCGTGGGCGCGGGCGCGACCACCGCCGACATCGAGCTCTCGACTGACGGTGGTCACACGTTCTCGCTGCTCGCGAAGGACGCGCCGATGAACGCCTTCGGCTTCGGCAGCCTGGCGTGGACCGCGGGGCCGGTGACCGACGGGAGCGAGGCCTTCGTGCGCGTCACCGCGAACCGCGGCGGGCGCCCGTCCGACACGTCCGACTCCGCGTTCTCGATCGCGAACGCCGGAAGCGCGTACTACGTGAACGACGCCACGAGCGCGGGCGACGAATACGCGACGGCGCTCGGCGACGACCGCAACGACGGAAAGTCTCCCGACCGGCCGATGCTGAGCCTCGGCGCCCTGCTGCGCGGCTACGATCTCGACCCGGGCGACGTCGTCTACGTCGACACCGGGACGCACGCGGTGCTCCGCGACCTCGGCCTCGAGGACCAGGACTCGGGCGTCCGCTTCCAGGGGCCGGTGCAGGTGGGCGACCGTGCCGTCCTCTCGCGCGGGCTGCCGCAGACGGACACGCAGTCGAAGGTCTTCGAGTACGCCGGCGCCGACGACGTCACGATCGACCACCTCGCGCTCACGGGCGCGGGCTCCGGAATCGGCGCGCGGGGAGCGGGCTACCCGACGAGCGACAGCGACCGCTGGACGATCTCGGGCAGCGAGATCTTCGGCATCGGGCAGCGTGGCATCGCCGTCGCGGCGAACGCCGACGGCTGGCGCATCGCGACCAGCCGGGTCCGCGACGTGAGCGGCGACGGAATCCAGAACGACGCCCGCGGCACCGTGATCGAGGACCACGAGGTGTTCTCGGTGACCGGTACGGGGATCACCACCTCGCGCGAGTCCACCGTTCGCCGCAACGAGGTCTACGGCAACGCGACCGGAATCTTCGGCGGTGCGGAGTCCGGCTACGGGACGCTCGTGGGCGCGCCGGCGCTCCTTCTCGACAACGTCGTCCGCGACAACACGGGGACCGGGATCCAGCTCAACGGCGGGCGCGCCGAGGGCAATCGCGTCTACGGGCAGAGCCGGGCCAACGGCACGGGCCTGAGGGGAACCGGCTTCTTCATCGACAACGATGTCCATGGCAACGCGACCGGGATCGACTTCGGCGGCGGCGTGGCCGAAGGGAACGCCCTCTACGCGAACACCGTCCAGGGCATGAACGTGAGCGGAGGCTTCACCGACTTCGCGAACGTCGTTCGCGACAACGCCGTCTACTCGAACCCGGTCGGGATTCGAGGCCAGAGCTCCTACGCGCCGGTCTCGATCGTGAACAACCGCATCTACGTGAATGCCGACGCCGGGCTCTGGATCTCGCAGGGAACGCAGGTCCGCGTCATCAACAACACGATCTATCAGCCCGCGGGCGACGGCGTCCGGATCGACGGCGGGAGCAGCCACTTCCTCGCGAACAACATCGTGTGGGTCGACGCGGGCGCCGTGCTCTCCGTGGCGTCGGCCGGCCAGAGCGGATTCAAGAGCGACACCAACGTCCTGTACCGCGGCGCGGCCGCGGCGGCGGCGACGGGCCGCTGGCAGGGGACGCTGCGGGCCGATCTCGCCGCCTGGCGTGCCGCATCGGGCGCCGACGCAGCGAGCGACGGCAGCGACCCGCTGCTCCTCGATCTCGACGGCGCCGACAACGTGCTCGGCGAGAAGGGCGTCGCCGAAGGCAACGGCTTCGACGACAACCTCGCGCTGCGGAAGGGCTCGCCCGCGATCGACTTCGCGAACGGCTACGTCGGGCCGCTCACCGACGCCGAGGGCCTCTCGCGGCAGGACGACCCCGCGACGCCGAACCGCGGGATCGGCTACGAGCGCTTCGTCGAGACCGACACCGGAGCGAGCAGCTTCGCCGCCGTGGGGCAGGGGCGCGGGAACTACGGCGCGACGATCACGCTGCCCTTCACGTTCCAGTTCTATGGACGGAGCGTGACGCAGGTGCGTGCCGACCCCGCGGGCTATCTCGAGCTCGGCGGCGCCGGCTACAACGACTACGAGAACTCGCTCGACAAGCTGAAGCAGTTCGCACGCATCGCCCCGCTGTGGGATCGCTTCACGATGCGCGACCCGCAGGAGCAGATCTACGTCGACACCAGCGTGCCCGGCCAGGCGACCTTCCGCTGGCAGGGCTCGCTGCGAGACCCGAACACCGACGCCTTCCTGTCGGCCGTGAACTTCTCGGTGACGCTCGTCGCGGACGGAAGCGTTCGCTTCGATTACGGCGCCGGGAACGAGGGCATGACGCCGACGATCGGCGTCTCCGCCGGGAACGGCATCACGTTCGTGGTCTCGAAGTACGACGGGCAGTCCTCGCTCGGCGGCGCGAGCTCCGTGCTGTGGACGCCGACTCCCGGCCTCACGTACTTCGACGCCGGCGCGTACGAGTTCCAGGGCCGCTCCGACGACTCCGTCCCGCCGCGCGTCACGGGCGTCCTGAACCTCCCGGCGGAGGGCGGCACGACCGCGCTCGCCTTCACCTCGATCCAGGTGAGCTTCAGCGAGGCGCTGCAGGGGATCAGCGCGACGAGCCGGGCGAACTACGCGCTCCTCGAGGCCGGCCCGGACCACGCCTTCGATACGATCGACGACGTCTCGATCGCGGTCGCCCCGTCGTACTCCTTCCCCGAGACGAACCTCGTGCTGAGCCTGCCGAACGGAGTCCTTCCCGACGGCAGCTACCGGCTCACGCTTTCGGGCAAGAACGCGATCCTCGACACCGCCGGCAACAAGCTCGACGGCAACGGCGACGGCGTCGAGGGCGACGACTACGTCCGCCACTTCGCGATCGACCGGAGCGCGAACCGCGCGCCGACGGCGGACGCGCAGTCGCGGAGCGTGGCCGAAGACGGATCGGTCCTCGTGACGCTCACCGGGAGCGACCTCGACGCCGACGCGCTCGCCTTCTCGCTCGTCGGCGCGCCGGCGCACGGGACGCTCTCGGGCTTCGACGCGCAGGCGCACACGGTCCTCTACACGCCGGCCGCGAACTACAACGGGCCGGACGCGTTCGCATTCCAGGTCGACGACGGGAAGACGGGCAAGGCCACCGCGCAGGTGTCGATCACGGTGACGCCCGGCAACGACGCGCCGGCCGCCGGCGACCAGGCGGTGCAGCTCGACCAGGACGCGCCGGTGCTCATCGTGCTCGCGGGGACGGACCTCGAAACGCCGCGACCGGGCCTCACGTTCCTGCTCGGCGATGCGCCGCAGCACGGGGCGCTCGTCGCGGGCGCCGGCGGGAACTGGACGTACACGCCCGACGCCGGCTACTCCGGCGCCGACTCGTTCACGTACACCGTCCGCGACGGCGGCGATCCGGACGGGACGGCCGGCAACCGCGCGACGAGCGCGCCGGGGACCGTCTCGCTCACGGTGAAGGCCGCTCCGGGCGTTCCGCAGGCGACGCCGCAGAGCGTCGCGCTCTCCGAGGACGGGTCGCTCCTCATCCAGCTCGGCGCGACCGCCGACCCGGGCGTCGTCGTCGCGTTCTCGATCGTCGATCCGCCCGATCACGGAACGCTCGAGGGCTTCGATGCGGCGGCCGGCACCGTCACGTACCGGCCTGCGGCGAACTACAACGGCGCCGACGTCTTCCGGTTCCGCGCGGCGAGCGGCTTCAAGGGCAGCGAGGCGAGCGTGTCGATCACGGTCACGCCCGTGAACGATGCCCCCGTCCTCGGTGCGATCGCCCCGCAGACCGTGAAGGCGGGCCAGACGCTCACGTTCACGGCGACCGCGACCGACGTCGACGGCGACGCGCTCGCGTTCGCGCTGCTCGATGCGCCGGCCGGCGCCAGCATCACGCCGCAGGGCGTCTTCTCGTGGACGCCGACGGCCGGGCAGGCGAGCGCCACACCCTACCTGCCGCGCGTGGTGGTCCGCGACGCCGGCACGCCGCAGCTCTCGGGCGAGCAGGCGGTCTCGATCACCGTCGAGCCGGCTGCCGTCACGACGCCGATCCTCGGCGACGCGAACGGCGACGGCGCCGTCAACTTCGGCGACCTCGCCGTCATCAAGTCGCAGCTCTTCCACACCGGAACGGGCCTCTCGGGCGATCTCAACGGCGACGGCGTCGTCAACTTCGCAGACCTCGCGATCGTGAAGACGAACCTCTTCAAGACGACACCGCGGCTCACCGGCGACATCAACTCCGACGGCGTCGTCAACTTCGCCGACCTCGCGCTCCTCAAGTCTCACTTCCTGCAGACGGGTTCGGGCGTTCCCGGCGACCTCAACCACGATGGCGTCGTGAACTTCGCCGACCTCGGCCTGCTCAAGCAGAACTTCCTCAAGTCGAGCCGCGCGCCGGGCGACGCGCCGGTACTGCCCGCTGCGCCGGAGCAGACGACCGCGGTCGCGGCGACGTCATCCGTGGCGACAGCGCCGCCCGCAGCGGAGACCGCCGCGCCGGCGGAGGCCGCCGCGGCCGAGGCTGCGCCGGCCGCACTCGCGACGACGACCCTCGCGGTAGCGGCGCCGGCGGATGCCGCCCGGGCGATCGCGGCGGCGGGACTGCTGGCCGCGGATGCGCCCGCCGCATCCGTTCCGATCGCCTCCACCGCGCGCGTATCGGCGTCGGCGCTGCTCGAGAGGGGAGCGAGCATCGGCGAGCGTGCGCGCATCGAGCCCGAAGCTCGCGTCGGCGCGGGCGCGGTCGTCGGTGAAGGGAGCATCGTCCGGCGCGGCGCGCAGGTGGGCGCGCGCGCGCGCCTGGGCCGCGGCGTCGTCGTCGAGCGCGGGGCCGTGGTGCCCGACGGCGCGATCGTCCTCGACGGCAGCGTCGTCCGGCGAACGGCGCGCGCTGCGCGCGCGCGCGCCTCGGCCGCGCTGCGCTGAGGGCGCCGTGCCGGTCCGCGTCGTCCGCCTCGGCACCCCGCGCACGAAGGGCGAAGGGCTTCGCATCGGGACCGTCCGGCGCCCGCCCCGCGGCGTCCCGAAGTCGGAGTTCGCGAAGCGCGACTTCTACGACGTCTGGCTCCCCGACCTCGCGCCGAGCGACGCGCTCGTCAGACGCGCGCAGGCAGCGGAGACCGAAGCGCAGTGGCGCACGTTCGCGACGCGCTACCGGGCCGAAATGAAGCAGCCGACGCCGAGCCGCATCCTCGACCTGCTCGCCGCGCTCTCGCACGGCGCGAGCTTCTCGGTCGGCTGCTACTGCCCCGACGAAGCGCACTGTCACCGCTCGGTACTGCGAGACCTGCTGCGGGAGCGCGGCGCGGCCCTGGCCTAGCCGTCTTCCCCGGGGACTCGCCGGGTCCCCCGGGGCGGTACGGCCACGGCGATGTAC
>JAYRMX010000135.1:0-2706 GCA_041912475.1 Myxococcota bacterium
CGTGTGGCACGCGTACGTTCCGGGTCTTCGCCCCGGGCAGCGCTACGGATACCGCGTCCACGGCACGTGGGATCCCGCGCACGGGCACCGCTTCAACCCGCGAAAGCTCGTCGCCGACCCGTACGCGCGCGCGTTCACGCGCGGCTACGCGTGGAACGAAGCGCTCGCGGGGCAGGCGCCGCCCGCGCCCGGCACCGTGCCCGCACCCGACGACACCGACACCGCGCCGCTCGTCCCCAAGTGCCTGATCGTCGACGGCGCGTTCGTCTGGGGAGACGATCGCCTGCCGCGAATCCCGTGGACACAGACGGTCGTCTACGAGTGTCACGTGAAGGGCATGACGAAGCTGCACCCGGACGTCCCCGAGGAGATCCGCGGCACCTACCTCGGCCTCGCGTCCGAGCCGATGATCGAGCACTTCTCGCGGCTCGGCGTGACGACGATCGAGCTGCTGCCGATCCATCAGTCGGGCGCCGACGCGCACCTCGCGCGGCTCGGCCTCACGAACTACTGGGGCTACAACACGATCGGCTACTTCGCTCCCGACGTTCGCTTCGCGACGCGTGGCGGAGACCCGGTCTCGGAGTTCCGCTCGATGGTGCGGCGGCTGCACCGGGCGGGCCTCGAGGTGGTGCTCGACGTCGTCTACAACCACACGGGCGAGAACGGCCCGCTCGGACCGACGCTGTGCTTCCGCGGCATCGACAACGCGTCGTACTACCGGCTGAGCCCGGACGACCCCTCCCACTACGAGGACTTCACCGGGTGCGGCAACTCGCTCGACGTTCGGCACCCGCGCGCGCTCCAGCTCGTCCTCGACAGCCTCCGCTACTGGGCGACCGAGATGCACGTCGACGGCTTCCGGTTCGACCTCGCGCCGGCGCTCGCGCGCGACCCCCGGGAGTTCAGCGGCGCATCGCGATTCCTCTTCGCCGTGCAGCAGGACCCCGTCCTCTCGCGGATGAAGCTCATCGCCGAGCCGTGGGACCTCGGCCCGGGCGGCTACCAGCTCGGCGCGTTCCCTGCGGGATGGGCCGAGTGGAACGACCGCTACCGGCAGGCGGTCCGCCGCTTCTGGCGCGGCGACGCGGGCCTCGCCGGAGAGCTCGCTTCGCGCCTCGCGGGATCGAGCGACGTCTTCGCGGCGCGGCGACGCGGCCCGTTCTCGAGCCTCAACTACGTCACCTGCCACGACGGCATGACGCTCGCCGACCTCGTCTCGTACGAGCGCAAGCACAACGAGGCCAACGGCGAGGACGGCCGCGACGGCGCCGACGACAACGCGAGCTGCAACTGGGGCACCGAGGGGCCGACATCGTCGCCGGAGATCCTCGCGCTGCGCGAACGGATGCAGCGAAACTTCATCGCGACGCTGCTCTTCTCGCAGGGCGTCCCGATGCTCTCGCACGGCGACGAGGTCGGACGCACGCAGCAGGGCAACAACAACGCCTACTGCCACGACGACGCGCTCGCCTGGGTGTCGTGGGATCTCGACGATGCGCGGCGCCGGCTCCTCGACTTCGTTCGAGCGGCGGTGAGGATCCGCCGCGAGAACCCCGCCCTGCGGCGGAGCTTCTTCTTCGACGGGCACGAGGCGGCGCCGGGAGCGCCGAAGGACGTCACGTGGCTGCGCCCCGACGGCGTCGAGATGTCGGCGCGCGACTGGGCGCAAACCGACAACGTCGTCCTCGGCTTGTGGATCCACGGCGCCGCGCGCCACGACCTCGACGAGGAGGGCCGCCCCGTACTCGGAACGACGCTGCTCCTCGTCCTGAACGCCGACGCGCGGAGCCGCCCCTTCGTCCTCCCGCCCGTCGACGAGCCCGGGGGATGGCGCGAGCTCGTCAACACCGGACAGCGAACGCTCCACCATCTGCACTCGGACGTGCTGCGCGTCGCCGCGCGATCGCTCGTCCTGCTCGTCCGCGAGACCGACGAGCCGCTCGGAAGCGGCGCGTGACGGCGCCGCGCCCGCGGCTGCGCGCGCTCGCCGAGCGTCTCGGGATCCTTCCCTTCTACTGGGACATCCGCGGCCGCTCGCACCCGACGTCGGACGCGACGTGCGAGGCGCTCGCGGGGGCGATGGGATTCGACGCACCGGACGAAGCCGCCGCTGCGGCGAGCCTCGATCGCCTCGAGCGCGAGCTTCGCGCGGGCCTCGTCGACCCGGTCTACGTCTGGCGTCAGTGGCACGCCGGCGCGCCGGCGCTGCGGGTGCGCGCTCCCGCGGGAGCATTCGACTACGAGATCGCGCTCCGGCAGGAGGACGGGCGGACGGAGAGCGTTCGCGGCCGCGTCGCGGCCGGAGACCCGGGGCGCGACGTCGAGCTCGCGCTGCCCTTCAAGCCCGCCGAGGGATATCACGCCGTCGATCTCACCGTCTCGACACCCTCGGGTGTCGAGGCCGCCACGCAGTCGCTCGTGCTCGCGCCGCGGACGTGCGCCGGGATCGAGGATCTGCCGGGAAGCCGCCGTCGCTTTGGCCTCTGGGCGAACCTCTACTCGGTTCGAAGCGAGCGAAGCTGCGGCGCGGGAGACCTCGGCGACCTCGGCCGCCTGCTGCGGTGGGCGGGAGCGGCCGGCGCCGACTTCGTCGGCATCAACCCCCTCCACGCGCTCCGCAACCGCGGCCTCGGCGTGAGCCCCTACGGCCCCGTGAGCCGGATCTACCGCAACGTCCTCTATCTCGACCTCGGCGCGATTCCC
>JAYRMX010000136.1:0-3978 GCA_041912475.1 Myxococcota bacterium
CGCAGACGGCCTCGCTGCGCGGGCGCTACGCGCCCTTGCCTCAGCGGGGGACGCGAGCGAGCCGCCAGGTGCCGAAGCCGAGGAACGCGACGAGCACGATCCAGATCGACGCCGCGGGCGGAGTCACGCCCTGCGAGGCGAACGTGGACGCGAGACCGCGCGCGAAGAGATAGAGTGCGGCCAGCGCGACCCCCTGCAGGGCCGGGACGGCGAGGCTCTTGCTCTGCTCGACGCGCAGGCCGAGCGGAATGGCGAGCAGGACGAAGAGGAGCACCGTGAAAGGTTCGGTCACACGCTCCTGCTCGACCGTGCGGAAGCGGTCGACGTTCGCGCCCTGGCGCTTTCGCGCCTTGATGTACTGCCGCAGCTCGCGCAGCGTGAGCGCCGAGGCGCTCGCGTCGGCGACGGCGAGGTCGGAATGACCGCCGAGCAGGTAGGGCATCTCGGCGAAGCGCTCGAATCGTGGCGGCGCTGCGGGCCGTTCGAGGTCGAAGGTCCGGACGATTGCGTTCTGCAGCAGCCACTGGCGTCCGCTGCGCACGGCGGCGGAGCGGGCCTCGATCGTGCGCAGCAGCCGTCCCTCCGGGCTGCGCTCGTAGACGATCACGCCGTGGAGCACGCCGCGGTCGGGGTCGGAGTCCTGGATGTTGAAGAGGCGGGCGCCGCTGTGATACCAGAACGATCCCCGGCCGAGCGTGACACGATCTTCCTGGTCGCCACGGACGTGGCGGTCGAGCGCACGGGCCGCTTCGACGGAGACCGTCTGGTCCATCAGCAGCGCGAGGCCCGAGATCACCAGCGCGGCGCCGAGGACGGGCAGGGCGGCGCGCAGCGGAGAGATGCCCGCGGCCCTCATCGCCGTCACTTCCAGCCAGCGAGCGGACAGGCCGAAGCAGGCGAGAGACGCCGCGAGCGCGGAGATCGGGAGCACGGTGCGAAAGGACTCCGCCGGGATCTGCAGCAGCAGCTTCACCACCGTCCAGACGAAGCCGCGGTTGGGATCGAGGACGTCGTCGAAGTCGAGGAGCAGCGTCGTGATCAGCAGCGTCGTGAGCACGACGCCGAGGATCGCGGCCAGAAAGCCGAGAAACCGTGCGAGCAGATAGCGCGTCAGGATTCGCACGGCGCGGAGGCTAGCATTGCGCGTCTACGCAGGTAGCGCCGCGATCGAAGCGCGTCTCGTGCGCCCGGTGGTGACCGTCGGCAGCTTCGACGGGATCCATCTCGGGCATCGCTCGATTCTCGAGACGGTGGTCGAACGAGCGCGCGCGCACGACGGGACCGCGACAGTCGTGACGTTCGAGCCCCACCCGCGCAAGGTGCTGCACCCCGACCGCCCGCCGCGCCTGCTCTCGACGACCGAGCAGCGCGTCGAGCTGATCGAGGCTGCCGGAATCGACGTCACGATCCTCGAGCCGTTCACGCCGGAGTTCTCGCGAACGCCGCCCGAGCAGTTCGTCCGCGATTATCTGCACCGCCGCCTCGCGCCGGTCGAGGTCTACGTCGGGTACGACTTCCGCTTCGGTCACGACCGCGAAGGGTCGATGCGTCTGCTGACCGAGCTCGGCCCGCGGCTCGGATTTTCCGTGACGATCGTCCCGGAGGTCACCATCGAGGGCGAGGACGTGAATTCGACGCGTATCCGCGCGCTCGTCGCGGAGGGAGACGCCGCGACGGCCGGCCGTCTGCTGGGACGCCCCTACGCGCTGCGCGGGCGTGTCGTTTCGGGCGACCGCCGGGGGCGCGGCCTCGGCTTCCCGACGCTCAACCTCGCACCCGAGAACGAGCTGCTGCCGGGCAACGGGGTCTACGCCGGGCGGGTCCGCTTCCTCGACGACGGCGATCCCCCTTCCGGCGCGGTCTTTTCGGCCGTCACGAACGTCGGGCGGCGTCCGACCTTCGACGCGGGCGACCGCATCGTCTGCGAGAGCCACCTGCTGGAGTTCGCGGCCGACGCGGGCGGGCGCCGGATCGAGGTCTCGTTCGTCGACCGGCTTCGTCCCGAGCGGCGCTTTCCGAGCGGAGACGCGCTTCGCGAGCAGATCGCGCGAGACGTCGACGAGGCCCGGCGCCGGCTGGCGGACGCATGACGGCGCCCGCGCGCGAAGAGCCGGAAGCGACGCCGCACTCGCGCGCGGGGCGTCGCTCGCGCCGCGCGCTCATGTGGGCGCTCGGCCTCTCCGTCACGGGCGTGTGTCTGTGGCTCGCGCTGCGGGACGTCCCGCTGCGCGAAGTCGGTGAGGTGCTCTCGCGGACGCGCTGGCCGGTGCTGCTCCTGCTCGCGGTCCCGGCGCAGATCGCGGCGATCGCTCTGCGCGCCCGGCGCTGGCGCCATCTCACCGACGTGATCCAGCCGATCCCGGTCTTTGCGCTGTTTCGAGCAACGAGCATCGGCTTCATGGCGAACAATCTGCTCCCGGGGCGGGCGGGAGAGGTCGTTCGCGCGTGGGTCCTCGCGCGCGAGACCGGAGCGAGCGGCGCGGGCATTCTCGGCACGGTCGTCCTCGAGCGCGTGATCGACTCGGTCACGTTCCTCGGGCTCGCGTCCGTCGTGCTCTGGGTGGGAGGGACGCGCGCCCTCGGCGGCGGGGCGATGGCCGGCGCGGCGGCGTCGCTGATGATCGCGCTCATCCTGCCGGTGGCCGTCCTGATCTGGCTGCGTGTCGCGCCCGAGCAGGCGCTCCGCTTCCTGCACCGGATGCTGACGCTCGTGCTTCCGTCACGGCTCTCGGAGCGGGTCGAGGGCCTGCTCCAGCGCTTCGCGGAGGGCCTCGGGTCGCTGCGCGGAGGCCGCCACCTGTTCTGGGTGATGTTCGACTCGGTGGTTCTCTGGGCCGTCGTCTCGGTGATTCCCTTCTACGCCGGAGTGGTCGCGCTCGGGATCCAGCTCGGCTCTCCGCTGCGAACGCTCGCGGCCGGCTACGTGACGCTCGCCGCAGTCGGCCTCGCCGTCGCCGTTCCGGCAGCGCCGGGCTTCTTCGGCACCTTCCACCTCGCGTGCAAGGAGGCCCTCGCCGTGTTCGGCGTGCCGGACTCGACCGCCTTCGCGATGGCCGTTCTCGTGCACGGGACGTTCTGGGTCACGGTCACGGGGCTCGGGCTCGCCCTGCTGCCGTTCGGGCGCGCGGGCCTGCGCGCCGGCCTCGACGCCGCCGCCTCGGATCAAGACACCGACCAGGACCGCCGATAACCCGCCTGTCTCGAGGGATCTCCCGCGTGCAGCGGGAGCGCCGCGCCCGGCCGCGGCCCGAGGGTACAGGGGAGCTCACGCGGTGAACGATCGGATCGGAGAGCTTCTCGTCCGGGAGAACCTCCTCACGTCGGAGCAGCTCCGCAAGGCGCGCGACGAAGCGCGCACGCGGGGCGGCCGGCTCGGCGCGCAGATCACCAAGCTCGGCTTCCTGCAGGAGACGGAGCTCAGCGACTTCGTCGCGCGGCAGTACGGCGTGCCGGCGATCAGCCTCGACGACTTCGAGATCGACCCCGCCGTCGCGAAGCTCGTTCCCGAAGACGTCGCGACCAAGCACACCGTCGTCCCCGTGAACCGGGCCGGGTCGACGCTGGTTCTCGCGACCGCCGACCCGTCGAACATCTTCGCGATCGACGACATCAAGTTCCTCACCGGCTACAACATCGAGGTCGTCGTCGCGTCCGAGGAGGCGATCAAGCGCGCGATCGAGCGCGTGTACGACCAGGGGCAGGATCTCTCGGAGGTGATGGAGGGCTTCGACGACTCCGACTTCGAGGTGATCCAGGACGGCGACGATCTCGACGTGAACGAGCTCGCGCGCGAGTCCGAGGACGCTCCCGTCGTCAAGCTCGTGAACCTCATCCTCACCGACGCCGTGAAGCGCGGCGCGTCGGACATCCATCTCGAGCCGTACGAGAAGTCGTTCCGTGTCCGCTACCGGATCGACGGGCTCCTCTACGAGGTGATGAAGCCGCCGCTCAAGCTGAAGAACGCGCTCACCTCGCGCC
>JAYRMX010000137.1:0-10980 GCA_041912475.1 Myxococcota bacterium
CGACCGACGACGCGACACCCGCCGGCACCCCCGGCGCGGAGCTGCGAGCGAACAGGCTCGCACCGGAGGAGAAGCTCGTCCATCGCACGACGCGCCTCCAGGCCTTCCTGCTCGTGGTCGGGATCGCGTGGGCGGCGTTCGCGCTCCTCGACGCGCCGAGCAGCCACTGGCGGTCGGCGACGCTCGACCTTCTCGCGAGCGGCCTCTCGTTCGCGATTCGCGAATGGGCGCGCCGCGGCGACCCCGAACGCAGGACGCCGCTCGGCGCGCACCTCGGCCTGATCGTCTCGAGCGCCGGCATCTTCTTCGGCGCCCTGCTCTCGGGCGGCACCCACTCGCCGAGCCTCTACTACCTCGCCACGCTGCCGGTCGCGGCGGTCTGGATGCTCGACGGACGCGCCGCCGCGATCTGGACGGCGGTCTCGATCGCGATGCTGGGCGGCCTCGACCTGAGCGAGCGCTGGCTGCCCGTCGAGCCGGAGTTTCACTACGCCGGCGCCGAGGTCTTCGCGGTCCGCGCCCTGCTCGTCCTCGTCTTCTTCGGCCTCGGCTACGTCTCCTGGCGCGCGACCGCGCAGCACGTGGCGGCGATCGAGGCCCGCGAGGTCACGATCGCGGCGCAGACCCGCGAGCTCGCCGCGGCGCGCGACGCCGCGCTGCGGGCTTCGCGGGTGAAGAGCGAGTTCCTCGCCAGCATGAGCCACGAGATTCGCACGCCGATGAACGCCGTGATCGGCCTCACCGGCCTGCTCCTCGACTCGGAGCTCGACGACGAGCAGCGCCGGATGCTCGAGACCGTTCGAACGAGCGGCGATGCGCTGCTCGCGATCCTCAACGACATCCTCGACTTCTCGAAGATCGAGTCCGGCCACATCGAGCTCGAGAGCCAGCCCTTCGCCCTGCACACCTGCATCGAGGAGGCGCTCGAGCTGCTCGCGCCGAAGGCGGCCGAGAAGGGCCTCGAGCTCGCGTACCGGGTGGGCGACGACGTCCCGGCGTGGGTGACGGGCGACGTGACTCGCCTGCGGCAGATCCTCGTGAACCTCGTCTCGAACGCGATCAAGTTCACGACCGAGGGTGAGGTCGTCGTCTCGCTCGCGGCGACGGCGTCGGGCGACGGGCCGCACGAGGTCGAGATCGACGTGCGCGACACCGGGATCGGGATTCCGCGCGATCGCGTCGACCGCCTGTTCCGCCCCTTCAGCCAGGTCGACGCGTCGACCACGCGACGCTTCGGCGGCACCGGGCTCGGCCTCGCCATCTCGAAGCGCCTCGCGGAGCTGATGGGCGGCAGCCTCGGCGTCGAGAGCGAGCCCGGCGTCGGGTCGG
The DNA here is from genome assembly GCA_041912475.1 of Myxococcota bacterium. Lineage (GTDB taxonomy): Bacteria > Myxococcota_A > UBA9160 > UBA9160 > UBA9160 > MYXO. The sequence goes on from JAYRMX010000137.1 coordinate 1,330, forward strand.
TCTTCCGCGTGCGCGTTCCGTTCGCGGCGGCGCCGGACGAGAAGCCGCACGAGGACGCCGCGGCCGCCGCGTCTCTCTCCGGGCGGCACCTGCTCGTCGTCGACGACAACGCGACGAACCGCGAGATCCTCGAGCGCCAGACCCGGTCGTGGGGGATGCTGCCGCGTGCGACGGCGCTTCCGGCCGAGGCGCTCGCGTGGGTGCGTGCGGGCGAGCGCTTCGATCTCGCCGTGCTCGACCTGCAGATGCCCGACATGGACGGCCTCGCGCTCGCTGCGGTGCTGCGCGCCGAGCCGGCGTCGCGGGGCCTCCCGATGGTGCTCCTCTCGTCGGCGGGGCCGCCGGTTGCGCCGGAGCCGGGGCAGCCCGATCCCGCGCGCCTGTTCGCCGCGATGCTCACGAAGCCGGCGCGCGCCTCGGTGCTGCGCGACGCCCTCGCCCGCGCGTGCGGCCGCCCCCGTGCGGTGGCCGGACGCAGTGCGCGCGAGGGCCGCATCGAGCGCGAGATGGCCCGGCGCCTTCCGCTGCGCATCCTTCTCGCCGAGGACAACGTCGTCAACCAGCGCGTCGCCCTGCTCATGCTCGAGCGCATGGGTTACCGGGCCGACGTCGTCGCCAACGGCGCCGAAGCCGTCGACGCCGTCTTGCAGCGCGACTACGACGTCGTCCTCATGGACATGCAGATGCCCGAGATGGACGGCGTCGAGGCGACGCGGCGCATCCGTTCGGCGCGCACGCGAGGCGGCCCGCGAATCGTCGCGCTCACCGCGAACGCGATGGCCGAGGACCGCGACGCGTGCCTCGGCGCGGGGATGGACGAGTTCCTCAGCAAGCCGCTCACCGCGATGCAGCTCGCCGCGGCGCTCGAGCGCTGCGCGCCCGGCCGAGCGGACGCGTCCTAGGGCCCGCCGAGCGACACGCGCTCCGCGCCCGCGACGTGCCCGCCCGAGAAGGTGAGGCGGTAGAGCCCGGGCGGAAGCGGAAACGCTGCCGGCGGCTCGCGCGGCGCGATTGCCGCCGACGACGCCGCGCCGATCAGGCTCGCGACGGCGTCGATCGTCTCGGCCACCTGCGGATCCGCCGACGCGCCGAGGCTCGTGAGCTGCCAGCCATCGGCCAGCGTCACCTTGAGGTCGACGCTCCCGAGCCGAACCTTCGGCTCGATGACGTACTCCTCCGAGAGGTCGGGCAGGTAGACGATCTCGGCCTGCACCGCCTCGTTGCGATCGGCGCGAACGAGCAGATACGGCCACGGGCGGTAGAAGCGAAGCCCGCTCTCGTAGGGATGCTCCGGCGAGACGCGCGTGATGGCGACGTGCGAGCAGCCGAGCCCGAGCGCGGCCAGGACGAGGAGTGCGAGCGTGCGGAGCGGCATGCGGCGACCTCGCGGCGAGAGAGGCCTCCACGCTATCAGGAGAGCGCGCCCGTGTGGGGAGAAATCATGCCCGCAGCGCTCGGCGCCACTAGACTGTGTGGCGGCCAGAGCTGGCCGCCACACGCCGCGAGGAGATCCTTTGACCGAGACGCCCCGGTGGTTTCGCGACGCGACGCAGGCCCCGTACGAGGAGCGCACCGTCGCGGTCGACGGCTGTCCGATCCACTATCTGCAATGGGGCGAGCCGGGCGATCCCGCCCTCGTCCTCGTCCACGGCGGCGCGGCGCACGCGCACTGGTGGAGCTTTCTCGCGCCGCAGCTCGCGCACGGCCACCAGGTGATCGCGCTCGACCTCTCCGGGCACGGAGACAGCGGGCGCCGCGACGCGTATCCGCGCGAGATGTGGGCGAAAGAGGTGATGGCGGTCGCCGACGATGCGGGCGTCACGCGACCGCCGGTCCTCGTCGGCCACAGCATGGGCGGCTTCGTGTGCATCGCCGCCGCCTCGCTCTACGGCGAACGGCTCGCGGGCGCGGTGATCCTCGACTCTCCCGTGCGCAGGCCCGATCCCGAGGCCGAGGAAGGCGCGCGCGGCCGCGCGTTCCGCAACCCGAAGGTCTACGAGACACGGGAGGAAGCGCTTCGGCACTACCGGCTCGTTCCCGAGCAGCCGTGCGAGAACCGCTACCTCATCGACCACGTCGCGCGGCATTCGCTCGGCCGAGTCGGCGGAGGATGGACCTGGAAGTTCGACCCCGAGGTCTTCCGCCGCTTCACGCCGCGCGCGATCCACGAGATCCTGCCGACGGTGCGCTGCCGCGTGGCGCTGTTCCGCGCCGAGCTCGGGCTCGTGACGCCCGACGTCGGCGAGTACATGTTCGAGCTCCTCGACCGCAACGCGCCGGTGGTCGAGATCCCGCAGGCGCACCACCACCTGATGCTCGATCAGCCGCTCGCGCTCATCGCCGCGCTGCGCGCGATCCTCGCCGACTGGGAGCACTCGGTGCCGCGAAAGCCCCGGAGCTGACGCCGCCCGGTCGCGACCGCGCTACCCGCGTCGCGCGCGCAGCGCGAAGGCGAGCACGCCGCCGGCCACGAGCACGAGCGTCCCCGGCTCGGGCACCGACGCGATCCTGCGGATGTCGGTGTTGTCGATGAGTCCCGACACCCGCTCCGCGTTGGGCCCGAACGCGTAGACGCCGACCGGCGTTCGCGTGTGGTCGCTCGTCGACCACGAGACCGTCGGGAGATTTCCCGCGCCGTTGTCGGCGAGGATCTCGAGGCCGCCCGTCTCGTGGTCGGCCGTCACGATCACCAGCGTGTCGTCGCGGCCCGCGGCGAACGCGAGCACCTCTTGCGCAGCCCGGTCGAGCTCGAGCGCCGAGAAGACGTCGCGCCCGATGCGCTCCTCGCCCGCGCCGCTCGAGTGGCCGGCGCGGTCGGTCCCCTCCTGCTCGATCAGGAGGAAGAAGCCGTCGGGATCGCTCGCGAGGATCGAGAGCGCCGTCGCCGTCATCTCGTGCAGCAGCGGGAGCGTGTCGTAGCCGGGGTCGGTTCCCGCGTTCCAGTCCCACTCGAACGGCATACCTTCGGCGCCCTCGCCGAACAGGCCCAGCACCGGCGCGCCGGGCGCCGCGCCGACGCCTTGCATCCCGGCGCGGTCCGTCACGACGGTGTAGCCCGCCGCGACGCCGGCTGCCGCAGTGAGTCCGTTGCCGCCGCCGCCGAGGAGCACGGCCGGCCGCGTACGCGTCAGGTAGTCGTTCACGATGCGCGCCGTGTCGAAGCGGAAGACCGCGTGCGCCGCCATCGCCGCCGGCGTCGCGTCGGTGAGATACGACGTCGTCACGAGTCCGATCGACTTTCCGTTCGACTCGAAGAACTCACCGATCGTCTCGAGCTCGCTCCCGTCGCCGGGAATCGCGACGCTCACGACCGTGTTGTGCACCTTGTGTCCCGTCGAGATGGCCGTTCCCGAAGCGGCCGAGTCGGTCGGAACACCGAGCAGCGACGACGTGTACGAGTCGGTCGTCATCTGCGCCTGGTGCGGCGCCGTCTCGAAGGAGAGCGGCCCGCCGTGGTAGAGGTGCGCGGCCTCGACGTGCCCCGCGCCCATGCCGTCGCCGATCAGCAGGATGACGTTGTGCGGAAGGGCGGCGGCGGCCGAGGCGAAGGACGCTGCAACGGAGACGAGGAGCGGCGCGGCGAGCGCGAATCGGCAGCGAGAGCGGCTGGGCATGCGAAGCCTCCGGAGGAGCGGGGCCGGCCGGCGCCAGCGTGCGCCGGACCCGGCCTCCGCCAGAAGGAAGTGGCCCTCGCGCCCGGGAGGTGGCAGCCGCTTCGCGCGGGGCCGCCCGGCCCGCGCCGCCGGCAGGCGGCCGAAGGTGGCGCGCACGGCCCTGCGCCTGCGTCCCGCCGCTCGCCGCCCGGCGCGGGCCGAGCCGGGAGCTGCGCGGCGCCATGCGGCGCTCGCCGGGGCGAGCCAATCGAAGGCGCCCGTGCGCAGCGGGAAGCTGCTGGGATCCGCGGCGCCGCGAGGTTAGGATCCGGGGCGCGAAGGAGGCGCCGTGGACGAGCCCGGAGCGAAGCAGGTCGATCCCTGGCGCTTTGCCGGCCCCACGCTGACGCGGCTTCTCTCGGGGATGATCCCCGAGCAGCCGACGCACCCGCCGATCCCGTGGACGCCCGTCACGAAGCCGCTCGCCGCGTCGAAGGTCGCGCTGCTCTCGTCGGCCGGGCTCTCGATGAAGGGCGATGCGCCCTTCGACATGGACCTCGAGCGCAGGGAGCCGATGCGCGGCGATCCGAGCTGGCGCGCGCTGCGCGCGGACGCGGTCGCCGCGAGCATCGAAGCGAACCACCTGCACATCGACACCGGCTACATCCTGCGCGACCTCAACGTCGCGCTGCCGCTGGATCGCCTGCGCGAGCTCGCCGCCGCGGGCGAGATCGGCGCCGTCGCCGACACGCACTACTCGATCATGGGCTTTCAGGGCCGCGACACGAGCGCGCTCGTGCAGCAGAGCGCGCCCGAGATCGCCGCGAGGATGAAGCGCGAGGAGGTCGATCTCGCCCTTCTCGCACCCGTCTGACCCGACTGCTGCCGGTCCGTGGGACTGGTCGCACGGGTGATCGAGGCGGCGGGAATCCCGACCGTCGTCCTCAACATGATCTGGGTCTACCAGCGCCTCGTCGGCATGCCGCGCGTCGCGGCGATCGAATACCCGTTCGGCCGGCCGTTCGGCGACGCGGGCGACGCCGGCGGGCAGCGCGCCGTGCTTCGCGCCGCGCTCGCGGTCTTCGAGCACGCGAAGGCGCCGGGCCACGTCGAGCACCTGCCGTTCGTCTGGCCCGAGCCTCCCGAAGCCACGAAATGGCAGCCCGACGAGCCGTCTCCGATCATCGCGCTGATGAAGAAGCGCAGGGGCTGAGCGGGAAAGGACGGGTCGCGGGTGATCCCGCCACGCGGCCCGGCGTCGCCGGAGCCGCTCACCCGCGGCGGCGCCGTGGCGGTATGCTTGCGGCATGTCGAAGGACCGCCTCGCGCAGATCGCGAAGCGTCATGGCGTGCGGCTGCTACTCCGGTTCGGCTCTACGGTGAGCGGCGCCACGCACCCGCGCAGCGACGTCGACCTCGCGGTGCTCTTCGGAAGCGGCGTTCCCGACTTCCGACGTCTCGCCGAGCTGGAGGCCGACCTGCAGGCGGTGTTCCGGGAGGCCCTCATCGACCTCGCCGTGCTCGACCGCGCCGATCCGCTCTTTCTCTCTCGCGTGCTCGCGCGCTGCGAGCTCCTGGCCGGCGAGGCCCGCGACCTCGCCGAGCTCCGGGCGTACGCGTTCCGCAGGTACGTCGATCATCGCCGCTTCCTCGCCATGGAAGCCGAATACGTCTCGCGACGGCTCGGGCGGCCTGTCTCGCGATGATCGACCACGAGCTGGTCCTGCGAAAGCTGCTGCTCGTGCAGCAGGACCTCGACGCACTCGCGCCCTACGCGCGAAAGCCGCTCGCCGAGTACCTCGCGAGCGCGACGGACGAGCTCGTCGTCGAGCGGCTCCTCGAACGGTGCATCGGGCGGCTGATCGACGTGAACTTCCATCTTCTCACGGAGTCGGGTCGGCCGCCGCCCGCAGACTACTACGCCTCGTTCATCGAGCTCGGAACGCTCGCGGCCTTCGATGCGGAGCTCACCCGCCGCGTCGCCGCCTGCACCGGCCTGCGAAATCGCATTGCACACGAGTACGACGCAGTCGATCCGGCGCGCGTTCACGCCGCGCTCGGCCCTGCACTCGGCGACCTCCCCGAGTGGATGCGCCTCGTGCTCGCCTTTCTCGACCGCGCTTCTCGGTGACCTCGCGAGTCGCCGGGGCCCCGGGGCGCCGCACCTGCGCGCCCCTGGCTCGACGCCCCGAACGACCTGACGCCGCGAATGTGTCAGGCGGGAGGACGGCACGCCGGGCAGATCGGGCGGCCCTGGGCGGTCGGGAGGCACGTCTCGCAGAGCACGTGGAGGCGGTCGTCACACACGGCCGGGCGCGCCGTCGTCTCCGAGCAGGCGGCGCAGGCGGTCCGGTCGAAGGTCTCGGCACCGGGCGCGAGGCGCAGTCGGATCTCGCCCTCGAGCTTTCGGCGTCGGACGCGAAGACGAACGAGCAGCGTCGGGATCGTGAGCTGGAGCAGCGCAATCGGCGCGAGCGCGACGCGCAGGCGATAGCGATCGGCGAGCGCGCGGAGCTTCGCGTCGCGCTCCGCCCGCAGGTGCGCGAGCTTCGCGTCGATCATGGCGGGCTCGATCCGGCGTCGCGGCGCCAGCGCGTCGCGCGCCATCTGCTCGAAATACTCGGCGATCCGCTCGTGGTCGCGGCGCAGTCGGCGCGTCACCAGCGCGCGCACGGCCGCGAGCGGCTCCGCGAGCCCGTGCTCGGCCCGGGCGGCCGCGACCGAGAGGGCTCGGCGCAGCGCCGGGCCCTCGGCTCCGGGCGGAGCGGGGCGAAAGCGACCGGAGTCGGCCAGGGGATTCGCCAGATCGAGCAGACCCGCAGCCGGCGCGCCGAGATCCTCGAGGCACACGGCGGCGGGCAAGACGCCGTCGTAGCGATCGTCGGCCTCCGCCGACCACGCGAGCCAGACGACGAGATAGCGCGCCGGGTGCTTCTCGATCTCGCTCCGATCGCAGGGCGCGTTGCGCACGGCGAAGCGCTCGACGAGCGCCCGAGCCTGGGTCGCGCGTGGCGGGTCGACGTCGAGGCGGGCAACTGCCATTGGCGTCGTCTCCTCGAAACGTGCGGAGAGCCGCTCGATGGCCGGCGCGCCGAGTCCGCAGAAGAGAAGATCGCCGCGCGGCACGTCCGGGGCGAGCCGGGTCGCGCGGCACGTCTCGCCGGTGCCCAGCTCTCGGGCGACGTCGGACGGAAGCATGGCGAAGAACCCGTCGCCGTCGCGCTCGACGAGCGCGCCCGAGGCCACGAGCGCGTCGGCAGCGAACTCCAGCGGGTCGGGCAGCGCGGCGCTCACGCCTCGAAGTCCCGCGCGAAGAGCGCCTCGTCGAGCGCGCGACTGCGCTCGTAGATCCCGCGCGCCGTGGCGAGCTCGCTCGCGATCTGGTCGAAGCCGGCGGCGATCTCGTTCTCGGTCCGGCTCTCGGCGTAGAGGGCGAGGATGCGGGCTTCGAGATCGCGATCGTCCCCGAGCGCTCCCAGCACCATGTCCATCTCTCCCACCACCAGCTCGAAGAGCTGAAGGCGGCGGTCGAGCACATCGAGCACGCGGTCCTCCGCGGTTCCCTTCGCGCAGAGGTTGAAGACCCGCACCGGCTCGGCCTGGCCCATGCGGTGGAGGCGACCGATCCGCTGCTCGATCTGCGCCGGATTCCAGGGGAGATCGAAGTTCACGAGCGTCGAGCAGAACTGGAGGTTCTGGCCTTCTCCGCCGACGTCGGTCGCGATCAGCACGCGGGCTCCGCCTCGGAAGCGTTCGACTGCGGTCTGGCGCTCGGCGCTCGGCATGCCGCCGTGGAAGGTCTCGGCTTTGATCCCGAGCTCGCGGACCGCCGTGGCGACGTAATCCACCGTGCGCCGGTATCCCGTGAAGACGAGCACGCGGTCCGCATTCGACTCTACGATTCGGAGCGCTGCCTCGAGCTTGCGGCAGCGCGCCAGCGCCCGGATCCGCTCCGCAATGCGCGCTGCGCCCATGCGCAGCGACTCGTCGTGGGTGCTCGCGCCTGCGATCTTCTCCAGCGTGGCCCGCAGCGCGGCCGGGCTCGAGCCGGCTTCGAGCAGCAGCGTCCCGGCCGCGAGCCGCGCCGGGCCTCGGGCGTGCTCCCGGAGCAGCGTGACGACGTCATCGTAGGCCGCTCGCTCCTCCGGATGCGGCTCGACCGTGATCGTCTCGACGAAGCGCGGCGGGAGTGCGAGCCCGCTCTGCGCGCGCGTGTTGCGGACCATGACCTCGCCGAGCAGACGCCGCAGACGCGCCGCGTCCTTCGGGCGTGTCGGGTCCTTCGGATCCACGAACTGGCGCCGGAAGGCAGCGGGCGTCGTGAGCTGGCCGGGTGCGAGGAGCGTGACCAGGTTGAAGATCTCCTCGAGATCCGTCTCGACGGGCGTCGCGGTGAGCAGCAGCAGGAAGCGGCTCTCGAGTCCGTTCACGAGCCGATGCGCGAGCGTGCTGCGGTTCTTCAGATGGTGCGCTTCGTCGACGACGACGAGGTCCCACGCTTCGGCCTGCACCGCGGAGGAGTGCCGTGCGCCGCGGGCCAGCGCGATCGAGGCGATCACGACTCCCTCCCCGCGCCAGAACGCCTCGGGATCGTCGCGGAAGCTCGCGTCGTCGCTGCTGCGCACGGCGAGCCCGGCTTTGGACTCGAGCTCGCCGCGCCAGTGACGCGTGAGCGCGGGTGGGGTGAGGATCAGCGCGCGCCGTACCATGCCGCGGAGCTGGTACTCGCGCAGCACCATGATCGCCTCGATCGTCTTGCCGAGGCCGACCTCGTCGGCGAGAAGCGCGCGGCCACGGAGCACACGCAGCACGCGGCGCACGGTCTCGATCTGATAGGGGAGCGACTCGACGCCGCGCAGGCTCGCGACGCCGATCAGGTCCTGGAACGCCGAGGCATTGGCGAGCAGGCGCCCGCGCAGCGCGAGCGACACGGCCGAGACCGATTCCTGCGCCGGTGCGATGCGCCCCATCCACGCGTCGGGGGAGATCGGCGCCCACGCGACCTCGACCGCGGCGGGTGCGGCGGCGGCGGGGAGACTGGGCGCACGAGGCTGCGGCGCGGGCGCCGCATTGGACGGCGCGGCGCTCGCCTGCGCGAGCGTCGATCGCTCGGGCATCGAGCGCGAGCGCCGCGCAGGCGGGGCGGTCGGCTGCCCTTCACGGCGCGCCGCCGCATCGCGTGCATCGCGCGCGCGAGCGCGCGGCGTCGGGGGCGCTCCCGCGCGCCGCGCGTGCCGCGCCGATCGAAGCGACGCGAGACGACGATCGATCGCAGAGGCCGACAGACTCCGCACGTAGGTGTCTTCGAGCTCGAATCCGTCGGTTCGGCTCGCGATCTGTCCGAGACGCGCGGCGAGCAGAGGCAAGGGCCCGCGCCACTCGAGACCGGCCTTGCGCAGGGCGTCCGCCATCCGGAACGTCGACACGCTTCGCGGGGGCTCCCCGCCCGCGAGGGAATAGGCGAGAGCAAGCCCGACCTCTTCGCCCAAATCCTCGAGCGTGGGACCCCGCATCACCGACGAAACCTACCTGATTCGAGCGGCGCCACCCGGGGCGGCGCTTGTGCCGGGTGGAGCCACGCCGTGTGGCTCGAGCATGAGGACAAGACACGGCTCGTTCGCTTCGGGCCTCCGGCAACTGGGGACGTTTCCGACGTCTCCTGGCGCGGTATCCGCTCCCGCTGCCCGTCGCGATCCACAGTGTCTACCGTCAGGCCGCGAGACCTCTGTTGTGAGGAGCCGGATGCGAGAGCTCCGCGCGTCCGGATCCGAGGGGGCCCGGGCGAGTGATTGCCCGGGCCTACCCGACCAACAACCCTGGGGGAGAGCCTGCCCCCCGGATGGCGGCTCCACCCGTGATCTGCGCTGGGCGCCCGGTGCCCGCGTACCGGCTCAGTCGCCGCACGGCGCCGCTCGTCCGTCACAGCGCGACGTCTCCCGAGCGGTAGCGGGCGAGGGGCGGGGCGCCCGTGCGAACGCCGAGCTCGAAGACGAGCCGCACGGGGGCCTCGCCGGTGATGCGAAGCCGCCGCAGGTGCAGGCAGCGCTGGTGGTGGAAG
>JAYRMX010000138.1:0-1785 GCA_041912475.1 Myxococcota bacterium
CGTTCCGGTCTCGAAGAAGCTCAGGTAGCGCCCCACCGTCGCCGGCGTGAGCGGCTCGAGGTCGTGCGTGACCCGCAGGCCCTCCATCTCGCCGATCTTGTCGATCCACCCGAACTCGTCGGCGTGCTGCCAGTGGATGCGGTCGGCGGCTCCGCGCGTTCGAAGCTCGCCGAGCACCGTGTCGATCCCGGGCGTGCGAGGCCAGCTCGCTTCGCGGGGGAAGGGATACGAGCCGCGGAAGACGACTCCGGACTGGAGGCACACCAGGAGCACGGCAAGGCCCGCGGCGACGCCCGCCTGCGCACGCGCGCCGCGGGCGGCGAGCGCGGCGAGCTGCGTGACGCCGACGCCCGCGGCGACCGCGAGCGCGAGCGTGGAGAGCAGGCGATAGCGGAAGGGGAAACGAAAGTCGCCGAAGAGCGGAAGCTCGCGCAGCCAGCCGTAGATCGGAACGTGCAGCGGGAAGGCGACGAGCAGGCCGAGAGCTCCGATTCCGACGAGCAGCGCGAGTCGAGCGCGATGCGGGCTGCGCCTGGACAGCGCCAGCGCGGCGAGCGGGACGGTGAGGATGCCCGGAACGCCGTCGTTGACGCCGCGCTGGAAGAGCGCGGCGAGGAAGTACGCGGGATCGTGCTGCGTCGTCAGCAGCACCGTCTGGCCCGAGCCGAGGACGCCGACTGCGCGCACACTGTGCGCGAGCAGCTCCTGCGCAGGCAGGATCTGAGGAGCGGCCACCAGCGCGCCCGCGACCGCTCCCGCGGCGAGGGCCGCGGCGCGCGACACGGGGAGCCGCCGCTCGCGCAGCGAGACCTCGATCAGCGCCCCGGCGGAGAACACCGCGGCGGCGAAGGCCGTCATGACGAGGACGTACGGCCAGCCGGTGAGCGCCTGCATCGCGACCGCTCCCGCGAGCGCTGCGATCCGCCCCGGTGTCGGGCGCTCAGCGATCCGGTGCACCGCGAGCAGCACGGCCGGAAGCCAGGCGGCGCTGTAGAGAATCGGCGGCGACCAGACCGCTCCGAACAGCCAGTTCGAGCCGGCATAGAGCAGGCCGGCCGCGAGCGCGCCCCACGCGTCCGCACCGAGCGCGCGCGCGAGCGCCGCGCTGAACCACGCGGCGAGGCCGAGGTGCGCGGCCGCGAGAACGGCAAAGGCGAGCTGCGTCGGCAGAACGAGGTGGAGCCCGTTCGGCGGATACAGAACGCCCGTCTGCAGGGTCGCCAGAAACGGCAGCCCGAAGCCCTGCAGCGGGTTCCAGAGCGGGATCTCGCCGGCCGCGAGGCGCGCGAATGCGTAGCGCGCGTTGGGGCGGTAGTACGCGATGAAATCGAACGTGCCCACGGGCGTGGTCGCCTCGAGCGCGGGGATCCTGCGCACCGTCCCGAGGGCCCACCAGGCGGCCGCTGCACAGGTCGCGGCGAGCAGCGGCGAGATCTTGTCGAAGCGTCGCACCGGGCCGGACGGTACGTCCCGAAGCGCAGCACTTCCATCCTCCGCAGAGTCCAAGTAGGCTCGGCCTCGCGGTGGACCCTCTCTTCTCCTTCCCTTGCTCGCACGGCGGGTTTCGCGCAGAGCGGGGTCGGCCCGCGGTCCCGCCCCGACGCGCCCTTGCGCCGGACGCCGCGCGGACTCTCCTCCCGGCACACTCATGACGTCCGGCCAGAACGCCAGCCTCTCCGTCTCGCTGCGCTTCGACCGCTGGAGCTTCGTGCTGCTCGCGAGCTTCGCAGCGATCGCCGGCTTCGTCGCGCTGATCGCCCACGGCGTACCGCTGCTCCCGAAGCA
>JAYRMX010000139.1:0-1713 GCA_041912475.1 Myxococcota bacterium
CTGACCTATCCGCGCACCGACTCGCGCGCGCTGCCGGAGGACTATCTCGGCACCGTGCGCCAGACGATGGAAGCGCTCGAGGCGACCGGCGCCTACGGCACGCACGCCCGGCGGGTGCTGAAGGAGAAGTGGATCCGGCCGAACAAGCGGATCTTCGACAACGCCAAGGTCTCCGACCATTTCGCGATCATCCCGACGCTGATCGCGCCGAAGCACCTGTCCGAGGCCGAGCAGAAGCTCTACGACTTCGTCGTCAAGCGCTTCCTCGCGGTGTTCCACCCGGCCGCCGAGTTCCTCGTCACCACGCGGATCACGCGCGTCGAGGGTGAGCCGTTCAAGACGGAGGGCAAGGTTCTCGTCGAGCCCGGCTGGCTCGCCGTCTACGGCAAGGAGGCGGCCGACGAGAACGCGTCGCTCGTGCCGGTGAAGCCGGGCGAGAAGGTGGCGACCGTCAAGGTCGACGTCCAGAAGCAGGCGACGCGCCCGCCGCCGCGGTACAACGAAGGCACGCTGCTCTCCGCGATGGAGGGCGCGGGCAAGGCGATCGAGGACGAGGAGCTGCGCGAGGCGATGCGCGAGAAGGGGCTCGGCACGCCGGCGACGCGCGCCCAGATCATCGAGGGGCTGATCGGCGAGCGCTACGTGCACCGCGAGGGCAAGGAGCTGATCCCGACCGCGAAGGCGTTCTCGCTGATGACGCTGCTGCACGGCCTCGGCGTCCCCGAGCTGTTCAGCCCCGAGCTCACGGCCGAGTGGGAGTTCCAGCTCGCCCAGATGGAGCACGGCAAGCTCAAGCGCGACGCGTTCATGAAGGACATCGTCGCGATGACGAAGCGCATCGTCGCGCAGGCGAAGAACTACGAGAGCGACACGATCCCCGGCGACTTCGCGACGCTCACCGCGCGCTGTCCGAAGTGCGGCGGCGAGGTGCACGAGAAGTACAAGAAGTTCCAGTGCGTCCAGTGCGACTTCGGCTTCTGGAAGATCCTGGGCGGGCGCCAGCTCGAGCCGGCCGAGGCCGAGGTGCTGCTGCGCGACCGCGAGATCGGGCCGCTCGACGGCTTCCGCAGCCGGATCGGCCGGCCGTTCTCGGCGAAGCTCAAGCTCAACGACGCGAACGAGGTCGAGTTCGACTTCGGCCCGCGGCTTTCCGACGACGACGGCGAAGCGCCCGACTTCACCGGGCAGGAGCCGCTCGGGCCGTGCCCGAAGTGCAAGAGCCGCGTGTTCGAGACGCCCGCGGCTTATGTGTGCGAGCGCGCGGTGGGCCCCGACCGCACCTGCGACTTCCGTTCCGGCCGCACGATCCTGCAGCGCACCGTCGAGCGGGCGCAGATGGAAAAGCTGCTCGCCAGCGGCAAGACCGACCTGCTGCAGTTCGTGTCGGCCCGCACGCGGCGCCCGTTCTCCGCGTACCTGGTCCGGCAACCGGACGGCAAGGTCGGCTTCGAATTCGAGAAGCGCGAGCGCAGCGGCGCGGCGCGCGGCGCGCGCGCCGCCCCCGGGGCGCTCAAGGTGCTGGGCAAGCACCCGAGGGACGGCAGGCCGGTCGAGCTCTACGCCGGTCGCTACGGCCCCTATGTCAAGCACGGCGACGTGAACGCGACGGTGCCCGACCGCGACCGCGCCGAGGCGATCACGCTCGAGGAAGCCGTCGCCCTCGTCGACGAAAAGGCCGGCCGTGCGCCGTCGAAGCCCCCCCGGTTCGGGACC
>JAYRMX010000140.1:0-3520 GCA_041912475.1 Myxococcota bacterium
AGCCGCTGCGCGCTGCGCGCCCGCCTTCGCTCACGCGAAGCTCTCCCACCCGAGGCGCACGGCCGCTTCGCGGCCGGCAGCGCCCTTCGCGCGCTCCGCGCGCTGCGCGCCCGCCTTCGCTCACGCGAAGCTCTCCTTGCGATGCCGGATGAGCTCCATGAACTCGGAGCGCGTCTTGACGTCGGTGTTGAAGGCGCCGCGCATCGAGCTGGTGACGGCGAAGGCGTTCTGCTGCTCGACGCCGCGCATCTTCATGCAGAGATGGATGGCCTCGACGACGACGCCGACGCCGCGCGGCATGAGCACGCACTCGAGGATGCCCGCGAGCTCGGTCGTGAGGCGCTCCTGGACCTGCAGGCGGCGCGAGAACATCTCGACGAGGCGCGGGATCTTCGAGAGGCCGACGATCTTGCCGTTCGGGATGTATCCGACGTGGACACGCCCGAAGAACGGCAGCAGGTGGTGCTCGCAGAGGCTGAAGAAGTCGATGTCCTTCACCAGCACCATCTCGTCGTAGTCGACATCGAAGAGCGCGCCGTTGAGCAGCGCCATCGGGTCCTGTCCGTAGCCGGACGTGAGAAAGCGCAGCGCCTTCGCGACACGGCCCGGCGTACGTGCGAGGCCGTCGCGGCCGGGATACTCCCCCAGCTCCTTGAGCTGTGCGCGGATCAGCGGCTCGATCGGGTCGAGGTCTTCGGAGCTCATGCGGACTCCCCGGTTTCGAACGAGTTGCGCGGCGTCTCGACGACGCGCACGCGAACGAGCCGCGCGGCGCCGAGGGCCGCGATCGGCGCAGCGAGCGCTTCGCGCGCCGAGATCGCGATGTTCTCGGCCGTCGGAACCCGCCCTGCGAAGAGCGGGTCGTCGTTCAGCAGGCGGTGGCCGAAACGTTCGAGGACGCGCTCGCGAACGATCGCGTCGATCGCCGCGGGCGGTGCGATCCACCCGGCGACGGGATCGACGTCGCCGCCGATCGTCACCTCGAGGCCGTAGTCGTGGCCGTGCCCGTTCGGGTTCGCGCACTTGCCGTAGGCGCGTGCGTTCTCGCGCGCCGAGAGCTTCGGGCTCGCGAGCACGTGGGCGGCGGCGAATCGGTAGCGGCGGGTCGACTCGATCAAGCGCCGTCCTCCGGCGACACGACGTCGACCCACGTGTCGGCGTCCTGGTAGAGCCGCGTCCGTTCGAGCATCCCCGGCGGGAGGGCAGCCGCGAGGAGGCGGTGGAGCACGAGGGCGAAGTTCTCGGGCGTCGCAACCTGCTTCTCGAAATGGGCCGTGTCGGCGACGAGGTCGCGGTGGTCGAAGCGCTCGACGACCTCGCGCTCGAGAAGGTCCTTCACGTCCTTGAGATCGACGACCATCCCCGTCACCGGGTCGGGCTCCCCGCGCAGCGTCACTTCGAGCCGGTAGTTGTGGCCGTGTGGGCGCGCGCACGGGCCGAACAGGCGCACGTTCTCGCTCGCCGAAAGCTCGGGGCGGACGTAGCGCAGGGAGCACGAGAATTCGACGGCCCGCGTGAGGCGTACCAGAATGCAACCCCTCGAAACTGAAAGAGAACCCCGTCGAGGCTAGCCGGGGGGCGAGCGCCGTCAACGCGCGCGAGCGGCCGCCGGACGGGCGTAGTGCCGCACGAGACCCCGGACCACGCCGCGGATCTGGACGTCCGCGGCCGGCACGTCGATGGGCCGCAGCGCCGGGTTCGCGGGAATGAGCTGCACCCGGTCGCCATTTCGCCGGAAGCGCTTGAGCGTGGCCTCGCGGCCGCGAACCAGCGCGACCACGACCTCGCCGTCCCTCGCTTCGGGCCGGCTCTCGACGACGACATAATCGCCGTCGCGGATCTGCTCGTCGATCATCGAGTCGCCCCGAACCCTCAGCACGAAGCTCCCGCGCCGCCGGCCGACCAGCTCGCGCGGCACCGCGATCGTCTCCGCGTCCTCGAAGACCTCGAGCGGCGCTCCGGCCGCGACCGTCCCGACGAGGGGAAGCGTCACCGACGCCGGGGGCTCCGCCTCGACCACCTCGACCGACCGCGATCGGTTCGCGTCCTTTCGCAGCAGCCCCTTCTCCGTGAGGCGCGCCACGTGCCGGTGGACCGTGGCCACCGACGAGAGGCCGAGCGCCTCCCCGATCTCCTCGAGGCTCGGCGAGTAGCCGCGGCGCGCGATGAACGTCCGGACGACGTCGTAGACCTGCCGCTGGCGCCGGGTGAGTGCCATTTTCGCCCTCTTTTCGCGCCGAAAATCGGGCAGGAGCGCCGCCGCGTCAAGGGGACACGCCCCCTCGCAGCGGCCGGCGCCCTTGCACCCCCCCTGCCCGGTGCATACATTCGCGCCGCCTTGGCACTCTCGAGCCGAGAGTGCCACGCGGCCCGCCGGCGCGGTCACCCCCCCGGCACCCGGCCGCAGAGCCCAGAAATCGCGCCCCGGAGGGGCCCGCACGGAGGAATCGATTCAATGAAGATCCGTCCGCTTCAGGACCGCATCATCGTGAAGCGCGTCGAGGAGGAGGCCAAGACCAAGGGGGGGATCATCATCCCCGACACGGCGAAGGAGAAGCCCCAGGAGGGGCGCGTGATCGCCGTGGGCAAGGGCAAGATCACGGAGGACGGCAAGCTCCAGACCCCCGAGGTGAAGAAGGGCGACCGCGTCCTGTTCAGCAAGTACTCGGGCAGCGAGATCAACATCGACGGCGAGGAGCACCTGATCATCCGTGAGGACGACGTCCTCGGCATCCTCGAGTAACCACTCCCCACTCTTTCGATCGGAGTCACAGCCAACATGGCCAAAGAGATCAAGTTCGACCAGGACGCGCGCGCGAAGCTGCTCTCGGGTGTGAACCAGCTCGCGAACGCCGTCCGCGTGACGCTCGGCCCGAAGGGCCGCAACGTCGTGATCGAGAAGAGCTTCGGCTCGCCGACGGTGACCAAGGACGGCGTCACCGTCGCCAAGGAGATCGAGTTCGAAGACAAGTTCGAAAACATGGGCGCCCAGATGGTGCGCGAGGTCGCGAGCAAGACCTCCGACGTCGCGGGCGACGGCACCACCACCGCCACCGTGCTCGCTCAGGCGATCTTCCGCGAGGGCAGCAAGATGGTCGTCGCGGGGATGAACCCGATGGAGCTCAAGCGCGGCATCGACAAGGCCGTCGTCGACACCCTCGAGCGGCTGAAGAAGCTCTCGAAGCCGACGAAGGACCCGAAGGAGATCGCGCAGGTCGGCACGATCTCGGCGAACGGCGACGCCACGATCGGCAAGATCCTCGCGGACGCGATGGAGAAGGTCGGCCGCGAGGGCGTGATCACGGTCGAGGAGGCCAAGGGCCTCGAGACCACGCTCGACATCGTCGAGGGCATGCAGTTCGACCGTGGCTACCTGTCGCCGTACTTCGTGACGGACCAGGAGCGCATGGAGGCGATCGTCGAGGACGCCTACATCCTCATCTCCGAGAAGAAGATCTCGAACATGAAGGATCTCCTCCCGGTGCTCGAGGCGATCGCGCGGCAGCAGAAGCCGCTCGTC
>JAYRMX010000141.1:0-5751 GCA_041912475.1 Myxococcota bacterium
GCCTACGCGGCTGCCGGCGCGGGCTCGGGCTCGAGCGCCTCGGCGAGGACCTGGTCGAGCGTGTCGACGAGGCGGATCCGGACCTTCTCCCTCACCTCGGCGGGGACGTCGGTGAGATCCTTCTCGTTGCGCCGGGGCAGCAGGACGGTCTCGATTCCGGCGCGAGCCGCCCCGAGCACCTTGTCCTTGATGCCGCCCACGGGCAGGACCTTGCCGCGGAGCGAGATCTCGCCGGTCATCGCGAGGTGTCCGCGCGCCTTGCGCCGCGAGAGCACCGAGACGAGCGCGGTCGCGAGGGCGATGCCGGCGGAGGGCCCGTCCTTCGGCACCGCCCCGGCCGGGACGTGGAGGTGGATCTCGCCGCCGCGCAGGACGGGCGAATCGATCCCGAGCGCCTCGGCATTGGTCCGCACCCAGGACAGTGCAGCCTCGGCGGATTCGCGCATCACGTCGCCGATCTGGCCCGTGAGGCGAAGCCGCACGCCTTCGCCGCCCGGGATCGCGGTCGCCTCGATGAAGAGGATGTCGCCGCCGTGGCCGGTCCGCGCGAGGCCTACGACGACGCCGGGCACCTTCGTTCGCTCGGCCGTTTCGGGAAGATGCGGCGGCGGCCCGAGCGCCTTCGAGACGAACTCGTCGTCGGCCACGATGCGCAGGCCTTCTTCGCCCTCGGCGAGCTGACGCGCGGCCTTGCGGACGAGCGTCGCGATCAGCCGGTCGAGGCTTCGCACCCCCGCCTCGCGTGTGAACTCGTGGACGATGCGCTCGAGCGCGGCATCGGGCACCTCGAGGCGTTCGGGCGCGATGCCGTGCGCCTCGAGCTGCTTCGGGAGCAGGTAGCGCCTCGCGATCGCGAGCTTGTCGCGCTCGGTGTAGCCGGGCAGCTCGATCACCTCCATGCGGTCGAGGAGGGCAGGCGGGATCGTCGCGAGCGTGTTCGCCGTGGCGATGAAGAGAACGCGCGAGAGGTCGAACGGCACCTCGAGGTAGTGATCGCTGAACGCGTGGTTCTGCTCCGGGTCGAGCACCTCGAGCAGCGCGGACGACGGATCTCCCCGGAAGTCGGACCCGAGCTTGTCGATCTCGTCGAGGAGGAAGACCGGGTTCGACGAGCCGGCGCGGCGAAGGCTCTGGAGGATGCGGCCCGGCATCGCGCCGACGTACGTCCTCCGGTGGCCGCGCACCTCGGCCTCGTCGCGGACGCCGCCGAGCGACGCGCGCGCGAACTTGCGGTTCATCGCGCGCGCGATCGAGCGCCCGAGCGAGGTCTTGCCGACGCCCGGAGGCCCGACGAAGCACAGGATCGGGCCGCGCGCGTGCGGCGCGAGCTTTCGCACCGCGAGGAACTCGAGGATCCGGTCCTTCACCTTCTCGAGCCCGTGATGGTCGGCGTCGAGCACCTCGCGCGCGGCGGCGACGTCGAGATGGTCTTCCGTCGCCTTGCTCCACGGCAGATCGGCGAGCCACTCGAGATACGTCCGCACGAGATGCCGGTCGGGCGCATGCTGCGGAAGCGCGGCGAGGCGCCTCAGCTCGCGGTCGGCCTGCGCCCGCGCGTCGTCCGGAAGATTCGCTGCCTCGATCCGGTCGCGGAGCTCGTCGGCCTCGCGGTGCCCGGCGTCGTTCTCGCCGAGCTCGTGCTCGATGTCGCGCAGTCGCCGTCGCAGCAGGCGCTCGCGCCGCTTGGGATCGGACTCGTCGCCGGCGGTCTCGCTGCGCAGCTTCTGCTGCTTCTCCGCGATCGTCGCCTCGCGCTCGAGATGCCGCGCGAGCCGCTCGAGCCGCGGCAGCGGATCCGGCTCGCTGAGCAGCGCGACCTTCTCGTGCGGAGCGAGCGGCAGCGTCGACGCCACGAGATCGGCGAGCAGGCCCGGGCTCGGGATGCCCGCAACGAAGGTCTTCCAGTCTTCGGGCAGGTCCTCGCGCAGCTCGATCACGCGCTGCGCGAGCGAGACGACCTGCTTCCAGCGCGCGTCGCGCTCGGGCGACGGAGCGCCCGCCTCGGCGAGCGGCTCGACGGGGACGAGCATCGCCGGCTCGGTCGCCACCGGCTCCCCCATGCGCGTTCGCGAGACGCCGACGACGATCGCCTGCTTGCCCTCGCGTCGCGCATCGATGACGCGCACCACGCGGACGATGCAGGCGACGGGATGGAGGTCCGCGAGCGCGGGCTCGTCGAGCGCGGGGTCGCGCTGGGTGGCGACGACGAGGAAGCCGCCTTCGCCGGCGGCGTCGAGCGCCGCGAGCGAGCGCGACCGGCCGATCGCGAGCGGCGCCGTGACGCCCGGGAAGACGACCGCGTCCCGGACCGGGAGCACGGGCAGAACGCCCGGAACGTCGACGCTTTCGTCACCGAGGGTGATCCGGACCTGGCCAGGGGTGTCGCGCGGCGTCAACGGGTCCTCCGAGCCCAATGCATAAGCCCCGCGGGCGGGCGGTCAAGGCGCCGGGCCGCCGGCAGGTCCGCGGCGAGCCGCGCGCATTTTCGGGGGCCCGGGCGGGCGCGCCGGGGTATGCTGCCGCCCCGCGACGCGCCACGGGCGCCGCTCGACCCGGCTCGCATGGAGGCGACTGTCACGATGACGTTCCCGATCGATCTCGCGGCCTTCCGCCCGCTCGCCCTCGACCCGGAGCGGCCGGCCCTCGCCGCTGCGGAGCGCTCGCAGCTCGAGGCCAACGTCCAGCTCTGCCGCGACGCCATCGTGTTCTTCACCGCGACCGGAGCGGCGAAGGGCCTCGGCGGACACACGGGCGGCCCCTACGACATCGTTCCCGAGGTGATGATCGCCGACGGCTTCATGCGCGGCTCGCGCCGCGTGCTTCCTTACTACTTCGACGAGGCCGGCCACCGCGTCGCGATCCAGTACCTGATGGCCGTGCTCCATGGTGCGCTCCCGGCCGAGCAGCTCGCGCACTACCGCGAGGCGCACTCGCGCCTTCCGGGCCACCCCGAGCGCGGCCTCACGCCGGGCGTCGCGTTCTCGTCGGGCCGGCTCGGCCACCTCTGGGCGTACGTGAACGGCGTGGCGTTCGCGAACCCGGGAAAGGCCGTCTTCTGCTTCGGCTCCGACGGAGCCCAGCAGGAAGGCGACGATGCCGAGGCTGCGCGAATGGCCGTCGCGCACCGCCTCGACGTGAAGATCGTCGTCGACGACAACGACGTCACGATCTCGGGGCATCCGAGCGACTACATGCCCGGCTACCGCGTCGCGAAGACGCTCGCGGGCCACGGGCTTCCCGTGAGCGAAGGCGACGGTGAGGACCTCGGCGACCTGTACGCCCGGATGGCCGCCGCCGTGCGAACGGCGGGCCCCGTCGCCGTCGTGAACCGGCGCAAGATGGCGGTCGGAATCGAGGGGCTCGAGGGTTCGCCGCACGGTCACGACGTCATCTCCGTCGATCTCGCCGTCGCGTATCTCGAGAAGCGCGGGCAGAAGGCCGCCGCGGAGTACCTGAAGGCGATCCCGAAGCCGAAGCACGTCGCACTCCACCGCGGCAGCTCCGACAAGATGGCGTCGAACCGCAACCTCTTCGGGCAGGTGCTCGTCGACATCCTCGGCCGCATGAAGCCCGACGAGCGCAAGGCGAAGGTCCTCGTCCTCGACAGCGACCTCGAAGGCTCGTGCGGCCTCGTCCACGTCCGCAAGGCCTTCCCCGAGATCTACGTCCGCTCGGGCATCATGGAGCGCGGCAACTTCAGCGCTGCGGCGGGCTTCGGCATGGACGGCGGCCGGCAGGGCATCGTCGGGACGTTCTCGGCCTTCCTCGAGATGTGCGTCTCCGAGATCACGATGGCGCGGCTCAACCAGGCGAACGTGCTCGCGCACTTCTCGCACGCCGGCGTCGACGACATGGCCGACAACACCTGCCACTTCGGGCTCAACAACTTCTTCGCCGACAATGGCCTCGAGGAAGAGAACCGCACGCGCCTCTACTTTCCGGCCGACGGCAACCAGATGCGCGCCGTTCTCGAGCGCATCTTCGACGAGCCCGGGCTGCGCTTCGTGTTCTCGAACCGCTCGTCGGTGCCGACGGTGCTCGCGCCAGACGGCAGCGAGCGCTTCGGCGGAAGCTATCGCTTCGAGCCCGGCCGCGACGACTTCATCCGGGAAGGCGGCGCGGGCTACGTCGTCTCCTTCGGCGAGACGCTCTACCGCGCGCTCGACGCGGTCGAGCGCCTTCGCGAGCGCGGCCTCGACGTCGGGCTCGTGAACAAGCCAACGCTCAACGTGGTCGACGAGGACGCGATCCGAAAGGTCGGGCGCACCGGGTTCGTGCTCGTCGCCGAAGGCCTCGGCCGGACGACGGGGCTCGGCGTTCGCTACGGCACCTGGCTCCTCGAGCGCGGCCTCTCGCCTCGCTACGCGCACATCGGGACGCACCGCGAGGGCTGCGGAGGCCTGTGGGAGCAGATGGTGCATCAGGGGCTCGACGCGGACGGCATCCTGGCGAGCATCGAGGCGCTCGCGGGAAGCGCGTAGCCGCCGCGTCAGGGCCGGTAATCGACGAGCGCGGGCGGCGCGAGGCGCTCGTCCCAGACCAGCGCGAGCGCGGCGTCGAGGACGCGCCGCTGCAGCGCCGCATCGCCGGGCGCGCCGAGCGGGAATCCGTGCCGGAAGGGAACGAAGAGCGCGCGCGGCGGCCCGACGGCCTCGGCGGCTTCGCGGAGAAGCTGGAGGCAGACCGTGGGGATGCCTCGTCGTTCGAGCGCTGCGGCGATCAGACCGATCGTCTGGTTGCAGATCGGTCAGACGGGGACGAGCAGCACGACGTCGACCTCGTCGCGGACGAAGATCTCGGCGGCGCGAGGCGCGGTCTCGCGTACCAGCGGAGCGGGGTCGGTGATCGAGCCCATGAACGAGAGCGCGCGCGGCGCGAGCGAGCCGGCCGCGCCTTCGCGAACCAGCTCGCGAAGGCGATCGAGCGGAACGACGAGGTTGCGGTCGGCCGCGAGGCCGCTGCGGTCGAACGACTCGCTGCGGTGGGCCTCGACGAGCTGCTGCGGGTCGGTGTCGGCCGGGATCTCGCGAAAGCTCGGGTCGCCCTTGCGAAGCCGCGCGTCGAACGGGGCCTGCCCGGCGAGGACGAGGCCGGCGCTCGAGACGAGGCCGATCCGGGACTGCGAGAGCGGCTTTCGCGGCACCGCCCACGGTACGGGATCGATGCGGCGCCAGCGGTACAGCCGCAGCATCGCGCGGACGCCGAGCGTGAACTCGCTCGTGTTTCCCATCGGCGCGACGCAGCCTCGGGTGGGAGTTTGGTGCCCGGGACTGGACTCGAACCAGCACGGCCTTGCGACCGCCAGACCCTGAATCTGGTGCGTCTACCAATTCCGCCACCCGGGCGACCGCGCGGCAGGGTACGACCGGCCCGCCGCCGCGTCAACGACGCACGGCTCGCGTACCCTGCGCTGCGCATGGCGAGACGGCGAGATTCCGGACGCGGCAAAGGCGGGAGGGCCGCGCCTTCGCGGCACGCGAAGCGGCGCGGCCCGCGGAGCGCACCGGCGAAGGAGCGTCCGCGGCGCGAGGCCGGCCGGCGCGACGAGCTCGTCGGCCTGCTGCGGCGCTCTCCGCGAGACCGTGCGCAGGTGACACCGTTTCGTGACGAGCGCCGCCGCAGCTTCGACGTCCCGCGCGGCGCGTCGCGGGGCGCCCGCGACGGCGACTGGGTGCGGATCGCGCCCGTTCGCGCGGGCTCCGGCGCGCGCGTCGCGAAGGTCGTCGAAGCGCTCGGCGCGCCCGGGACGCC
>JAYRMX010000142.1:0-9359 GCA_041912475.1 Myxococcota bacterium
CACGAGACGAATGCGAACCGCGCGGCCCGTCGCTTGCGCGAAGTGGATCTCGGCGTGGGTGGGGGGGGGGGCCCCCCCGCACCCCCCCACCCCCCCCGCGCCCCCCGCGGGCGCCCCCCCGCGCGCGCGCCCCCGGCCGGGGCCCCGGGGGTCCCCCCCCCCCCCACGCCGAGATCCACTTCGCGCAAGCGACGGGCCGCGCGGTTCGCATTCGTCTCGTGCTGCGCGACCTCGATCAGTGGAGCCGCAAGGCGTACGACGAGGTGCTCCGGGGCGTCGAGCGCATCTACGGCCGTGCCGCGCCGTTCCTCCCGCTCGGCGCGAGCTTCGAGGATCACTGCGCTGCGCAGATCCGTCGTGCGCGCCTTGGCGAGCCGATCGAGCCGTCTGCGCTCGTTCCGCCGCACTGCGAGGTCGCACACGCGATCGAGGGCAAGGGCGGCAGGATCGCGCTCGAGCTCTGCGTCCGGGAGCCCTGTCCCGGCAGCGCCAACCTGCTGACGCCGGCGGCGCTGGGCGTGGCCGGCCGCCGCGTTCTCGACATCGAAGCGACGGCCGCGCGCGCACCGGGAGAGCCGATTCGGTGACCGCCGGCGGAGCTCCCGGCTGCCGGGCCGCGGCTCAGATCCACCCGAGAGCGGCGCCGAAGACGACGAGACACGCGGCGTCGAAGGCGTAGATCGCGGCGACCGTCCGCGCCTTCGCGCGCACCGTGCGCATGTCGTGCACCCAGAACGCGACGATGAAGAAGGTGAGATAGCCGAAGACCAGGATGAGCCACGGCATCCGCACGTTCCACCACCAGTAGTCCCAGGTGAGCGCACCGGCGGCGTTCAGGAACAGCTCGACGATCACGCAGAACAGCGACGCGGCCACGGCGACGAACCAGCGATTCGGGACGCCGAGGATCTTCGTCGCGGGATCGGCCGGCAGCGTCTTCGCGACGACGATTCCCATGATCGCGAAGTTGAAGCTGATCTCGATGTTGAGGCCGACGAGAAGGAGGAAGGCCGTGTCCGCCGGGGCGCCCCAGACCGGCGCGAACTGCGTGAAGTGGAACACGAGCGCGTTCCAGATCTCGTTGAACCAGTCCATGCCCCAGAGCGCGAGGCCCGCGAAGACGACGTTCCAGTTGCGGCGCTCGATCTCGTTCGCGTAGACGTAGAGGACGAGGAGGAGCAGCGGGATCACGTGCCATTGGAATTGCCCGGGATCCCGCAGGATCGAAAGGGCTCGCTGCGCGGATTCGGTCGGCATGGCGTTCTCCTCGCGCGCGAGAATGGCGCCGGTGTCGGGCGCCGGGCTATGACGGCGATCAGGGCGGCCGCGCCGCCGAAGGCAGCCGCCGGCGAGACACTTCGCCCGGGCGTCCGGCCCTGGCGTGTCACGCGCCGTCCCTTGCCCCCGCGGCCTCCGGCAGTACCGTCGCCCTCCTGTGCGGGAAGGCCTCAAACCGGCGACGGGCAGGCTGACGCGGTTCGGGGCGCTGCTCCGCGAGCGGCCCGCGAGGGCGTGGCGCTACGCATCGGCGCTGCTGCGCGGCACAGGGTACGCAGCGTACTTTCGCGTCTTCCGCCGCGACGTGCGGATCGCGCTGCCGCTGTTCGCCTTCGGCCGCGTCTCGATCCGCGGGCCGGGACGCGTGCGAATCGGCCCCGGGTGCTTCGTCATGACGAGCGTCTTTCGCGGGCTCTCGATCGTCACCTTCTCGCCGCAGGCGCAGGTCGAGATCGGCGCGCGCTGCGCGCTGGGCGGTCTCGCGATCCGCTGTCGCGAGCGCGTGCGGCTCGGCGACGGCGTGCGGACGGCCGCCGCACTGGTGCAGGACACGCTCTTCTGCGACGCCGAAGCGGCCGCTCGGACGGGCACTCGCGCGCTCGAAGCCGCGCCGATCGACGTGGGCGCGAACGCGTGGATCGGCCTCTCGAGCGCGGTCCTGTGCGCCGCGAGCCTCGGCGACGACGTCGTGGTCTCGGCGGGGGCCGTGTGTCGCGGCGTCACCGCCGCGCCCTACACGCTGCTGTCGGGGAATCCCGCGGGCCGGCCGCTTCCGATCTCGATGCTCCTCGCGGCGAGGTCTTCGTCGTGAGCGATCGCATCGCGCGGATTCGCGGCGCGATCTACCGACTGCGCGCCGCCGTCTCGGGCGGCCGGGTTGCGATCGGGCCGGGGCTGCGGCTGCACGCACGGCTCCGCGTCCGCGGGCCGGGGAGCGTGCGCATCGGCCGCGACTGCGTCGTGGCCGGGATCGCCGGAGACCCGAGCCAGCACGTCGTCCTCGACACGCACGCGCCCGGCGCCACGATCGTGATCGGCGACGGCGCTCGCCTGTACGCCGCGAGGATCGCGAGCCGCTGGGCGATCGAGCTCGGCGACGACGTGCTGGTCGAGGAGTCCGGCATCTTCGACACCGCCTTCCATTCGATCGGCCGCGGACGCGGAGCGCCGGAGGACGAGTCGCGCGAGCGGTGCCGCATCGCCGTCGGCAGCCGGGTGTCGATCGGTGCGCGAAGCCTCGTCGGCCGCGGCGTCACGATCGGCGACGGAGCGACCGTGTGCCCGGGATCGGTCGTCACGCGTTCGCTGCCGCCGGGCTGCACGGCCCTCGGCAACCCCGCGCGGGTCAGCGACGCGAGCTGACCAGCGCTGCGAGCGCGGCGTCGAGCCGCTCGTAGGCCTTCGCATTGAGGTGCAGGCCATCGCCGCTCGTGAGGTCGGGCCGAAGCGAGCGGTCGGATTCGCTCACGCGCAGCGCCGCCTCGAGGTCGAGCAGCGGAAGCGCCTCGTCCGTGGCGATCCGCCGCAGCCGGTCGTTGTACTCGCGGATCTGCTGGGCCGGGTCGGGCCGGCGGAGCAGGCGGGTCTTCACCATCGCCCGGAGCCGCTCGGCGATCCCGCGCGGGCGCACGACGGGCGACACGGTCGCGACGATCGGCACGACGCCCGCGGCGCGCGAGGCGGCGATCCAGGAGCGCAGCAGCGTTTCGTA
This sequence comes from Myxococcota bacterium, assembly GCA_041912475.1. Classification (GTDB taxonomy): domain Bacteria; phylum Myxococcota_A; class UBA9160; order UBA9160; family UBA9160; genus MYXO. Next base: position 2,990 of record JAYRMX010000142.1, read on the forward strand.
GCGCGCGAGATCGCCGGGGAAATAGCTCGCGCACTCCTTGAGCACGATCGCATCCGGCCGCCCGGCCTCCCGTGCGAGCAGCGCTTCGACCGCCGGCGACTTGTCGAAATCGAAGACGCCTTCGTACTCGAAGGAGACGCCGGAAAGATGCATCCGCGCCGGGAACGCGGGGAGATCCCACGCCTTTCCGATCGATGCGCCGACGAGCACAAAGTGCGCGGGGCGAGAAAGCTCGGACGCCTGCGAGCGCGCGGGTGAGCCCGCGCTCAGCACGGCCGCCGCGACCGCGGCCCCGATTCGCACCGCACGCATGTCTCACCCCGGTGCATCGCCGGCCCTCCCCGGCGTCTCGCCTCGCGCGATTCTACGCGGGTGCCGGCTCCGGCACGACCCGTTCTCCTCGCCTCCGCTTCCCGGGAAACTCCGATGGCGCGTGCTCGCCCCGGCGCATAGAGTGTGCCTTGCTGCGCACGGAATCCCCCGGCGTGCGACGCGGGCCCCATGATCTCGAAGCGCGTCCTCGACCTCGACCCCGAGCCGGCGATCGATCGCATCGCCGCGGCGATCCGGCGCATCGTCCTCGATGAGCTGCGGCGCCGCGGCGCCGTGGTGGCGATCTCGGGCGGCATCGACAGCGCGGTCGTCGCCGCGCTCTGCGCGCGGGCGCTCGGGCCGCAGCGGGTCGTCGGACTCTTCCTTCCCGAGCAGGAGTCGTCGCCCGAGAGCCTCGCGCTCGGCCGGCGCGTCGCCGAATCGCTCGGGATCGAAGCGCACGTCGTCGAGCTCACGCCCGCGCTCGACGCCCTCGGCTGCTACCGGCAACGCGACGATGCGATTCGTCGCGCCGTTCCCGAGTTCGGCGCGGGCTGGCGCGCGAAGCTCGTCCTGCCGCCGCTCGGCGAGCACGGGCGCATGAACGTGTTCAGCGTCGTCGCGCGGTCTCCGGGCGGCGACGAGCGCCGCGTGCGCCTGCCGCTCGACGCGTACCTCGAGATCGTCGCCGCATCGAACATGAAGCAGCGAACTCGAACGCTCGTCGCGTATCACCATGCCGAGCGCCGCCACTACGCCGTCGCAGGGACGCCGAACCGCCTCGAGTACGACCAGGGCTTCTTCGTGAAGGGCGGAGACGGCCTCGCGGACCTCAAGCCGATCGCGCACCTGTACAAGACGCAGGTCTACGCGCTCGCGGCGGCGCTGGGCGTTCCCGACGAAGTTCGCAGCCGTCCGCCGACGACAGACACCTGGTCGCTGCAGCAGACCGAGGAGGAGTTCTACTTCGGCCTCCCGTACGGGCAGCTCGACCTGTGCCTCTGGGCCCACAACCACGGCGTTCCCGCGGAGAAGGCGGCGGACGCGATCGGTCTCACGGCGAGCCGGGTCGAAGGCGTGTACCGGGACATCGAATCGAAGCGCCGCGCCACGCGCGCGCTGCATCTCGCTGCGCTGCTGGTCGAGCCCGTCGACGAGATCGACACGCACTGATCGGCGCGAGCGCCGCGCGCGGCGGAGCTCACGCGGCGGAGAGAGGACGGATGGCCGGCATCGAAGCGGACCTGCGGCGATTCATCGAGGAGAACTTCCTCTACGGAGAGGGAGGCGACGCGCTGCGCGCGGACGTCTCGCTGCTCGAGAGCGGCGTCATCGACTCGACGGGCGTTCTCGAGCTGATCGCGCATCTCGAGGCGGCGTACGGGATCCGCGTCCTCGACGACGAGCTCGTTCCCGAGAACCTCGATTCGATCCGGAGCCTCGCGAGCTTCGTCGAGCGCAAGCAGGGGCTTCGGTCCGCGGAGGGCTGATGCTGCTGGAGAGCTTCCTCGAGCGCAGCGCGGAGCGCCTCCCCGAGAAGGTCGCCCTCGTCTGCGGCGAGCGGCGGGCGACCTACGCCGAGCTCGATCGCCGGGCGAACGCGCTCGCACACGCGCTCGTCGCCGGCGGCGTCGCGCGCGGCGACCGCGTCCTCGTTCGTCTCGGGAGCCGTGAAGAGGCGGCGGTCGCGATCTTCGCCGTTCTGAAGTCCGGCGCGGTGTTCTCGGTCGTGCATCCGACGACGAAGCCGGCGCAGATCGCCCATCTGCTGCGCGACTGCGGAGCCCGCGCGCTGATCTGCGCGGGCGACCCGCCGGCCGCGGTCCGCGAGATGACGCACGGAGCCGACGCGCTGCGGCTCGTGGTCGACGCCGGCAGCGACGCCGCGCCGGTCGAAGCCCCCGGCCTTCGCGTGCTGCGGCTCGCCGAGCTGCCGGCGGGCGCGCCCGCGCCGCCGGCGAAGCGCTGCATCGACATCGACCTCGCCGCGCTCGTCTACACCTCCGGCTCGACGGGGCTGCCCAAGGGCGTGATGCTGACGCACCTCAACATGGTCGCCGCGGCGACGTCGATCACCGCCTATCTCGAGAACACGGAAGACGACGTCATCTTCTCGTGCCTGCCCCTCTCGTTCGACTACGGCCTGTACCAGCTTCTCATGGCCTGCCGGATGGGAGCGACGCTCGTCCTCGAGCCGTCGTTCGCGTATCCGCACGCCGTTCTCCAGCGGATCGTCCGCGAGGGTGCGACGGGCCTTCCGATCGTCCCGACGATGTCCGCGGTCCTCCTCGAACGCGACCTGTCGGCCTACGACCTCTCGAAGCTCCGCTACGTCACGAACACCGCCGCTGCGCTGCCGGCCGACCACATCGCCCGCCTGCGGCGCGCGCTGCCGGGGGCTCGGCTCTACTCGATGTACGGCCTCACGGAGTGCAAGCGCGTGGCGTACCTGCCGCCCGAGCAGATCGACGCGCGGCCGGGCTCGGTCGGAAGGGCGATGCCGAACGTCGAGGCGTACGTCGTCGACGAGGACGGGCGCCGGCTCGGGCCCGGGCAGGTGGGCGAGCTCGTCGTTCGCGGCTCGAACGTGATGCAGGGCTACTGGGGGATGCCCGAAGAGACGGAGAAGGTGCTCCGTCCGGGGCCGATCGCCGGCCAGCGCGTGCTGCACACGGGCGATCTGTTCCGCACCGACGACGAGGGATATCTGTACTTCGTCGGACGCCGCGACGAGATGATCAAGTCGCGCGGCGAGAAGGTGAGCCCGCGCGAGGTCGAGACTGCGATCTACGGCCTCGACGGCGTCGCGCAGGCGATCGTCGTCGGCGTTCCCGACCCGGTCCTCGGCGAGAAGGTCGCGGCGTTCGTCGTCGCGCGCGACGGCGCCGGCGTGACGCCGGCCCGCGTGCGCGCGCACTGCGCGCACAGCCTCGAGGAGTTCAAGGTTCCCGGCCACGTCGAGCTGCTCGGCGAGCTGCCGCTGCGGCCGAGCGGTAAGGTCGATCGCCGGGCGCTGATCGAGAGCGTGAAGCCGCCCCCTCCGCGCGCTGGTGCGCGGCGGCCGGGCGGCGAGGGCGGCTAGCGCGGCCATGTGCGGCATCGCGGGAATCGTGAACCTGCGTCCCGGCCCTCCGCCCGACCCGGCGCTGCTGCGTCGCATGGCGTGCTCGGTTCGCCACCGCGGCCCCGACGAGTTCGGCATCTACCGCGACGCCGAGGTCGGCCTCGCGCACGCGCGGCTCTCGGTGATCGACCTCGCGCTCGGGCGGCAGCCGCTCTCGAACGAGGACGGCACGCTGTGGATCAGCTTCAACGGTGAAGTCTACAACTACCTCGAGATGCGCCCCGAGCTCGAGGCGCGCGGCCATCGCTTCACGACCGCGACGGACACCGAGGTCCTGCTGCACGCGTTCGAAGAATGGGGCGACGACGCGATCGGGCGCTTCAACGGGCAGTTCGCGCTCGCGCTCTGGGACCGGAGGCGGCGGCGCCTGCTGCTCGCGCGCGACCGGCTCGGCGTCCGCCCGCTGTACACCGCCGAGCGTGCGGGCCGGCTCTGCTTCGCTTCGGAGGTGAAGTCGCTCTTCGCCGACCCGGAATTCCCGCGCCGGATCGATCCGGAGGGCCTCGACGAGGTGTTCACGTTCTGGGCGAACGTCGCGCCAACGACGCCGTTCGCGGGCGTCCGCGAGCTCGCCCCCGGCCACGTCCTCGTGCACGACGTCGGCGCCGGCCGCTCGCGCGTACGCGCCTACTGGGAGCCGCACTATCCCCCCGCGCGCGCGCCGGCCCGCCTCTCGCTCGACGAGGCCGCGGAGGCGCTGCGCGGGGCGCTCGACCGCGCGACGCGGCTGCGGCTGATGCGGTCCGACGTCCCGGTCGGGAGCTATCTGTCGGGCGGGCTCGATTCGTCGCTCGTCGCGGCGCTCGCGCGCGGCGCGAACGGCGGTCGCTTCGAGACCTTCTCCGTACGCTTCGCCGACGCGGAGTTCGACGAGACGCGCTGGCAGCTCGCCATGGCCCGGCAGCTCGGATCGGAGCATCACGAGATCCGCGTCACCGCGAACGACATCGCGGGAGTCTTTCCCGACGTGGTCTTCCACGCCGAACGCCCCGTGCTTCGAACCGCCCCCGCGCCGCTCTATCTGCTCTCGCGGCTCACGCACGACTGCGGCTTCAAAGTCGTGCTCACCGGCGAAGGCGCGGACGAGATGCTCGCGGGCTACGACCTGTTCCGCGAGGCGAAGGTGCGCGCGTTCTGGGCGAGGCAGCCCGGGTCGCGGCTGCGGCCGCTGCTGCTGGAGCGCCTCTATCCGTACCTCGCGCGGTCGCCGGCCGCGGCGAAGGGGATGGCTCGCAGCTTCTTCGCGCACGGCCTCGATCGGGCGGGCGAGCCCGGGTTCTCTCACGCTCCGCGCTGGCGCGCGGCGTCGTCTCTCAAGCGCCTGTTCTCCGCGGTGATGCGCGACGCGCTCCGCGGCGCCGACGCGGAACGGCGGCTTCTCTCGTCGCTCCCGAAGGAGTTCGGCGGATGGGACGCGCTCTCGCAGGCGCAGTATCTCGAGCTGCGGACGCTCCTCTCCGGCTACATCCTCTCGTCGCAGGGAGACCGGATGCTGATGGCGCATTCGGTCGAAGGGCGCTTCCCGTTCCTCGACCGTGACGTCGTCGAGCTGTGCAACGCGCTCCCGCCGCCGTACAAGCTGCGCGTGCTCGACGAGAAGCACGTTCTCAAGCGCGCGGCGCGCGGGCTCGTTCCCGACGAGATCATTGCGCGGCCGAAGCAGCCCTACCGGGCGCCCGACGCCGCGTGCTTCGCGGGCGACGACGCGCCGGAATACGTCGAGGATCTGCTCGGCGAACGGGCGCTTCGCGAGAGCGGCCTGTTCGACCCCGCGGCCGTCCGGCTCCTGCTGTCGAAGTGCCGCGCGCGAACGCGCCTCGGGCCGCTCTCGAACGCCGACAACATGGCGCTGGTCGGCGTGCTCTCGACGCAGATCCTCTGGGACCGACTCGTTCGCAGCCCTCCGCCCGTTCGCGAGACGCCGATCGAAGAGATCGAGGCGAGGCTCGTCGACGCCGCCGCCGGCAGTGCGGCGACGCGTGCGCCGCAGCCGGGCCTGCACTAGCCTGCGCGCAGGATCGGAGCCTCACCGTGATTCGGCTCGCGCGTGCGATCTCGATGCTGCTCGCCGCCGTCTACCTCGCCGGCGCCGCCCTTCCGTGCACGCCGCCGGTCGAGACGACGCACGCGCCGGGCGTCGCCGTCCCGGCGACGCGAGCCGTCGGCCCCGACGGATGGTGCGCGCCGAAGGGAGCGGCGACGTCGGTCTCCGCGGTCTGCCCGTGCGGCTGCGGCGCGAAGCCGGTTTCGCTCGGAGCGCGTGCCGGTGCGGGCATCGCAGAGCCGCGCGCGAACGCGCCGGACGAGCCGCGCGCGGAGATCCGCATCGCCGTCTCGGCGCCGCCGCGGGCGCCGTCGGCTCCCGTGCGCAGCATCGATCACGTCCCCCTCTTCGCGTGATCTCGCGCTGAACGCCGAGCTGCGGGCGGATCCGCATCGCGCGTCGTACGCGCGGGACCGCGCCCGGCCCTTCCATTCCTCTCGCTGCAGGAGGGTTCCTTCGTGGAACCTCGCACTCGCGCGGCCTCGCGTGCGCGCCGCCATCGCCGGCGCGCAGGCCGGCCGCGAGCCCCGGGCAGCGCCCGTGCCGTCGCGACGGGCGTCGCTTCGAAGAAGCCGATTCGGATCGGCGCTCCGGCGCCGACCCTCGAGCCGGGCCGAGGTCCGCGCGCGGGCTGGCTCGCGCTCTCGGCGCTGCTCCACGCGGCGGGCTTCGCGGCGGCCGTGCTGTGGCTGTCTCGACACGAGGATGTGTCGATCGATCCGATCCCGATCGCGTGGGTGCGCGCCGATGCGAGCGAGGCCGGCGAGAGCGCCGGACCGGCGGCCGCGCCGCCGTACGCGCCGCCCGGGCGGTTGCCTGCGCCGACGGCGCGGCCGCCGCGCGCGCGCGCTGCGGCGCCGCGGCCGCAGGCTCCGCCCGCGATCCCCGAG
>JAYRMX010000143.1:0-32462 GCA_041912475.1 Myxococcota bacterium
ATCGCTCGCGTGAAGAGCTCGATGCGCCGCTTCATTCCGCGTTTCGGCGCCGAACGGATGGTGCGCGAGTACGCGACGAGGATGTACGCCGCGAACGAGCCGTAGCGCGCGACGGGCGGCGCCAGACCGCGCGCCCGCCGTGCGGCCTCGGGCCGCTCGCGGCGGGCCGATGCGGCGGTCAGGCGCGGCGTTTCGCCGATCCGCCGTGTCCGGCGCGAGCTTCAGGCGCGGCGTCTCGCGCGCGCGGCGAGCGCGGCGAGGCCGCCCGAGACGAGCAGGGCCGTCGCGGGCTCCGGGACGTACGTCACTTCGAGTCGGAACGACTGGCTCGACGGGCTGCTCGTCGCCCAGCGCGAGAGCTGAGACGTGTTGGTCCACACGCCGCCGGAGGGCGCGCTCGATCCGTAGGAATAGAGGTCGACCCGAAGCCACAGGTCGTTCGCGCCGAGCAGGCTCGCGGGGATCGTCACCGTCCCGAGATTGTTGGCGCCGCCGTAGGCCGGCGGAAGAACGTCGGCGAGCTGCGTCCAGCTCGCGCCGTCGGTCGAGCCGAACAGGAAGTTGTGCCCTTCGCTGTAGTACCAGTGGTACGTCGGCATGCTCACCCAAAGGCTGATCGCCGCCGTGTCCTTCGGGAACGCGAAGTGATACGTGATCCGGCCCGGCGTGGTCGTGGCGAACGTCGTCCCTCCGACGTTCGGCTTCCACGCGTGGACGACGTCCTCGGTGTAGAGGACCGCGTTGCTCGTCGAGGCGATGTACGTCTGGCTGGAGGCGAGGTAGGGATCGCCGTACGAGTAGCTGAAGTCCGGCACGGCGTGGGCGGCAGCCGGAACGGCGAGCAGGCAAAGGGCAGCGACGAGCGACCGCATGGGCATCTCCTTGGTGCGGGTCCGCGAGGTCGGACAGCCGGCCGGCGGGCCGTTGTCCACGAGGGGGAGTGGGTGCGAACCCTCCCGGCGTGTCAAGAGTTGCGCATGGCGGCCCCGCGGGCCTCCCAGAGCTTGAAGCGCAGGGGCTTCCCGCCTATGCAGGTCCGGCCATGCAAGAGCCCACCTCGTCCCGCCCCCGCGCGGCTGGCAGCCTTTACGCGGTCGGCTGCTACTCGATCTGGGGCGTCCTCCCGGTCTACTGGAAGTGGCTCTCGGCCCTTCCCGCGACGACGATCCTCGCGCACCGGATCGTGTGGTCGGTCCTCTTCTCCGCGCTCCTGCTGTCGGCGACACGGCGCTGGCGCGAGCTTCGAGCCGTGCTCTCGGGGCGCGAAACGGTCGTTCCGCTGCTCGCTTCGTCGCTCCTGATCGGCTGCAACTGGCTGGTCTTCATCTGGGCCGTCAACCATGCACGCGTTCTCGAGACGAGTCTCGGCTACTACCTCACGCCGCTCGTGAACGTGGCGCTCGGCCGCGCGCTGCTCGGCGAGCGGCTGGCGCCGCTCCAGATGGCCGCGGTGGGCCTCGCGGCAGCGGCCGTCGTCCAGCTCGTCGCGGGCGTCACCGAGGTGCCCTGGGTCGCGCTCGTGCTCGCGACGACCTTCGCGTTCTACGGCCTCGTGCGAAAGATCGCGCCCGTCTCACCGATTCCCGGGCTCGCGGTCGAGACACTGCTCCTCTCGCCCGTTGCGCTCGGCTACCTCGTCTTTCTCGCGGTGCGCGGGCCCGGCGCGTTCCCGGCCGGACAGCCGCGCGAAGTCGCGCTGCTGCTCTCGACGGGCGTCGTCACGGCGACGCCGCTGCTGCTCTTCGCCGCGGCGGCGCGGCGGCTTCCGCTCTCGACGCTCGGGTTCTTCCAGTACATCGGGCCGAGCATCACGCTCGTCGTCGCGATCGTGTCGTTCGGCGAGCCGTTCACGCACCGCCAGGCCGTCACCTTCGGCCTCATCTGGCTGGCGCTCGCGCTGTTCTCGTTCGCCTCGGTTCGGTTGCAGCGTGAAGCGCGCCGCGAGGCGCGCGGGGGATGAGCCGTCCGCCGCCGCTCCATACACCGAATCGCGACGGAGACCGCAGCTCGGCGCGCGGACGAAGGGGAGGGCGGCCCCTGCGGCCGGGCCGCGCGGGCCCCACGGATCAGCGCGTTTCGCGCTGCCCGCGCCGCCGCGTGCGCGGCGCCTCGGTCGCCGGGGCGGGCTCGGGCGCGTGCCGCGCGCGGTCGAGGAGCTGCTGGAACGCGTGCTGCACGGCGAGGACGAGCTCGTGCAGATCGGGCACCAGGTCCCAGTCGGCCGTGAAGCCCCACGAGATCGTCCGTCCGTAGCTGAAGAGCGCGATCCCCGCCGACAGGCTTCCGAGGAGCGGCACCATCGGATGCGCTTCGAGCATCCGCGCGCCGAGCAGGTAGAGCGATCCTTGCGGCCCCGGAACGTTCGTCACCACCATGTTGAACGGAGGCATCGTCTCGACCGCCCGCGCGCCGAGCGAGATCGGAGTCGCCCCCGTCCATTCGAGCGCCTGCGTGAGCGTCTCCGCTCCGAGCGCCTCGTGCCTGCGCTTCAGCGCGTCGGTCGTCTCGCGCACGCGCGCGAGGCGCACGAGCGGGTCGCGCTCGCCGATCGGGAGCGGGACGAGCCAGGCCGCGACGCGGTTGCCGAGGCGGCCGCGCTCGCGCGCGCTTCGGACCGAGACCGGAGCGAGCACCTTGAACTCGAGGGCGTCCGGGTCGGTCATCCGGACGTGTTTGAAGAAGCGGCGAATCGCGCCGGCAACGACGGCGAGCACCACGTCGTTCACGGTGCCGCCGAGCCGCGCTCGAACGACACCGATGTCGTCGAGGCTCATCGGGAGCCAGTCGAAGCGCCGGTGCGGGCCGATGGGCTGGTTGAGCGGGGTCGCCGCGGTTCCCGAGATCGCCGACGCAGCGAGATGGCCCACGGCGCGCATCCGCTCGACCAGCTCGCCGCGCGCATGCTCGGGGTCCATCACGATGCGGCCGAGCGCGCGCGCCGCGGCGACGGGCTCGCCGAGCCGCCGCATCGCCTCGCTCGCTGCGTACTCGACCGCGGTCGGCCCGCGCCGCGGCAGCCAGACGGCCGGCGCCTCGATCTTCTCGGTCGGCTCCGGGGTCATGAGCACGCTCAGCAGGTCGACTCCGGAGACGCCGTCGATCATGCAGTGATGCGTCTTGCTGACGACGGCGACGCGGTCCTGCTCGAGCCCCTCCACCACCCACAGCTCCCACAGCGGCTTGTGGAGATCGAGGCGCTGCTCGAGGATCCGCGCGCACGTTCGCTTCAGAATCCGCTCGTTCCCCGGCCTCGGGAGCCGCGTGTGGCGGACGTGGTAACGGAGGTTGAACCGCGCGTCGTCGACCCAGATCGGATGGCGGTCGATCGGCGCGGCCTCGGCGCGCTGCCGGTAGCGCGGAATGAGGTGCAGGCGCGACGAGACGTACTCGAGGATCCGCTCGAGGTCGACGGTGTGATCCTCGGCCCGCAGCGGTCCGCCGTCGAGGATCGTCACCGCGCCGACGTGCATCGGAGAGTTCGGGCCTTCGTAGATCAGGAACGACCGGTCGAGCTCCGTGAGGCGGACGTAGGAAAAGTCGCTCATCGGGTCTCCCTCAGAGCTTTCGCAGCGTTTCGAACTCGTCGTGGACCATCTCGACGAGGTCGTGCAGGTCGGGCACGGCGTCCCAGTCGGCGTTGAAGCCCCAGAACAGCGAGCCGTCGTAGCTGAAGAGCGCAATCCCGAGCGCCTGGTTCGAGTAGAGCGGCACCAGCGGGTAGATCTCGAGCATCTTCGCGCCGAGGATCGACACCGGGAACTGCGGGCCGGGGACGTTGGTGACGACCATGTTGAACGACCGCGTCCGTGCCGCGAGACGAGTGACGCCCGTGAACAGCCCGGTCGCCGTCCAGTCGGCGAGCTCCTCGAGGATCTCGCCGCCTTCGACGGTGCTCGACTCCTTGAGGCCGCGCGTCGTCTCGACGACGCGCGCGAAGCGGCGCGCCGGGTCCTTCTCGTCGACGGGGAGCCGCGCCATGAGGAACGCGACGCGGTTGCCGAGCTTGCCTTGCTGGTCCTCGCTGCGGACGTTCACCGGGAGCATGGCGCGGAAGTCGAGGCCGTCGACGTCGACCGCGCGCCGCTGCAGGAAGCGGCGCACCGCGCCCGAGACGACGGCGACGACGACGTCGTTCACCGTTCCGCCCAGGCGATTCTTCACCTCCTTCACCGCAGGAAGATCGAAGCGCGTCCAGTCGAAGCGCCGGTAGGGGCCGATGTCGTCGTTGAGCGGCGTCGGAGAGGCGCTGCCGAGGCCGGCGCCGAGCGCTTCGGCGACCGCACCGACACCCTCGCGCGCGCCCTCGAGCGCGCGAAGCGGGTTGCGCGCCGCGGCGAGGCCTGCGCGAACGGCCTTGAGCGGGAGCGACGCGCGGCGTGCGAGCTCGTCGGCGACGAGGCGCGCGCCGCCCGGCGGCGGTCGCTGCATCCAGCGCGGCGACGTGGCCTCCTCGGGCTGCGCAGCGCCTCCCTGCATGAAGCCCGCGAGCAGGTCCGCGCCCGAGACGCCGTCGATCATGCAGTGATGCGCCTTCATGATCACCGCGAAGCGATCGTCTTCGAGTCCTTCGACGAACCACATCTCCCACAGCGGACGGTTGGGGTCGAGCTTCTGCGAGAAGATGCGGCCGGCGAGGCGCTTGAGCTGGCGCGCATCGCCCGGCTCGGGAAGCGCCGTGTGGCGCAGGTGGTACTCGAGCTTGAAGCGCTCGTCGTCGATCCACACGGGATGCCCGAAGAGCGGGATCCGCTCGACTCGCTGGCGAAAGCGCGCGCTTCGCCGAAGCGCCGGTTCGGCCATCGTGCGGATGCGCTCGATGTCGAGCCCGCCGTCCGGCGTGCGAAGGAATCCGCCTTCGAACAGGTGCACCGATCCCACGTGCATGTGGACGCTCGGGCTCTCGATCTCGAGGAAGGTGGCGTCGAGGGCGGAGAGGCGGTCGTAGTGCGTGTAGCTCATGGGTTCTCGCCGAAGCGGCCCGTCGCGGGCCCGCGCCCGATGATACGACGGGCCGGCGCGCGCGGGCAGCGCGGCGAAATGTCTCATCGCCTCGACGCGGCTCGCGTCTCGCGCTACGCCGCAGGCGGAGGTGCCCGATGCGAAAGCGAGTCCTCGTCGTGGGCGGCGTCGCCGGCGGGGCGTCGTATGCGGCGCGGCTTCGCCGCCTCGACGAGACGGCGCAGATCGCCGTCTTCGACCGGGGCCCGCACGTGTCGTTCGCGAATTGCGGGCTTCCCTACCTCGTCGGCACCGTGATCGCCGACCAAGGCGAGCTGCTGCTCGCTTCACGCGAGCTGTTCCGGCAGCGGTTCGCGATCGCGGTGTGTACGCGCCACGAGGCCGTCGCGATCGACCGGGCGCGTCGAGTCCTTCGCGTTCGCGACCTCGATGCGCCGGGCGGCCCCGCGCAGCGCCGGCTCGCGATCTACCGCGGCGTCGGCCGGCGCGTCTGCTCCGCCGTGCGCTTCCTCGCGCAGCACGGACATCGAGCGGCGAACCTTTCGGGAGGCCGTGCCACGTACCGGGCGCTGCGCGCCGCGGGAATGATCCGCCCCCGCTGACTCTGCTGCGAAGGAGAACGCGATGAGCCGCTGGCGGGAGATCGTCGGACGCGCGCCCCTCGGCGCGAGCGGCGTCGAGCAGGCCGCGGCGGCGCTGCTCTCCGAGATGACCCTCGACGAGAAGATCGGCTGCCTGTCGGGCGACCGGCCCGCCCTGCGCGGTCTTCTCGAAGACGCCCGGCGCTACAACGCGAGGCCGATCGTCGCGGGGCACGTTCCCCGGCTCGGAATCCCCGGCATCCGCTTCTCGGACGGGCCGCGGGGCGTCGTGATGGGCGCGTCGACCGCCTTTCCCGTTCCGATGGCGCGCGGCGCGACGTTCGATCCCGACCTCGAGCGTCGCGTGGGCGACGCGATCGGCGTCGAGGCGCGCGCGCAGGGAGCGAACTTCTTCGGCGGCGTGTGCATCAACGTGCTGCGGCATCCGGCGTGGGGCCGCGCGCAGGAGACGTACGGCGAGGACTCGCATCTGCTCGGCGAGATGGGCGCCGCGCTCGTCGAGGGAAGCCAGCGGCACGTGATGGCGTGCGTCAAGCACTTTGCGCTCAACAGCATGGAGAACTCGCGGTTCGTCGTCGACGTTGCGGTCGACGCCGCCACGCTCCACGACGTCTATCTGCCTCACTTCCGGCGCTGCGTCGACGCCGGAGTCGCGTCGGTGATGAGCGCGTACAACCGGGTGAACGGGCAGTGGTGCGGGCATCACCACGGCTTGCTGCGCGACGTCCTCAAAGGCCGCTGGGGATTTTCCGGTTTCGTGATGAGCGACTTCGTGTTCGGCGTGCGAAGCGGGCCCGGCGCGATCGACGGCGGGCAGGATCTCGAGATGCCGCTGCGGCTTCGCTTTCGCACGCTGCCGCGCGCCGTTCGCAGCGGGCGGATCACCGAGGCGAGGATCGACGATTCGGTTCGCCGGCTGCTGCGGCAGCAGATCCGCTTCGCGAACGTGGGAGAGCCGGCGCGCTATCGGTCAGGCGCGGTCGCCTGCGCCGAGCACCGCGCGCTCGCCCGGGAGGTGAGCGATCGCGCGATCGTCCTGCTCCAGAACGACCCGCCGCCGGGAGCTGCCGTGCCGCTCCTTCCCCTCGATCCGACTCGTCACCGATCGGTGTCGGTGATCGGGCGGCTCGCGACGCTCGAGAACACGGGCGATCACGGTTCGAGCCGGGTGCGGCCGCCGGCCGTCGTGACCGTCGCCGATGGCGTGCGCGAGGCCGCCGGCCGCTGCGGCGTTCGGGTCTCGGTCTGCGAGGGGCGCGCCGCGGCGGACGCGGCGGCGGCGGCGCGCGGCGCGGACGTCGCCGTCGTCGTCGCGGGCGCCACGTTCCGCGACGAAGGCGAGTTCCTCGGCTTCGCCGGCGGAGACCGCCGCTCGCTGCGGCTGCGGCCTCGGGACGAGCGCATGATCGAGGCCGTCGCCGGGGCCAACCCCAACACCGTCGTCGTCCTCGAGGGCGGGTCCGCGATCGTGTGCGAGCCGTGGCGCGGCCGGGCTGCGGCGATCCTGATGGCGTGGTACCCGGGGATGGAGGGCGGACGCTCGGTCGCGGGCGTCCTGTTCGGTAACGTCAACCCGAGCGGCCGGCTCCCGTGCACGTGGGCCGCGTCCGAGTCGCAGCTTCCGCCGTTTCGCCGCTGGGCGCGGCGCTTCGCGTACGGGCCGCTCTTCGGATACCGCTGGATGGCCGCCGAAGCGAAGTCCCCCTCCTGGTGGTTCGGGCACGGCCTCGGCTACAGCCGGTTTCGCTACGCCGGCGCGTGTCGCCGCGGAGACGACGTGACGGTCGACGTCGCGAACGAAGGCCCGCGCGACGGCGAGGAAGTGGTGCAGCTCTACGTCGACGTCGCGCTCGGCTCCGACCCGCGGCCGGTTCCGACGCTGTGCGGCTTCCGTCGCGTGCGCGTAGCGGCGGGCGCGACGGCGCAGGTGACGATCCGGCCCGAGCGCTGGCTCGTCGAGCGCGCCGCCGCGGCCGGGCCGGTTCGCCTGCAGGTGGGGCGCTCGGCGGACCCCGCGGCGCTCGCCGCGGTGTCGTGATCCGGCGGGCCGGCATGTCGCGACCCTCGCCCGTCGTCGTTCCCCTCGCGCGGAATCGCCGCCTCCAGGCGATCCTCGCGGCGTACGCCGTGCTCTGGGTCGCGCTCGCGATCGCGCCGAAATACCGGTCGGACTGGCTGCTCGAGAACCTGCTCGTCTTCGCGTTCGCAGGCTTTCTCATCGCGACGTACCGGCGTTTCGCGTTCTCGAACTTCTCGTATGCGCTGATGGCGCTCTTTCTCGCGCTGCATGCGGTCGGCGCCCACTCGACCTACAGCGAGACGCCGGCGGGCTTCCTGCTGCAGCGCTGGCTCGGCCTGCCGCGCAACCCGTACGACCGCGTCGTCCACTTCGCCTACGGCCTGCTGCTCGGCTACCCGCTGCGCGAGCTCGCGCTCCGACGGCTGCGAGCGAACCGGCTCTGGGCGTTCTTCCTCGCGCTGTGCGCGACGCTCGCCATGAGCGCGGGCTACGAGATCGTCGAGTCGTGGGTGGCGCGGATCGTGAGCCCGGAGCTCGGTACGGCGTACCTCGGCACACAGGGCGACGAATGGGACGCGCAGAAGGACATGAGCCTCGCGCTCTGCGGCGCCCTCGCCGGGCTCTGCGCGGCCGAGCTCTATCGCCGCCGGGAAGGGCGCGAGGCGTGGGCGCTGCTCTCGCCCCGGCGTCTCGCCGCGGGGTGACCGGCCGGTCGGACCGCGCTGCCGGGGAATGCTCCGCTCTCGCGGCGCGGTGAGATGACGCAGCGAAGGGGGCGTCCTGCCTCACCGCGGCCGCCGCGCCGCTGGCGCCCGAGTCTGCATTCCGTGGTTGCGTTTGCGCGAAAAAGCTCGGAGGATGGAGACGGTCTTCACGTCGACGGGAGGTGTCGTCATGAGGTCCATCCGCCCCCCTGCGCCGCCCGGCGCATCCGTCCGTCCGGCACTGTACGGTGTCGAGCCGGCCGCGAAGCTCTCCGGAATCGTCCAGCGCGCGATCGGACGCCGGCTGCGGGCGGCGATTGGCGAGGCGCCGATCTCGCTCGTCCTGCCGAGCGGCGAAGAGCTGCGTCCGCCCGCGGCGCCCGCGGCCGGCCGGCTGGTGATTCGCAACCTGCGCGCGCTCGCCGGCCTCGCCGGACCGTCGCGCGATCTCGCGTTCGGCGACGGATACGCGCGCGGCGACATCGAGGTCGAAGGCGATCTCGCGGACGTCCTCGAAGCGATCTACCGCGCCCCGGACGCCGGCGGCCTCGCTCAGCGCGTGGGAGAGCGCTGGCGCCGCCTGCGCCGGCGCCGCAACTCGGTCGCCGCGGCGCGGGACAACGTTCACCACCACTACGATCTCGGCAACGACTTCTACGCGCTCTGGCTCGACCGTGAGATGGTCTACACCTGCGCGTATTTCCCGCGCCCGGACGCGAGCCTCGAAGCGGCGCAGATCGCGAAGATGGACCACGTCGCGCGCAAGCTGCGGCTGCGGCCCGGCGAGACCGTCGTCGAGGCCGGCTGCGGCTGGGGCTCGTTCGCGCTCCATCTCGCGCGAACGTACGGCGTTCGCGTCCGCGCCTTCAACATCTCGCGCGAGCAGGTGGCCTTCGCGCGCGAGCGCGCGAAGGCCGAGGGCATCGCGCGCCGTGCCGAGTTCGTCGAGGACGACTACCGCAACGTGACGGGTCGCCACGACGCGTTCGTGTCGGTGGGGATGCTCGAGCACGTCGGCCCGGAGCACTACGCCGACCTGGGACGCGTGATCGACCGTACGCTCGCGCCCGAGGGGCGCGGCCTGCTGCACTTCATCGGACGCAGTCGGCCGCGCGAGTTCAGCCCGTGGGTCGAGCGCAGGATCTTCCCCGGTGCGTATCCGCCGACGCTGCGCGAGGTGTCGGCCGCGCTCGAGCCGGCCGATCTGGCGATCCTGGACGTCGAGAACCTGCGGCTGCACTACGCGCGGACGCTCGAGCACTGGCTCGCGCGCTTCGAGAGCCGTCGCGACGAGGTCGCGCGGCGCTTCGACGAGCACTTCGTCCGGACGTGGCGGCTCTATCTCGCCGGATCGGTCGCGGCGTTCCGGACGGGCTCGCTCCAGCTCTTCCAGGTGCTCTTCGCGCGCAGCGCCGCGAGCGACGTCGCCTGGACGCGCGAGCACCTGTACGCCGAGGCGACCGCCGGGGAGGCCCGTGGAGCGCTGTGACGCGCTCGTCGTCGGCGGCGGGCCGGCGGGGTCGTCGTGCGCCTGGCGGCTTCGCCGGGCGGGGCTCGACGTCACCGTTCTGGACCGGCGCCAGTTTCCGCGCGACAAAGTCTGCGCGGGATGGATCACGCCCCAGACGTTCGATGCGCTGGCGCTCGATCCGATCGACTACGCAAAGGATCACGTGCTGCAGCCGATCCGCGGCTTTCGCGTGAGCCGGTTCGGCGATCGCGCCGCGCGCGTCGACTACGGCAGGATCGTCTCGTGGGCGATCCGCCGCTGCGAGCTCGACGCGTTCCTGCTCGTGCGCTCCGGTGCGCGGCTTCGGCTCGGCGAGCCCGCGCGGAGCTTCCGGCACGAGCGCGGGCGCTGGATCGTGAACGACGCCTTCGAGGCGGACGTCCTCGTGGGGGCCGGCGGGCACTTCTGCCCGGTCGCCCAGCATCTGGCAGGAGACACCGTGAAGCCCGCCGCGGTGATCGCGGCGCAGGAGATCGAGTACCCCCTCGACGCCGCTTCCGCTGCGCGCTGCCCGGTCGAGGCGGAGATCCCCGAGCTCTACTTCACGCGCGATCTCGCGGGCTACGGCTGGATCGTTCGCAAGGGCGACTGGCTCAACGTCGGCCTCGGCCGCCAGGACGTGAGCCAGCTCGCGGAGCACGTCGCCCGCTTCGCTCGCGCGCTGCGCGCCGAGGGACGTCTTCCGGCCGAGCTCCCGGCCAGGCCGCGCGGCCATGCGTATCTGCTCTACGGAGAATCGCCGCGGCCGGCCGGTCGCGACGGCGCGCTGCTCGTGGGTGATGCCGCGGGCCTCGCGTATCCGCGCAGCGGCGAAGGCATCCGGCCCGCCGTCGAGTCGGGGCTGCTCGCCGCGTCGGCGATTCTCGAGGCGCGCCCGGGAACAGATCCGCTGCCGCGCTACGAGGCTGCGCTCCGAGCGCGCTTCGGACCGCACGCCGAGCCCGCCGCCGGGCCCATCGCTCGCGTTTCGCACGCCGCGAAGGTCGCGCTCGCCGGGCGCCTTCTCGGCAGCGCGCTCTTCGCACGCCACGTCGTGCTCGATCGCTGGTTCCTGCACCGCCACGATCCCGCGCTCGCGGTGTGAGCCGCGCGGTGTTGCGAACGGCCGAGCCCGCGCGGCGCGGTCCGGTGAGACCGGGCTCCACGTGCCGGGACGGGCAGGAGCCGCCGGCCGGAGCGGCGCTCAGTCGATCACGATCTCCGGCGCGGCTCCCGTGATGCGCGCGAGCGCCGCGTAGAACGCGGCCGGCTCGGCCCACATTTCGGGGAACGCGACGCCCGGCGCGGCGCCGCCCGCGCGCGCGAGCTCGAAGAAGGCGGCCTCGCAGGCGCCGGTGGCGGCCGCCATCGAGCCGGCGCCGTCCGCGCGCTGCTCGCCCGCGCCGAGCCGAACGCGTGCGACGACCTCGGCGGCGCGCCCTCCGCGCAGGCCGCGCGCGCGCGCGCCGATCCCGGAGACGGGCTGCGCCGTGTGGCCCGCGCCGCGCCGCGGGCGCAGCGCGGCCCACACCTCGCGAAGCGAGGATTCACGGCGCAGCGCCTGCCGCAGCATGCCGCCGATCGCGAAGCGCGCCGCGCGTGCGCCGGGCCGCTGCGCCCGAGAGGCGCCGTCGCTGCCCTCGTCTCGCTTCGAGTCGCGCGCGCTCGATTGCAGGAAGGCGCACGCGTCGTCGAGGTCGAGGCGCCCGTTTCGCACGGCGACCGCGATGCCGCGCAGCGCGCCGTTGAGCGGCTGGGGATGGAGGCCGCCCCAGCACACGACGTCGCGAAGCCGCGGATGGCTGAAGCCGAGCATCACGGGCTCGGGATGCGCGCACTCGTAGAGGCGGTAGGCGCCGGGCGGGTCCGCGAGCGGGAAGGCCGTGCTCTGCGCGAAGCTCTCGCGCCGGCAGCGCCGGCCGTCGCGCCAGCCGGTGGTTTCGCCCGCTCCGAGGTGGAGCGTGTGCTCGGCGACGGCGCGCCCGATCGCGTCGCCTCCCGACTCGCCGACGCACCAGGCGACCTCGACCGCGCGCGGCTCGTCGAGCCTTCGCATCGCGTCGAGCGCGAGGACGTTCGAGAAGCCCGGCGATGCGCCGTGGCCGACGTAGAGCGTGACGCCGGCAAGGCGCGCCGCGCCGTCGAGGTCGATCGCATCGAGCGTGCTCTCGACGTCGTCGTCGATGTCCATGTACGAAGCACCCGCCGCGATGCACGCCCGCATCACCGGCCCGGCCGTGCGGTGGAAGGGCCCGGCGCCGTTGATCACGAAGCTCGCGCCTTCGACCGCGCGCCGCAGGGCGCTTTCGTCGAACAGATCGAGCGCCGCGGTTTGCGCGCGGCCGCTCCCGAGCTGCGCGGCGAGGCGGGCGAGAGCGCCGGGGTCCCGGTCCGCGAGCGTCACGCGCAGCGCCGGATCGCCGGCGCAGACGAGCCGCGTCGCGACCGAGGTCATCTGGCCCGCCGCACCGAGAACCAGGAGATGATCGGGCTTCGTCATCGCGCCTCCTCCGGCGGGGCCGCCCGATGGCACGACCGGGGCCCGCGACCGACGCGGCGCGAAGCGTAGCGGCAAAGCGGCGGCGCGTGGCGAGCAGAGCGCGCCGCTGCGGGCCGGCGAGACCGCGAGGCGGCCGCGGGCTCAGTAGAGCCCGAGCCGCTCCACGTAGACCACCTCGCACGCGCCGCCTCCCGAGTCGCCGCGCGAGAGCGAGCTGCGCCAGCGGAAACCGTCGTCGCCCGTCACCTCGACGAGGTAGCCGTCGAGGGAGACGATGTTTCCGCGGCGCGCCGACAGGAGCGCGTTCCGCACCTGGTCCGACGCCGGGATCATGTGCATGTTGGCGCTGTGCAGCGTGATCGCGGCGAAGTCGATCGGAAGCTCGCGCGCCGACCAGAAGTAGAAGCGCCCGTACTGCTCGATCGAGAGCGCGTCGAGGACGCCGTTCGACGACATCGGCCCCCAGCCGAGCGCGAGGTCGATGGGGGCGAGCCGCGCGCCGCGATCGAAGCGGTAGCGCTCGGCGCCGAGCACGCGCGCCTCGAGCGAGAAGCGCGCGAGCGCCTTCAGGTGATGGCCCGGAAGCTCGAAGGTCGGGCCGTCCGCGAGGTCCTGCTGCCGGGGGTCGTCCGGCGCGACGACGCCGGGCGGCCGCGCGATCGGGCGCTCCGATACCCACCAGTGGGCCGCGAAGACGAGCGCGAGCAGGACGGAGATGGCCCGCAGCATCTCCCCGTCTTCGGCAGCCGCGACGAAGAATTGAGCGGCGCCCGCGCGCGGCTACTGCAGCCTGCGCATTCCCGGCGCCTCGTGACCGCTCGCCGCGACGTACTGCGCGTAGCCCGCCCCGTACGTGCGCACGCCGCCCGCGTCGAGCTCGAGCACGCGGGTGGTGAGGGCGGAGAGGAAGCGCCGGTCGTGCGAGACCAGCAGCAGCGTGCCGTCGAAGTCGGCGAGCGCGCGGATCAGCATCTCCTTCGTTGCGAGGTCGAGATGGTTGGTCGGCTCGTCGAGGACGAGGAAGTTCGGCGGGTCGTACAGCATGCGCGCGAGCACGACGCGCGCCTTCTCGCCGCCCGAGAGCAGGCGGCAGCGCTTCTCGACGTCGTCCCCCGAGAAGCCGAAGGCCCCGGCGAGCGCTCGCAGCGAGCCGACCGAAGCGTTCGGAAAGGCGTTCGAGAGCGTCTCCCAGACGCTCTCGTCGCCGTCCAGCACCTCCATCGAGTGCTGTGCGAAGTAGCCGAGCCGCACGCCCGCGCCGAGCGTCACGCTGCCCGCGTCGGGCTCCGCCTGTCCGGCGACGAGCCGGAGCAGCGTCGACTTGCCCGCGCCGTTGGCGCCCATCACGCACCAGCGCTCGCGGCGGCGGACGAGCAGGTCGAGCGCGTCGAAGACGACGCGCTCGCCGTACGCCTTGCGGACTCCGGCCAGCCGGACGACGTCGTCGCCCGAGCGCGGGGCGGGACGGAACTCGAACTCGATCGTCTGGCGCCGCTTCGGCGGCTCGACGCGCTCGATCTTGTCGAGCTTCTTGACCCGGGACTGCACCTGCGCCGCGTGGCTCGCTCGCGCCTTGAAGCGAGCGATGAAGGCCTGCTCCTTCGCGAGCATCGCCTGCTGCCGCGCGTACTGCGCCTCCTGCTCGCGTTCGGCGAGCGCGCGCTGGCGCTCGTAGAAGTCGTAGTTTCCCGAGTAGGTGATGAGCTCTCCGCCGTCGATCTCGATGATCTTCGAGACCATCCGGTTGAGGAGCTCCCGGTCGTGCGAGGTCATGAGCAGCGCGCCGCCGAAGCCCCGGAGCCACTCCTCGAGCCACAGGATCGACTCGAGATCGAGGTGGTTCGTCGGCTCGTCGAGCAGCAGCGCGTCGGGCTGCATGACGAGGATGCGGGCGAGCGCGACGCGCATCTTCCAGCCGCCCGAGAGGGCGCCGACGTCGCCGTCGATCCGGTCGGGCGTGAAGCCGAGGCCGGCCAGCACCTCGCACGCACGCGCTTCGAGGCCGTAGCCGCCGAGCTCTTCGAAGCGCGCCTGCGCCTCTCCGTAGCGTTCGACGAGCGCATCGAGCTCGCCGCTTCGTTCGGGGTCGGCCATGGCGTGCTCGAGCGCGTGCAGCTCGCGCGCGGCGTCCGACGCCGGGCCCGCGCCGTCGAGGGTCGCCTCGACGACGCTTCGGCCCTTCATCTCGCCGACGTCCTGGCTGAAGTACCCGACGGTGACGCCCCGGTCGACGGCGACCTGCCCGTCGTCGGGCTCCTCCTCGCGCGTCACGAGCCGGAAGAGCGTGGTCTTTCCGGCGCCGTTCGGGCCGACGAGGCCGACCTTCTCACCGCGCTGGACGACCGCCGAGGCCTCGAGGAAGAGGATCTGCCGGCCGTGGCGCCTGCAGATCGCGTCGAATCGGATCACGCGCGCGTCACCTCGCAGCGACCGCGGCGAGCGGGTAGTCGTGGCAGTCGGTGCGCGCGGCGTACTCCTGCGCCGTGTAGCCGCGTCCCCAGTCCGCGAGAGCGCGCAGCACGTCGCAGCGCTCGGCCGGCGTCGCGAGGCGCGGGTCGCCGTCGACCGATGCAATCACCCGCGCGGGCGTCTCGGTCTGGCTCGCCATGCGGATGCCTCCGCCGGCCGGCGTGTCGAGCACCACGAACTTCGGCGCATCCGGCGCCGACGCGTCCCACGCCGTCCACGCCGGGAGATCGCCCGCGGCGCCGCGCCCGGGATCGCCCGCCCGCGCGAAGGCCGCCCAGTACGACATCATGGCCTTCGAGAGCGCCTCGCGGCCGGCGGCGTTGTTCTTCGTGAAGACCATGTTTCCCGCGCGGCCGAGATCGAAGTGGCCGAAGACGAACGGGATCTCGAAGCCGTGCGACGCGCCGAGCATCTTCGACAGGTCGGCGCCGAGCAGCGTCGGCTCCTCGTCCCAGTCGAAGCGGTAGACGAAGACCGACGGCTCGCTCTCGCGCATCGCCGCCGCCGGGCCGTCTGCGCCGGTCGCCTTCCACATGCGCGAGAGATAGTCGGCGGTGGCGAGCGTGCGCTTCTCGTCGACGAAGCGAGGAAAGATCCAGAACCACTGCTTCACGTGCTTCGGGTCGGCGAACAGGAACAGGCGGTTCTCGTCGTGGTTGGTGCCGAGGATGACGGGGACGTGGTTCCAGCCGTCCGCACGCGCGAAGCGCGCGTCGAAGTCGTCCGCCGGCAGGACCGCGCCGTCGGCGAAGACCTTCGGCATGGTGATCATTCCCGACGGCTGCGGGACGTAGGCCGCGAGGATCTCGGCGGCGCTCCTGCCGCGCAGGAATCTCGCGACCTCGTCGTCGCCCATGCCCGCGAGCTTCGCCTTCGCGGCCGCGCGGTCCTGCGCGCCGCTCTGCTCGAGCAGGCGCAGCACGATCTCGCCGGAGCTCTGCGCGTCGCCCGGAGGCGAGGCGTCGGCGAGCGCCTCGGCCTGCACGGGCGCGGTGCGCCACAGGCCGCCGCTCTGCGAGATCGCGCGGTGGAACAGGCCCCTGGCCTGCGGCGCGAGCAGCAGGGTGTAGACGTTCTGCCCGCCGGCCGACTCGCCGAAGATCGTGACGTTGCCCGGGTCGCCGCCGAAGGCCGAGACGTTGTCGCGAACCCACTCGAGCGCGCGAACGAGGTCGAGCGTCGCGAAGTTGCCCGAGCGTTCGGCGTCGTCCGCCGCCCCCGCGCGAAGCGACGCATGGCGCAGCCAGCCGAGCGGCCCGAGGCGGTACTGCACCGCGACGACGATCACACCGTGCGTCGCGGCGAGGTTGCCGCCGTCGTAGAACGCGGCCGTTCCGATCGTGTTGCCGCCGCCGTGGATCCAGACCATCACCGGCAGCCTCGCGGCCGCCGCCGGAACGGCGCCGGGTGAGAAGCGGGGCGCCCACACGTCGAGCGTGAGGCAGTCCTCGCTTCCGGCGATCGTCCCCGGCCGGCCCGAGACGCCCGCGAAGGGGCTCGCGTACTGCGGGCACGGGGCCCCGAACGCGAGCGCTTCGCGAACGCCCGACCAGCGCTCGATCGGCTGCGGCGCGCGCCAGCGCAGATCGCCGACCGGCGGCTTCGCGTAGGGGATCCCGAGCCATGCGTGAGAGCCGTAGCGGCCTTCTGCTCCGACGACGTCACCGGACGGTGTCGAGCGCAGCGTCGCGGAGTCGCTCTTCGCGGCGTGCCACGGCTCGCCGCGGCCCGCGCAGGCCAGGGCCGCGGCTCCGAGGGCGGCGAGGGCGGCAAGACGCAGCGGGGTCCGAAGCGATCGCGGCATGGATTCTCCCCTCGGGATTCGGCGGCGCGCTGCGAGGCGGCCGCCGGGGCGCCGGCGAGGATAGCGGGTCCGGGCGGCGCTCCCTCGCCGCGCGCTACGCTGGCGCCGATGGACGCCCGCCGGCCCGCTCCGTACACACCGACGCAGGAACGTGTCGGAAGCGTCGCCATCCGCGTGATGTCGGCGCTGAACGTGTGGCTGTACCGGCTCACGAGCGGCCGCATCGGCGGCCGCTTCCGGCACGGCGCGCCGGTCCTCCTGCTCACGACGGTCGGACGGCGCAGCGGCGCTTCGCGGGTCGCGCCGCTCCTCCATCTGCGAGACGGCGAGCGCCTCGTGATCGTCGCGTCGAAGGGCGGCATGTCGCACCACCCGACCTGGTATCTCAACCTGCAGGCGAATCCGGACGTCGAGGTCGAGGTGGGCGGCGAGCGCCGGAAGATGCGCGCGCGAACGGCCGACGCCGCCGAGCGCGCGGCGCTGTGGCCGCGGCTGGTCGCGATGTACCGCGACTACGACGACTACCAGGCGCGGACCGACCGCGAGATTCCGGTCGTGATCCTCTCACCTCGCGTCGCGTGATCGCGCGGGGCTTTCGAATCTCCGACTCGCTCAGTCCCCTTGCGCGGCGCCGTGCCGGGGCGTGGCCCTCGGGCCGAGGCGCTGCCGGAGCGCGCGCGTCGCCGGGCTCTCGCGGACGGACTCGGCGCGCGCCAGCGCGTCGCCGGCTTCGCCGCGCCGGCCCTGTGTGAGCAGGAGCTCTGCGGCCAGCTCGAGCGGCTCGGGGTTTCCCGGGTCGAGGCGCGCCGCGGTCTCGAGCTCGGGGACGGCTTCGGCCGGCCTTCCGAGCGCGGCGAGGACGCGGGCCGTGATCTCGTGCGCGAACGGGTCTCCGGGGCGCCGCGCAGCGAGCTCGCGGATCGCCGCGAGGTCGCCGGCCAGCGGCCTCCCGCGCGCCGCGCGGAAGGCGATCTCGAGCGCGGCGAGCGACGCCTCGTCGGCGCCGCGTTCGAGCACGAGCGTGTTTCCGCAGTGGCGAACCGGGTGGAAGCTCTCGAGGAGCGTTCGCCGGATCGTGTCCTGCGGCCGGATGGCCGCGAGCCAGAAGCCGTCGACGAGCGCGACGCGCGAGGGAGAGTCGAGGAGTCGCTGCATCTCCTGACGCTTCTCGGTGTCGGTGAGGAGGTAATCGCCGGGAAGGTAGTCGGCGAGCAGCATCCACAGCGGGTTCGGCCGCTCGAGCAGCGTGTAGTACAGGACGGCGAGCGGTGCGACGAAGACCGGCTCACCGGGAGGGACCTGCGCATCGACCACGGCGCGCAGGCAGCGGATCTCGTCGGCGACGGGCCAGCTCACGAAGACGGTGTCGCCGAGGACCTCGACGGGCTCGTCGTAGCGGAGCGCGCGGAGCGACCCGGTGTATTCGTCGCCCGGGTCGATTCGCGGGATCCCCGCCACGATGGCGACGACGAGCAGGGCTGCGGCCGCGACGCCGGCTGCGGCCGCGGCGGCGCAGGCCGCGCGGCCCGCCGGTCCGGGCCAGCGCCGCGTGGCGGCGCGTGCGGCGCCGGCGACGAGCCAGGTCGCGAGAATCCAGTACGGGAGCGCGCTCTCGAGGACCCGCAGCACGCGGAGCTGGTAGTAGACGTTGCTGAGCGCGGCGAGCGCGGCGACGAGCAGCCCTGCAACCAGCGTGGTGCGTGCGTCGAGGCCGCGCCTCGCCACGCGCCAGCCCCAGACGGCCGCGGCCACCAGCAGGATCGCGAGCGGAGCGAGCAGGACCACGCCGGCGAGGCGGCCCTCCGGCGCCGCGCCGCCGCTCGCGAGCAGCGTGCCGAGCTCGAAGCCGTACGCGCCGCGCTGCGTGAAGGCGCGCAGCAGCGTTGCGCGAACGAGCGCGCCGAGGCCGCCGTGCGTGGCGTAGTAGACCGCAAAGGCGCCGGGAACGAGGCACGCGCCGGCCGCGGTCGCGAGCGCGCGGCGGGCGGCGACCGCGACCGATCGCGGGCCGGGCTGTCCGTAGCGCTGCGGGAAGACGGCCGGCAGTCCCGACGCCGCGACCGCGAACGCGAGCAGCACGAGGCCGAGGTCCTGCCGCGCCGCCACGGCGAGGCCTCCCGCGAGCCCGAGAACGAGGCAGCGGCGCGTCGCCGGCCGCTCGAGGGCCCGCGCCAGCGCGAGCAGCACGACGCCCATCGCGAGGCCGACCGTCGCCTTGCTCCACTGCCCGGGAACGATCGCGAGCAGCGCCGCCGGAACGAGCGCCCCCGCCGGCGGCGCGAAGCGGCGTGCGAGGCGGTAGGCGATCGCGACGTTCGCGAGCAGGAGGACCAGATAGACGGTCCTCGACACGAGGATCGAGGGTCCGGCGGTATCGAACGCGATCGCGAGGGCGTGGTAGAGCAGCGGCCCGTAGTGGCCGTAGACGTCGCGGTAGAGCAGCTCGCCGGCGAGCATCCGCTCCGCGGCGTGCACCACGTAGCCCTCGTCGAGCAGCATGAGTCCGTACGGCCGCAGCTCCCAGAGGTAGGCCGCGGCCGCTGCGAGAAGAAGGGCGAGCAGCCAGCGGTCGCTGCGCGCGGCGGTCGGGCCGCCCGGGGAAACCCTGTCTCCGGCGTGCACGGGGCGCGAGTTTCTGCGATCGGGGGCGCGCTGCCAAGCCGCGCTACGGTCTGGCGCCGCCGGACCGATGGGGAGTGGCGATGCAGCGCGAAGGCTTTCGCGTGACCGCTGCCTTCGAGGAGCACCACTGGTGGTTCCGTGCGCGGAGGGAGCTCGTCGTGGCGCAGGTGGAAGCGGCGCTGCGGGAGCGCGGAGACCGCCCGGCTCGGCCGCAGATCCTCGACTACGGCTGCGGCACCGGCTTCAATCTGCGCGTGCTGGCGCGCTACGGCGAGGCCTTCGGCGCGGACGTGGGCAGCGCGCATGCCGACGAGTTCCGGAGCGTTCCCGACGGGCGCTTCCTCGCGATCGGAGCGGGCCTCGCGCCGCATCGGGGGCGCTTCGATCTGGTGACGGCGCTCGATGTCCTCGAGCACCTCGACGACGACGCGGCCGGCCTCGCGGCGATCCGCGAGCTGCTCGCGCCCGGCGGTCAGATCGTCCTCACCGTCCCTGCCTACGACTGGCTCTGGAGCGGCGAGGACGTGATCAGCGAGCACAGGCGCCGCTACACGCGCCGCGCGCTCGAGCGCGTGTGCCGGTCTGCGGGACTCGCGTTGCGATTCGTGTCGTACTTCAACCTCTCGATTCTGCCTCTCGCGGCGGCCGCGATCTGGGCCGAGCGCCTGATTCACCCCGGCGCGCCGCCACGCAGCAACCTGCGCGAGCTTCCGCCGCGCATGAACGAGTGGCTGTACCGCGTGGTGGCGAGCGAGTCGCGCCGCGTGGGGCGCGAGCGCCTTCGCCTGCCGGCCGGCGCGAGCCTCGTGGCGCGCTGTGCGGCGTAGGAGCGGCCGATGAGCCTCGTACCCTGGCGCGACCGCTACCTCGTGTTCGGCGCGCCGAGCTTCGGTGAGCCCGAGCGTGCGGCCCTCGCCGCATGCCTCGACTCGGGATGGGTCGGAAGCGGGCCGCGAGTCGCCGAGCTCGAGGAGCGTTTCCGGGCGCTTCTCGGCGCCGAGGCGACCGTCGCGGTCAACTCCGGAACGGCGGCGCTCCACCTCGCGCTCCTCGAGCTGCGGCTCGAGCCGGGCAGCGAGGTCGTCACCACGCCGATGACGTTCTGCGCGACGGCGAACGCGATCGTCCATGCCGGGCTCCGGCCCGTCTTCGCCGACTGCGACCGAACGACGCAGAACCTCGACCCCGCGGCGCTCACGCGGGCGATCACGCCGCGCACGCGCGCCGTCGTCCCCGTGCACTTCGCCGGCCGCCCGTGCGACATGCAGGCGATCGGCGCCCTTGCGGCCGAGCACGATCTGCACGTCGTCGAAGACTGCGCGCACGCCATCGAAGCGACCGTCGACGGCCGCCACTGCGGAACCTTCGGCGACTTCGGCTGCTTCTCGTTCTACGTGACGAAGAACATGACGACGGTCGAAGGCGGGATGCTGACGGCCCGGACGAAGGAGGCGGCCGCGCGACTCAAGCGCCGCGCCCTGCACGGCATGAGCGCCGACGCGTGGCGGCGCTTCTCCGACGAGGGCTACGTCCACTACGCCGTCGAGGAGCCGGGCTTCAAGTACAACCTCACCGATCTCGCGGCTTCGATCGGGCTGGTTCAGCTCGGCCGCCTCGACGCGTGGTGGCGCCGCCGCCGGGAGCTCTGGGACTACTACCTGCGCGAGCTCGCCGCCCTGCCGCTCGTCCTGCCCGCGCCGGTGCCCGCGGGCGTGCGCCACGCCCTGCACCTGTTCACGTGCCTCGTCGACGACGCCGGCACGCGCGTGTCGCGAGACGACGTCCTGCGCGGACTCCACGAGCTGCGAATCGGCGCCGGCGTCCACTACACGGCGCTGCACCTGCACCCGTACTACCGCAAGACCTTCGGCTACCGGCGCGGCGACTTCCCCAACGCCGAGTGGATCGGCGACCGCACGTTCTCGATCCCGCTCTCGCCGGCCGTCACCGACGACGACGCCGCCGACGTCGTTCGTGCGCTGCGGATGCTGCTGTCGTGACGGCGCCGCCGGGCCCCGCGCCGGACCTCAGCCTGGTGGTTCCCTGCTACCAGGAGGAGGGCCACCTGCGCGACAGCGTCGCCGCGGTGATCGAGACGCTCGACGCGACGCGCCTCGACTACGAGATCGTCTTCGTCGACGACGCGAGCCGTGACGGAACGCGCGCGATCCTCGAGCAGATCTGCGCCGCGACGCCCCGCTGCCGGGCGATCTTCCACCCGCACAACCGCGGCCGCGGGGCGGCGTTCAAGACCGGCTACGCGGCGTCGACCGGGCGCGTCACCGGATTTCTCGACATCGACCTCGAGGTCGCGCCGCACTACATCCCGCCGCTGTTCCGGCTCGTCGACGGCAAGGGCTTCGACGTGGCGACGGGCTACCGCCACTACCTGCTGCGTCAGACGGGAGGCCTCCACCGGCACTTTCTCTCGCAGGCGTACCGCATGGTCTGCCGCTTCCTGCTCGGATTCGGAATCCGCGACAGCGAGACCGGCTGCAAGTTCTTCCGGCGCGAGACCGCGTCGGGCGCGGTTCTCGGCAGCGAATCGGACGGGTGGTTCTGGGACACCGAGGTCCTCGCACGCGCCGCGCTCGCCGACCTGCGCATCGTCGAGATGCCCGTGCTGTTCCTGCGGCGAAGCGACAAGCAGTCGACCGTGCGGCTGCTCCACGACTCGTGGGCGTACCTCGTCGAGCTCCACCGCTTCCGCGGGAAGGTGGGGCTCGGGCTCGCGAGCAAGTCGCCCGTCTACTGGACCGGGATCGGCTACGAGCTGCTGATGCGCGCGCTCTACCGGCAGGGGTTCCACGCGCTCTACGCCGCCGTGGCCCGTCACGTTCCGCCGGGCGCTCGCGTGGCCGACGTGTGCGCCGGGCCGGGAACGCTCTGGCACGAGTGCCTGCGCGAGAAGGGCGCCGACTATCTCGCGCTCGATTTCAACGGTCACTTCGTCATGTCGGCGCGCCGGCGCGGCGCGCGCGCGCGCTGGTTCGATCTGCGCCGCGAGCCGGTGCCCGAGGCCGACGTCGTCGTGCTGGGGTCGAGCCTCTACCACTTCCGCCCGCGAGAGGACGAGCTGCTGGCGCGGCTGCTCGCCGCAGCCCGGCGCAGGGTGATCGTCACCGAGCCCGTCGTGAACGTCGCATCGCAGGGCCCGCGCTGGCTGCGCCGCGTGGCGGCGCGCCTCACCGACCCGGGAAGCGGCGAGCCGCGCGAGCGCTTCGACCTCGCCGCCTTCGAGGCGTTCGCGAGGCGCAACGGCGCGGCGGTCTTCGAGCACGCTCCGGGCGCCCGCAACGCGCTCGCCGTCTTCGAGAAGTGAGCGCCGCGGCGAGGGAGGAGGACGATCCATGGCTCCGCAGAAGCTCGAGTGGGACACTCCGATGTACCGGCTCGCAGTCGCCCAGCTCGACCAGACGGCCGTCCGGATGCAGCTCGACGAGAACATCTGGGAGCGTCTGCGGACGCCGCAGCGCGCGCTCGTGGTCTCGTTCCCGTTCCGCCGCGACAACTATCAGGAGGTCGACACGGTCTTCGGCTACCGCGTCCAGCACCTGCTCACGATGGGGCCGACCAAGGGCGGCATCCGTTACGACGAGGACGTGAGCCTCGGCGAGACGACCGCGCTCGCGATGTGGATGACGTGGAAGTGCGCGCTCATCGGCCTGCCGTTCGGAGGCGCGAAGGGCGGCGTCCGCATCTCGCCGCGCAGCTTCTCGCAGGGCGAGCTCCAGCGCATCACTCGCCGCTTCACCTCCGAGATCATCGAGATGATCGGCCCGGACCGCGACATCCCTGCGCCGGACCTCGGAACCAACGAGCAGACGATGGCGTGGATGATGGACACGTACTCGCAGCAGAAGGGCCACGCGGTGCCCGGCGTGGTGACCGGAAAGCCGATCGAGATCGGAGGCTCGCTCGGACGCCGCGACGCGACGGGACGCGGCGTGGTCACGTGCGTGATCGAGGCGTGCCGGCACGTCGGCATTGCATTCGACGGCGCGCGAATCGCCGTGCAGGGCTACGGGCAGGTGGGCTCCGCAGCGGCGCGCATCGCGGCGAGCCTCGGCGCGCGCGTCGTCGCGGTGTCGGACCTCGACGGAGGGATCCACGATCCGAACGGACTCGACCTCGCGCGCCTCGACGCGTGGCTGCTCGAGCAGGGCGGGCTCGTGGGCTTCCCGGGCGCCGAACGCATCACGAACGCCGAGATTCTCGAGCTGCCGTGCGACGTGCTCGTGCCGGCGGCGATCCAGAACCAGATCACCGCCGAGAACGCCGAGCGGCTTCGCTGCCGAATCGTCGCCGAGGGCGCGAACGGCCCGACGACGCTCGAGGCGGACGAGATCCTGCGGCGACGCGAAATCTTCGTCGTGCCCGACATCCTCGCGAACGCGGGCGGCGTGACGGTTTCGTACTTCGAATGGGTCCAGGACGCGCAGCAGTTCTTCTGGACCGAGGAAGAGGTCAACACCCGGCTCATCCAGATCATGCAGCGCGCGTTCGCCGACGTATTGAAGATGTCGCAGGCGAAGGGCGTCGATCTTCGTACGGCGGCGATGATGCGGGGCATCCACCGGGTGGCGGAGGCCAAGCGCCGCCGCGGCGTCTTCCCGTAGGCCGGCGTCGGCCCAGGGGGCGTTCCCGTCGACCCGCCCGCCCCCTGAGTCGATTTTGGGGAAAAATTAGGGTTTTCCCTGTTGCGAAATTGAGTAGAATCGGACACGATTTTCCGGCGGGGAAGACTTGGGGCCACACCCACTTGAGGGGCCCCGGCGAGGGGCAAAGCGCGGCCAGAGCCTGGCGCGACGAGAGAGCCGACCAGTGAGAAGAGGAAGACCCAAGGCACCGCTCACGCTCACGGCGACGGAACACGAGACGCTGACGCGCTGGGCGACGAATGCAGCGGCGGCCGCATCGCTCGCCGAGCGCGCACGGATCCTGCTCGCGTGCGCGAGAGGCGATACCAACAAGGACATCGCTCGCGAGTTCGGCCTCACGCCGCAGACCGTCGGCAAGTGGCGGGCGCGATTCCTTCGCAGTCGGCTCGACGGACTGCTCGACGAGCCGCGCACCGGCGCGCCGCGGCGCATCCTCGATGCGGACGTCCAGCGCGTGCTCACGCTGACGCTCGAATCGTGCTCGCCTGCCGGCACGCCCTGGAGCACGCGTTCGCTCGCGCAGGCGACGAGTCTCAGCCAGAGCGCGATCAGCAGGATCTGGCGCGCGCACGGCCTGCGCCCGTACCGCGGAGAGAGCTCGCGCTTCTGGCACGATCCGCAGTTCGTCGACGCGGTGCAGGACATCGCGGGCGTGTACGCGGATCCGCCGACCTTCGCGCTCGCGCTCTGCGTCGCGGACCGGGCCGTGCCGAGCGTGCAGCGGGTTCAGCCCGCGAGCGTGCGCAGCGGGGAGCTGGCGTCGCTGCTGCCCGCCGGCCCCGGATCGGTGTTCTCGAGGCTGCGCCTGCCGCCGGGGCGGCTGCGATCGGTCGAGGAGCGTCGCGAACGAACGCTCCAGTTCCGGCGTTTCCTCGACGCGCTCGATGCGATGGTCCCGCGCGGCTTCGACGTCCACGTTCTCCTCGCGCGCGACGGCACGCACGAGTCGTCGATCGTCCAGAGCTGGCTCGCGGCGCGGCCGCGCTTCCAGGCGCACCCGATCGCGCCGCGCACCGTGTTCGAGGATCTGCTCGAGCGCTGGCTCACCGTGCTCGGCAAGCGCGATCCCGACGGCGACCCCGAGGCGGCACGCCGGCCGCTCGAGGCGGCGATCGAGCGCCACGGCGCAGAGAGCGGCAGCGCCCCCGCGCCCTTCGTCTGGGTCAAGCCCTTCGAAGGGCTCGCCGCCGCGGCGCGCTGACGCGCGGGGCGCTGGCTCCCCGGGCAGGACTCGAACCTGCGACAAATCGGTTAACAGCCGATTGCTCTACCAACTGAGCTACCGGGGAACGCCGGGCCGGGAGTCTACGGTCTGCGGCGCGGTTCGCAACGTGCCGCGCTACCGCTCGGGCGCTGCGACCGCTGGCGGCGCCGCCGTCTGGCGTGCGCCGCCGTCGGGAGCACCTGCGGCGAGCTCCGCAGGCGCGCTCTCGAGCCCGTCGGCGTCGATCGCGATGACCTGGTACGACACCGCGCCGCTCGCCTCGTCGTCGCGGAACGAAGTCGCCGGCGCGCGCACGGTCGCGACGACCTCGGGGTCGTCGTCGCCCGCACGCAGGCGCAGCACGCGGTAGGCGACGACGTCCGGCTCGACGTTCGCCTCCCACTCGAGAACGGCGCTCGGTCCGGTGCGCGTCGCGACGCGCAGGCCGACGGGCGGAAGAGGATCCGGCTTCGTGAGGCCCTGCACGGGCTCGCCCGCCGCCCCCTGCGCGCCCGCGGCGTTCACCGCACGAACTTCGTAGTAGAAGACCTCGAGGTTGCCGAGGCCATGGTCGACGTAGTGCGTTCGGTGGCGGCCGTCGAGCTTCGCGATCGGCTCGAACGGCCCGGCCGCACCCGGACTTCGCAGAACGACGTACCCCTTGACCGTGGGGTCGTTCGACGCGCGCCAGCCGAGCGCGACCTTTCGCGGCAGGCGGCTCACGACCCGAAGGCCCTCGGGCGGGTCCGGAAGCGGCGCCGTTCGGCCCGCGGCAACGGCCGACGGCGCCTGCGAGAGGTGTCCCTGCGCGTCGAAGGCGCGCACGCGGTAGTAGTAGGTCGCGCCGTCGCCGAGCCCGGGCTCGCCGTTCGCCGCCGGGGACTTCGGCGCGAGGTCGAACCCGCGATCGAGCACGCCCGTCTCGAAGCGGTCCATCAGCACCGCGATGCGCAGGAACGGCCCCGTCTCGGCAAGCGAGCGCTCGACGGCGTAGCCGGAGACCTGCCCGGCGAGAACGGGATCCCATGCGACCGCGATCTCGCGCAGCTCGCCGCGCGTGGCGCGGATTCCGGTCGGCCCCGGCAGCGCCGCGGGCGGAGCCTCGACGAGCAGCGGCGAAGGCGGAGGCGCGTGACCGCCGATCGTCCGTCCCCCGCCGCCGAGATCGAGCGGTGCGACGGCGCACCCCGCGAGCAGCAGCGCCCACAGCGCCGCGGTCCGCTTCAACGCTGCGCTCCGACGGCAGACGGCGCCGCCGGCTCGGCGCGGAGCTGCTCGAGATTCTGGAGCAGCTTCTCGGTGCGCGCGGCGTACTGCGCGGCGCGCTCGTTGTCCGGGTCGACGAGCAGCGCGCGCTGCCAGTGATCGAGCGCCGACTGGAGGTCTTCTTGCTGGAACGCGATCCGGCCCGCGTCGACGAGGCCGGGCACTTCGGGAGCGAGCTGCGAGCGGAGCTTGCCGACGTGCTCGCGCGCGCGGGCGTGTGCGGGGTTCGCCGCGAGCGCGCGCAGGTCCTGGCTGATCGCTGCGTAGCGATCGCCCGCGTGCTCGGCCGCGAGCGCATTGCGGTAGAACCCCTCGGCGCGGATCTCTGCGTCCGTCGCGCGAAGCTGCGGCGGCTCGGCGCGCGGAGCCGGCTTGCTCGCGGCGCTCGCGACCGGCGGCGCCGGCTTCGAACGCTCGCTCTCGCGAACGAGGTCGATGTACGACAGGTACCCCTGCGCCGACTCGTTCTGGGGCTCGAGCGCGAGGACCGCCCGGAACGCTTCGGTCGCCTTCGGGTAATCGCCCGCCGTGAAGCCTCGCCGCCCCGCGGCGAGCAGCCGGTCGACTTCGGCGCCGAGCGCCTCCTGGACCTCGCGCTCGCCGCTCTCGGCCGCCGGGTCGAAGGGATCGAGGCGCCGCAGCTCCTCGACGCCGGAGCGCGCGTCGGCGAGCCGGCCCGCACGGAGCGCGCTGCGGAACGCGGTGTCGAGCTCGGCCTTGCGCGTGGCGAGCCGCCGCGAGAGGTCCTGCACGTGCGCGAGCGTCGCCGCGTCGTCGGGCTCGAGCTTGAGCACGACGCGCCAGCTCAGGATCGCCTCGGCGAGGCGGCCCTTGCGCTCGAAGTAGCGCCCGCGCTGCTCGTAGCGCGCGAGGAGCTTCTGCTGCTCGTCCTCGACCGCCGCAATCCGCTGCTGCGCGGCCGCGTGCGCGTGGCTGTCGTCCGCGATTCCGCGCCACGTCTCGATGGCGCCGGCGCGGTCTCCCGCGCGATAGAGCTGCTCGCCCCGCTCGAGAGGCGTCGCGCACGCGGCGAGCGCGAGCGCGGCGGCGAAGGGCGCCGCCCGCCGGAAACCGGCCGCACGCCTCACGAGCGCTCCCAATCCTCGCGCAACGCGGGCTGCGGATTGGCCGCATCGTCGCGGTCCACCGAGTAGACGTGCACCGGCTCCTGGCGGCCGGAGAGCTGCCGCTCGCCTTCGAACCGGAGCCGGAACGCGCCCCGGACGTGGCGCTGCACGGCTTCCGAGACCAGGATCTCTCCGGGGCGCGCGAGCTTCTCGAGCCGGTGCGCGACGTTCACCGCGTCGCCCACGGCGGTGTAGTCCGCGCGCCGGTCGGAGCCGATGCTGCCGACGATGACGATTCCGGTGTGGACCCCGATCCCCGGCTCGATCGCCGCCGCCGGCGCGTCCGGGTGCGGATCGCGAGACCGCGCGCGGTTTCGCTCGGCGCACGCGCGGACGATCTCGGTCGCGGCCGTCACCGCGCGAACCGCGTGGTCCGCGTGGTGGAGCGGAGCGCCGAAGTAGGCCATCACCGAGTCGCCGATGAACTTGTCGATCGTTCCGCCGCGGGCGAGGATGCGATCGGAGACGAGCTGGAAGAATTCGTTGAGCAGCGCGACCACGTCGCGCGCCTTCATGTCCTCCGAGAGCCGTGTGAATCCGCGCAGGTCGATGAACGCGATCGTGAGCTCGCGCTCGGCGCCGCCGAGCTCGTCTCCCTCGGGAGTCTCGAGGAGCTGGCGCAGCACGTTCTCGCTCACGTAGCGGCCGAACGCGCTCTGGATCCGCTCCTTCTGCTGCAGCGACTCGCCCATCTCGTTGAAGGCGCGCGTCAGCTCGCCGACCTCGTCGCGCGACGTCGGCGGGACGCGAACCGCGAGATCGCCGGCCGTGAGGCGCTCGACACCGGCGCGCAGCCGCCGCAGCGGGCCGGCCAGCAGCGCGACGAAGCAGACGCCGGCCGTGACTCCCGCGGCGACGACCGCGAGCGTCGCGAGGCCCAGCTCGCGCCGCGTCTTGCCGACGACCGGAGAGACGAGCTCCTCGAGGTCGAGCTCGACCTGCACTTCGCCCACGCGCGTGCCGCTGAACACGACCGGCGCCGCCGCGACGAGGAGCGACCCCTCGCGGACGGCCTGCGCCGCATCGGCGCCCGGCGCGAGCCGCTCCGGCGCGCGCTCGCTCGGCGCGGCGAACAGCGAGGCCTCGACGGCGCCGCCTTTGCGGAGGATGCGCACGTCGACGACGCCGTCGCTGCGCCCGGCCTCCTGCACGAGACGGCCGAGCGTCAGATCGTCGCGGAGCACGATCGCCTCGGCGGCGCTTCCCGAAAGGCCCGTCGCGAGCAGGATCGCGCGCTTCTCGACCTCGGCCTCGAGGGCGTGCTTCTCGTTCTGCGTCGCGATCCAGGCGAGCGTGAGGCAGGCGACGGCGAGGAGCGTCGCCGCCAGCCAGCTCACCTTCATCTGGAGGGATCGCACGGGCTCTCGGGCCTCCGTGGGGGAGGGTGCGCGACGGCGTCAGAAATCGAAGCGGATCTCGAGGATCTGGAACTCCCGGTTGCCCTTGGGTACGCGCACGCTCACCGTGGTGTCGACGCCTTTGCCGAGGAGCGCGCGCGCCACCGGTGACGTCACCGAGATGCGGCCCTGCGACACATCGGACTCGTCCTCCCCGACGAGCGTGTACGTGATCTGCTCCTCGGTATCGGTATCGACGAGCGTCACCGTGACGCCGAAACGCACCGTCTCCGGAGGGCCCGACCCCGGCTGGATCACCTGGGCGCGCGCGAGGCGGTCTTCGACCGTCCGGATCTTGCTCTCGATGTGCCCCTGCCGCTCCTTGGCCGCATGGAACTCGGCGTTCTCCGAGATGTCGCCGTGCGCGCGAGCGATCTCGATCTCCTTGACGATCCGCGGGCGGTCCTCGTACTTGAGGCGGCGCAGCTCTTCTTCGAGCTTCGCGTAGCCGGCCGGGCTCATGGGAATGCGGTCGTTCATGAGGGCAAGGATCCCCCGGGTGGAGCTGCGTGCCGGCTCCGGGCTTCGGCGCGTGCGGCGGCCCGGCCTGCGGCAAGGGGGGCGCCGGTCAGGCCGGAAGGCTACCCACCGGGGGGCGGGGATGTCAACGCGCCGCATTCGAGAGGGGCATGGAAGCGCCCGGCCCTGAAACGGTTTCCTCAGCCCCCCCGCGGTCGTGGGTGCGCCTCGCGCTGGCGTTCTACGCGGGCATGCTCGCCGTCGCGCTGCTCTGGCGTACCGCGTGGCTCGGCCAGCCGCTGCTCCATGCGAGCCCGGCGGCGGCGGCGGCAGGGGTCCGCTGGGGGGCCGATGTCGGGCTCGGGCTCGCTGCGGGCCTCGCCGGCGTCGCGGCGTCCCGCTGGCTGACCCGGCGCACGGCGGCCGGCGAGCGCCTCGCGCAAGCGCTCGCCGCCGCGCTCGGTCCGCTCTCCGCGCGAGAGTGCCTCGTGCTCGCGCTCGCGAGCGGCGTCGGGGAGGAGGCGCTGTTCCGCGGCGCAGCGCAGCCGAGCCTCGGCCTGCTCGGCGCCAGCCTGCTCTTCGGTGCGGTCCACTTCTCGCCGCGGCGCGAGCTGTGGCCGTGGAGCCTGCTCGCCGTCGTCGCCGGCCTCGGCCTCGGCGTCCTGTTCGAAGCGACCGGCAACCTCGTCGCGCCGATCGTCGCGCACGCGACGCTGAACGCGATCAACCTGCGCCTCCTCGCGCGCCGGTACGGCGCCGGCGCTGCGGGGGGCGGCTGCGTCAGTCCGCGATCGCGATGACGTCGATCTCGACGCGCGCGCCGAGCGGCAGGGCCGCGGCGGCGATGGTCGAGCGCGCGGGCCTCGGCTCGCCGGTGAAGTAACGGGCGTAGACCGCATTCATCCGGCCGAAGAGCGACAGGTCGGTGAGATAGACCGTCGTTCGGACCACGCGGCCCAGCGAGCTGCCCGCCGCCGCGAGCACCGCGGCGAGGTTCTCGATCACGCGCTCGGTCTGGGCCTCGATCTCGCCCTCGATGAGCTTGCCGGTAGCCGGATCGAGCGGCACCTGGCCCGATGCGAAGACGAGCCCGCCGTGGACGACGGCCTGCGAGTAGGGTCCGACGGGCTGCGGCGCCGCGCCGGTGCGGACTTCGCGCATCAGCTCCCCGTCGGCTCCTCGCCGTCGTGGAGGAGCCTCTCCTCGAGGACCCGCAGGATGTAGCCGAGTAACAGCAGGTTCGGCAGGCGCTTTCGCGCGTCGCCCTCGATGCCGACGGCGCTGCCGAAATCCTCTCCGTACTCGTTGAAGAACTCGAGCGTGTCGAATGGCACGTTCTTCGCGAGCATGTCGTTGATCTGCTCGACCTTCAGCTCGGTGAACAGATCGGCGAGCTCCCAGGCCAGCTCGGAACGGGTCATCGGGGTCTCCAGACGTGAGGACCGTCGGTCGGGGTGTTCGAGCCGGCCAGCATGTGCTGCGAGGAGCCGAAACGCTCGCGATCGTGCCACTCGATGATGGGCGTTGTCAACGCGATCGCACGAGAAAGTCGCAGACCGCGTGAGCTGGAATCGCGTTCGAAGCTGCGCGTGCGCGGCGAAGCGGCGCAAGGACGGCGCAGTCGAGACGAAGATGCCGTCACACGCTCGTGTCGCCTGCGGCGCGGCGGAACCACGAGCGCTGCGCCTGCGCTGCGCATGCGGCGCGCGCCGCGGCGGCGGAGTCGCCCGTCGGGGGCGCGGAAGCCGCGAGCCCTCGGGCAGGGCTCGCGAAGAAAGGAGTGGTCGGGGCGACTGGATTCGAACCAGCGACCTCTTCGTCCCGAACGAAGCGCGCTACCAGACTGCGCCACGCCCCGAAACCGTGGCGGAGTATGACCGGATCGGCGCCCGGTCTCAAGGCGCCGCTCCCGCGCGGCGAGCGGGCCTTCTCCGCGGCCCCGCGAGAGCGCACGCGCGCGGCCTCGGAGCGCCGGGCCCCGCGCCGGCTTCGGCCGCCGGGTCAGCGCGTGGCTCGCGCCCGCGCGGCCGCGTCGTGCCGTCCGAGGCCGGCCGCCTCGCGCAGCGCGCGAATCGCGCGGGCGTAGTCCTTCTCGCCGAAGACCGCCGTGCCCGCGACGAACGTGTCGGCGCCCGCCGCGGACGCCCGCCCGATCGTCTCGGCCGAGACGCCGCCGTCGATCTCCAGCCGGGTCGCGAGCCCGCGCTCGTCGATCCAGCGCCGCAGCACCGCGATCTTGTCGAGCATCGACTCGATGAACCGCTGCCCGCCGAATCCCGGGTTCACCGTCATCACGAGCACCTGGTCGAGATCGCCGAGCACGTACGCGAGGGCGTCCGGCGGCGTCGCGGGGTTCAGCACGACGCTGGCGCGCGCACCGGCCTCTTTGATCTGCGCGATCGTGCGGTGGAGGTGGACGCAGGCCTCGGCCTGGACGCCGACCGTCGCGGCTCCCGCGCGAACGAAGTCGCCGACGTAGCGCTCGGGCTCGACGATCATGAGGTGGACGTCGAGGGGCAGTGACGTCGAGCGCCTCGCCGCCTCGACGACGACCGGGCCGAGCGTGAGGTTCGGAACGAAACGGCCGTCCATCACGTCGACGTGGATCCAGTCGGCGCCTGCGGTCTCGACGGCGCGCAGCTCGTCGCCGAGGCGCGCGAAATCGGCCGACAGGATCGACGGCGCGATCACGCAGGTCTGCGCGGTCACTCGCAGCGCTCGATGCGGGCGGCGAAGAACCCGTCGGCGTCGTGGCGGTGCGGCAGAACGTGGACGAAGCCGCACTCCTCCGCGACGGGCCGCAGCGCCGGCGGCAGCGCGGCGCGCGCCACGAGGCGGAATCCGGGAGCTTCGCGCAGGAAGCGTTCCACGACGGCTTCGTTCTCCTCCGGAAGCAGCGTGCAGGTACTGTAGACGAGCGCTCCTCCGACCCTCGAGCCGCGCGCTGCGCTGCGCAGGATTGCGCTCTGCAGCTCGGCGAGGCGGGGCACGTCCTCCGGCCGAACGCGCCAGCGCGCGTCGGGGTTGCGCCGCAGGCTGCCGAGGCCCGAGCACGGAGCGTCGACGAGCACGCGATCGAAGGCTCCGACGAGCGGCTCGGGCAGCGGCTGCGACGCGTCGCGGACGAGCGTCGAGAGATTCGCGAGGCCGAGCCGGCGCGCGTCGCGCTGCACGAGGCC
>JAYRMX010000144.1:0-19324 GCA_041912475.1 Myxococcota bacterium
CCGCCTTCCGCAGCGCGTTTCGCAGGCAGCGCTGTCTCGTTCCGGCCGACGGCTTCTACGAGTGGAAGCCGGCCGGGCGCCGCAAGCAGCCCCATCACGTGCGCCGCGCCGATTCGCGGCCGTTCGCGATGGCGGGGCTCTTCGACACCTGGCACGCGGGTCAGCCCGACGCCATCGCCTCGTTCACGATCGTGACGACCGATGCCAACGCGCTGCTGCGGCCGATCCACGACCGGATGCCCGTGATCCTCGCGCCGGCGAGCTGGAAGGACTGGCTCGACGCGGACACCCCGCTCGCGCGCCTCGGCGCGCTGCTGGCGCCTCCCGACCCCGCGGGCTTCGAGGCGTACCCGGTGACGACGCTCGTCAACAGTCCGGCCGTCGACGACGCGCGCTGTCGCGAGCCTGCCAGCGATGCGCCCGTTTGACGTGGATCGGTGTCAGGACGTCGCGGACGCCGGCGGCGGTCCGAGCATCGCTGTGTCACCGGCCGCGCCGGTGACGCGCGCGAGCGCCGCTGCGAGATCGGCCGCACGAAGCGGCTTGCTCACGTAATCGTCCATCCCGGCGTCGAGGCAGCGTTCGCGGTCTCCCTTCATCGCATGCGCGGTGAGCGCGACGATCGGAACGTGTCCGCCGTGCGCGCGCGCGCGCTCGAGGAGCGCGCGTGTCGCCTCGACGCCGTCCAGCACCGGCATCTCCCCCTCCATCAGCACGGCGAAGAAGAGCACGCGCGAGAGAGACGCGAGCGCTTCCACCCCGTTCCCGACGGCGAGCACCGAGTGGCTCTGCTTCGCGAGCAGACTGCACGCCACCTTGCGGTTGACCGCGTTGTCCTCGGCGAGGAGCAGACGCAGCGTGCGAGCGGGCCGCAGCTCGCGAGCCGGCGCGCTCTCCGGCGTCGCCTCGGCCGCGACGATCGCCGCAGCATGCGGGCTCGCTGCCGCCGCGAGCCCCTTTCTCGCGAGCGCGACCCGCAGCGTGTGCGCGAGATCGGTCGCGCGCACGGGCTTCACGAGATACTCGGCTGCGCCGAGCTGCCGGCACCGCACGGCGTCCTCGCCCCGGCCGGCCGAACTCAGCACGACCATCGGAAGACCCGCGAGCTCACGATCGCCCGAGATGTGCGCGACGAGCTCGACGCCGTCCATCTCGGGCATCTGCAGATCGAGGATCGCGAGCTCGAACGGCTCGTCCCGCTCGTGCGCGCCCCGCAACAGGTCGAGTGCCTCGGCGCCGCCCGCGGCGCACACCGGCCGAGCCCCCCAGCTCCGAAGGTTCGCCTCGAGGATGCGCCGGTTCGTCGCATTGTCGTCGACGACGAGCACGAGACGGCCGCGCAGCTCGACCGGCGCGCTGAACGCCGCGCGGCGCGCGGCCTCGCGATCGATGGGGAAGCGCGCCGTGAACTGGAAGGTGCTCCCGACGTCGGGCTCGCTCTCGACCCAGATCTTTCCGCCCATCAGCGCCACGAGCTGCACGCAGATGGAGAGCCCGAGGCCCGTGCCGCCGTACTTGCGCGTCGTCGAGCCGTCGGCCTGCGTGAAGGCGCTGAAGATTCGCCCCTGCTGCTCGGCGGAAATGCCGACCCCGGTGTCTCGCACCGAGAACCGCAGCGCGAGGTCGTCGCCGCGGCGCTCTTCGGTCGCCACCCGAACGACGACCTCGCCCTGCTCCGTGAACTTGATCGCGTTGCTGATCAGATTGACGAGAACCTGCCGGAGCCGGCCGGCGTCGCCGATCAGCGCGTCGGGTGCGTCCGTCTCGACGTCGAACGCGAGCTCGAGCCCCTTCTGGTGCGCGCGGAGCGCGAGCATGTGCAGCGTGCCCTCGATCGTTTCTCGCAGGCGGAACGGGATTGCCTCGAGGTCGAGCTTTCCGGCTTCGATCTTCGAGAAGTCGAGGATGTCGTTGATCACCGTGAGGAGCGACTCGGCCGACGTTCGCGCCACGTCGAGGTACTCGCGCTGCTCGGGCGAGAGGTCGGTCTCGAGCGCGAGATCGGTCATGCCGATGATGCCGTTCATCGGCGTTCGGATCTCGTGGCTCATGTTGGCGAGGAACTCGCTCTTCGCACGCGCCGCCTGCTCGGCCGTAATGCGAGCGGCGTCGAGCTCTTGGTTCTTTTCGCGAAGCGCATTCTCGGCCTCGCGCTGCGCGAGAATGAACGAGTAGACGAGCCCCAGCATCGTCGCGGCGAGCTCGACCTGTGCAATCGCTGCGAAGATCGCGAGCGAGTCGCCGCGGATCACCGGTTCGGGCCGAACGCCGGCGAACCAGAGCCCGGCGAACGCGAGCGTCACCAGCGCGGCGAGGCCTCCGTAGAACAGCGCGGCGCGCATGCCGAGCACGAGGCCCGCGTAGACGGCCGGAACGACGACCCAGCCCGACGCCGGCGCCTCGAGGCCGCCGAGCCGGCTTTGCAGCAGCGCGAGCAGGAGCACGAAGTTGACGTTTCCGAGATGTGTCGCGATCCGCAGATCGCGACCGCGCCGCACGGCGATCATGAGGCCGATCGTGAGCGCGAGCGAGCCGAGGACGTAGAAGGCGGTCGCGTGATCTCCGATGGAGTAGAGGAGCAGCGCGGTCGGCGGGCTCGCGAGGTCGAGGGCGAGCCAGCACCCGTTCTGGGTCCGGATGCGACGCATGGTGCCGAGCGACTCGCGGCGCAGATCACCCGGCGGGATCCCGCCGTCGAGCACGTCGCGGAGGATCCGCCCGATCGCGCTCAATGCCGCGGCCTCGCGCACGCGGACGAGGGGGATCTCGCCGGGCGCAGCTCGCGCGTCGGATTCGGAGGAGCGTCCACGGGGCGGAAATCGGAGCTTCGGCGAGATGCCTTGAGCCGGGCCCGCCTCCGGCGAACACCGGAGCGCTCGGGAGCCGTCGCGATCCCGGCTCGGGGCGAGGCGCCGCGCGCCGCGATCAGCGCCCGGCGCCGGCGAGCCCCTCGCGCAGCGCCGAGCAGACCTCGTCCATCGCACGGCGGGTCGCGACGCCGAGATCCGGAACGTTCGCGAAGCCGTGGACGAGCCCTTCGTGCCGGCGCAGCACGACGCGCGTGCCGGCCTCCTCGAGCCGCCGGGCGTAGCGCTCGCCCTCGTCTCGCAGCGGGTCGAAGCCGGCGGTGACGACGTAGGCGGGCGCGAGTCCGCGCAGATCCCTCGCGAGCAGCGGCGAGGCGCGCGGGTCGCGCGCGTCCGACTCGTCCGCCAGATAGTGGCCGCGGTACCAGTCCATCTGCTTCTCGGTGAGAAAGAAGCCCTCTGCGAAGAGCCGATAGCTCGCGTGCTTGGTCGAAAGGTCGGTCACCGGGTAGAGAAGAAGCTGCATCGCCGGGCGCGGGCCTTCGTCGCGCGCAGTCGCCTGCGCGACGACGGCCGAGAGGTTTCCGCCGGCGCTGTCGCCTCCGACCGCGATTCGCGCCGGGTCGCCTCCGAGCTCCTCCGCGTTCGCGGCCGCCCACCGGAAGGCGGCGACGCAGTCGTCGACCGCCGCGGGAAAGCGGTGCTCGGGTGCGAGCCGGTATCCCACCGAGAGCACGTTCACGCCGGCGCCCCGCGAGAGGAACCGGCAGCAGCCGTCGTGCGTGTCGAGATCGCACACCACCCAGCCGCCGCCGTGGAAGTAGACGAGGAGCGGGAGCTGCGCGTCCGTCGCGAACGGCCGATAGAGCCGCGCGGGAATCGCTCCCGCAGGCCCCGGGACTTCGAGATCCTCGACCTTCGCGAGCGGCAGCGGCGCGGCGGCGAAGGCCGCCGACGTGCGCCGGATCTCCGCGCGCGCGTCGGGCGGCTCGAGCGTCTCGAACGAGCGGTGCCCCGAG
The DNA here is from genome assembly GCA_041912475.1 of Myxococcota bacterium. Taxonomy (GTDB): domain Bacteria; phylum Myxococcota_A; class UBA9160; order UBA9160; family UBA9160; genus MYXO. The sequence goes on from JAYRMX010000144.1 coordinate 3,827, forward strand.
CGGGCGAGCAGGAAGCAGACGAGCTGCATCTGCGCGTCGAGCGTCTGCCCGTCGAGGCGCACCGCGCGGCCCCCGCCGACCAGCCGCTGCAGCGGCGCGGGAAGGCGCAGCAGTGCGCGAACGACCGCGCCCTCGATTCGGTCACGAGCCCCCGATCCGCGATCCATCGCTCCCTCCCTCGGCGCCGCCGCGAGCGATCAGCCTTCGCATGAGCGGCCGTTTCACGCACTCGACCAGCACCAGATACGTGACCACCGCAACGACCAGGAACGAGAAGAACCCGACCGGCAACGGCGCGAGCCGAGCGCGGCCAGCGCCTCCTCCACGGGGACCGAGAGGAGGCTCGCGGCGAATCCGGCCTTCGAGCCCGGCGGGGCCGGCGGCTTCACGCGGGCGACGGTGTGCGCCCGCGCCCTGCACGTCAAGGCACGAGAGCGGATCGTGGGCGCGCGTTCGCGGCGAATCGCCACACCCCCCGTTTGCGGGTGGCCCGGCTGCCGGACCGAATGTTCATTTACTAGAGGGGTGGTACGCAGGGGAGGAGTCGCTGTGACCCGATCTGACGTGACTACCCGCCATGTTCCGACTCGGCGCAAGACTTCCGGCGGCGCGCCGGCGAAGTGGCGAGCGCAGCCCGGCGCCACCCCTCGCACGGCGTCGGCCGGATGCCTCCTTCAGAACTTCCGATCGTGGCGCAGCCCGATCGGGGCCCGCCGCGGGCAGTCCGTACGTTGCGCACACGGGCTGCTCGCGGCGGTGCAGCGCAAGGGTCGCGGGCGGTCGCCGTCAGCGGCCGGGCCGGGCGGCCACGGCGGCCTCGCGCGCCCGTCTTCCCGCTCCTCCCGAACGTCATGAACGGATCCCGTGGTCGAACCCAGGCATCGTGACCGCGTCCTCGGGGCGCTGCTCGGCGTCGCCGCCGGCGACTGCCTCGGCGCGCCGCTCACCGGCCTCAACGCAGCCACCATTCGCGAGCGGCACGGGATCGTCTCGACGTACCTCGACGAACGTCCGATCTGGAGCAGCGTCACGCAGCAATCGCTCACGCTCGTCGAGGCGACGGTGCGATGCGGATCGCCCGACCCGTCGTGGGTCGGAGGGCGCTGGATCGAGATGGCGGCCGCGTCGGAGGGGCTGCCGCACGGAACGCACCGCTGCGCACACTCGGCCTTCGCGGAGTCGATCGGCGCGCTGCGCACCGGGGGAGATTGGCGCTCGTGCGGGTCCGCGGAGCAGGCGGGCTGCGCGAACGTCGCGCGAATCGTGCCGATCGCGACGGCCCTCGGACACGAGCCGGACGACGTCGTTGCCGCGATGATCGTCGACGTCTCGCTCGTCACGCATCGCGAGCTGCGCGCCATCTCGGCGGCTCTCGCCGCGGGGTGGCTCGCGACCCGGCTGCGGCGAGAGCCGGGCTATCCGGTTCCGGCGGCGCGCGGCCGCTCGATGCTCGAAGAGCTCGCCGCGTGGCTTCGCAAGCGCGAAGAGAGCCTCATCTCCGAGATCGAAGGCATCCGGGTCGCGTCACCGAGCCACGTCCACGACGTTTCGATCGTGCTCGGCGGCCTCGCCCGCCGCTTCGACGAGGGCTGGCCGGCCGAGCGCGGATGGGTCGAGCGCTATGCGTCGGCCCGGCTCGGCCGTCCCGCGCACGCGACGGAAAGCTGTGCGCTGTGCGTCGTTCCCGCTGCGATTGCGGTCGTCCTCGGCTCGGAGCGCCGCTTCGAGGAGACGCTCGTCAGTGCCGTCAGCCTCGGGCACGACACCGCCGTGATGGGAGCGCTCGTCGGAGGCCTCGCCGGTGCGGCCGCCGGCGTCGCGGCGATCCCCGCGCGCTGGCGGCGCATCGAAGGCTGGGAGCCGCTCATGGCGTGGGGCGATGCGCTCGCGTGCTGCACGGCGTCCGACGTCGCGCTCTCGCCCCCGGCGCGCGGCTTCCCGGGGCCGGAGAGTCTTCCCGACGTTCTCGAGCTCGAGCGGCAGCTCTCGCTCCTCGCCGAGAGCGAGCGCACCGCACGCGCCTGACACCGCCGCGGAAAACCCGCCGAGCTCGAGCACGGAGCGCACCCTGTGGGCGCGGTCGGCGGCCGCTCGACGCCGCAGGACGTGCGCCGCGCGCCCGGCGTCGTAGCCTCGCCGGATGGCAGCGGCTTCCGGCGACCCTCTCGCGCTCTTCCGGCCCGCGGTGCGCGCATGGTTCGAGGCGTCGTTCGCCGAGCCCACGCCGGCGCAGGCCCGGGGCTGGCCGCCGATCGCGCGCGGCGAGTCGACGCTGCTGCTCGCACCGACCGGCAGCGGCAAGACGCTCGCCGCGTTCCTGTGCTGCATCGACCGGCTGCTGTTCGAGCCGCTGCCGCCTCGGGCCGATCGCTGCCGCGTCCTCTACGTCTCGCCGCTCAAGGCCCTCGCGGTCGACGTCGAGCGGAATCTGCGCGCGCCTCTCGCGGGCATCCGCGCCGTCGCGGAGCGCCGCGGCGACGCCTGCACTCGGCTCGCGATCGCCCTGCGCACCGGAGACACGCCTCCCCGCGAGCGCGCCCGGTTCCGGCGCGCTCCGTCCGATCTGCTCATCACGACGCCGGAGTCTCTTTACCTCCTGCTCACGTCGTCGAGCCGGGACGCGCTGCGCGCGGTCGAGACGGTGATCGTCGACGAGATCCATGCGCTGGTTCCGGGCAAGCGCGGCGCGCACCTCGCCGTCTCGATCGAAAGGCTCGAGACGCTCGCCGGAAGACGCCTGCAGCGAATCGGGCTCTCGGCGACGCAGCGCCCCCTCGACGAAGTGGCGCGCTTCCTGGGCGGCGCCGAGCCCGGCCCTGCGCCGCGCACCGAGCGAGCGCGAGGCGGCGCGCGATCGGCACGCGTGGCGGCGCGCGAGATCCACGACGAGTTCGAGGAAGGCGGCGGCGGCGTTCGACACCGTCCGGTGACGATCGTCGATGCCGGAATCCGCAAGCCGCTCGAGCTGACCATCGAGGTCCCCGTCGAGGACATGGCGCGGCCGGCGCGCCCTGCCCGGGCCTCGCGCACGGCCGGACCGGCCGCGCCGTCGATCTGGAGCGCGATCCAGCCGCGCCTGCTCGAGCGGATCCGCGAGCACCGCTCGACGCTCGTCTTCGTGAACAGCCGCCGGCTCGCCGAGCGGCTCGCTGCGGCGCTCGACGACCTCGCCGGAGAGCCGATCGCGTTCGCGCACCACGGATCGATCGCCCGCGAGCAGCGCGCCGAGATCGAGGCCCGGCTGGTCCGCGGCGAGATTCGAGCGCTCGTCGCGACGTCCTCGCTCGAGCTCGGCATCGACATCGGCGCGATCGATCTCGTGGTGCAGATCGAGGCCCCGCCGTCGGTCGCGAGCGGCCTGCAGCGCATCGGGCGCAGCGGCCACCGGGTCGGAGCGCCGAGCCGCGGCATCCTCTATCCGAAGTACCGCGCGGACCTCGTCGCCTGCGCCGCGCTCGCCGCGGCGATGCACGAGGCCGCCGTCGAGCCGGTCCGCTATCCGCGCAACCCGCTCGACGTGCTCGCACAGCAGATCGTGGCGATGACCTCGCTCGAGCCGTGGACCGAAGACGAGCTGTTCCGCCTGGTTCGCCGCGCCGCTCCGTTCACCCGCCTCTCGCGCGCGAGCTTCGAGAGCGTCCTCGACATGCTCTCGGGCCGGTGGGCGTCGGACGACTTCGCGACGCTCCAGCCGCGAATCAACTGGAACCGAGCGACCGGCGCCATCGAGGCGCGATCCGGCGCGCGGCGCATCGCCGTCACGAGCGGAGGAACGATCCCCGACCGCGGGCTCTACGGCGTCTTTCTCGCAGGCGCTCCGAAGTCGCAGGCCCGCGTCGGCGAGCTCGACGAAGAGATGGTCTTCGAGAGCCGTCCCGGTGACACCTTCGTGCTCGGCGCATCGACGTGGCGGATCGAGGAGATCACGAACGACCGCGTCGTGGTCTCGCCGGCGCCGGGGCAGCCCGGACGGATGCCGTTCTGGCGCGGCGACGGCGCGGGCCGCTCGGTCGGGCTCGGACGCCGGATCGGGGCGCTCGTCCGCGAGCTGCGCGAGCTGCCTCGCGCGGCGGCGCTCGCGCGGCTCGAACGAGATCACGACCTCGATCCGCTCGCCGCGGAGAACCTGCTCCGCTACCTCGACGATCAGCACGAGGCGACGGGAGCCGTCCCCGACGACCGCTCGGTCGTGATCGAGCGCATCCGCGACGATCTCGGCGACTGGCGCGTGTGCGTCCTCTCGCCGCTCGGCGGCCGCGTCCTCGCGCCGTGGGCGATGGCCGCCGTCGCGAAGATCCGGGAGCAGGCCGGGATCGACGCCGAGGCGCAGTGGACCGATGACGGCTTCGTGGTTCGCCTTCCCGAGACGGATTCGCCGCCGGACGCATCGCTCCTGCTGCCCGGGCCGGACGAGGTCGAGCGGCTCGTGATCGATCAGCTCGGGTCGAGCGCGCTGTTCGCGGCGAGGTTTCGCGAAGTCGCATCGCGCGCTCTGCTGCTCCCGCGGCGGCGGCCGGGCCGGCGCTCTCCGCTCTGGCACCAGCGAAAGCGCGCACAGGACCTGCTCTCGGTCGCCGCCCGCTTCGGCTCGTTTCCGATGCTGCTCGAGACGACCCGCGAGTGCCTGCGTGAAGTCTTCGATCTGCCGGCGCTTCGCGAGGTGCTGGGCGGCGTCGCGGCCGGCGAGATCGACGCTCGGGTCTGCGATCCGTCTGCGCCGTCGCCGTTCGCGTCGGCGATCCTCTTCGGCTTCGTCGCGAGCTACATCTACGAGGGCGACGTTCCGATCGCCGAGCGCCGCGCGCAGGCGCTCGCGATCGATCACGCCCAGCTCCGCGAGCTGCTCGGCGAGGCCGAGCTGCGCGAGCTGCTCGACGCGGGCGCGCTCGCCGCGCTCGAGCGCGAGCTGCAAGGCCTCGGAGACGCTCCGCGCCCGAGGGACGCCGATGGCGTCCACGGCCTGCTCCTTCGCCTCGGCGACCTCTCGCGCGAGGCGCTTCGCGCGCGCTGCGCGCCCGGAGCCGCCGACGACGCGCTCCCCGGCCTTCTCGCCGCGCACCGCGTCGTCGCGCTCGATCTCGCGGGCGAGGAGCGGCTGGTCGCCGCGGAGCACGCGAGCCGCTACCGCGACACGCTCGGCGCCCGCCTTCCCCGCGATCTTCCGCGCGCGCTGCGCGAGCGCGCCGAGGACCCGGCCGGCGACCTCGTGCTGCGCTACGCGCGAACGCACGGGCCCTTCACGGCGAGCGACCTTCTCGCGCGCTTCGCACTCGGGCCGCGCGAGGCCGAGGACGTCCTCCGGCGCCTCGTCGCGGCGGGAAGACTGCTCGAAGGCGCGTTCCGCCCGGGCGGCTCGCACCGCGAGTGGTGCGAGCCCGGCGTCCTCCAGCGCCTGCGTCGCGCGTCACTCGCGAAGCTCCGCCGCGAGGCCGAGCCCGTGGCGCCGCCGGTCTTCGCGCGGTTCGCGTGCGCATGGCACGGAATCACGCGCCGCGCGCGCGGCCTCGATGCCCTCCTCGACGCGATCGAGCGCCTCCAGGGCGCCGCGGTTCCTGCGTCGATCCTCGAGAGCGACGTCCTGCCGGCCCGCGTCGAAGGCTACGCCCGATCCGACCTCGACGCGCTCGCCGCTGCGGGCGAGGTGGTGTGGTGCGGCATCGAAGCGCTCGGCGACCGCGACGGACGCATCGCGCTCTATCTCCCCGACGCGCTGCCGAAGCTGCACGCGCCGGAGGCGCCGCCCGGCGATCTCCCGGCGCGGGAGGCGAGCCTTCTCACGGCGCTCGCATCGCGCGGCGCGGCGTTCTTCGACGCGCGGCACGAAGCGGCGGGCGGAGGCTTTCCGCGCGAGAGCGTCGCCGCGCTCTGGCGCCTCGTCTGGCGCGGCCTCGTCACGAACGACGGGTTCTCCGCGCTCCGGGCGTACCTCGCGCCGGCCGGGGCCGCTCGGCGCCGCGGCACGAGCCGCGGGCGCGGGTTCCGCTCGCGCCGCGGCGCCCCGCCGGCCGCCGAAGGGCGCTGGTCGCTCGTCGATCGCAGCGGCTCCGCGCCGCCGACGCCCACCGAGCGCCTCGCCGCCCTCGCCGGTCAGCTCCTGTCTCGACACGGAATCGTGTCACGCGAGGTTGCCGCCGCCGAAGGCATCGCCGGCGGGTTCCGGCCGGTCGCCGAAGTCCTCTCCGCGCTCGAAGCCGCGGGCAGGATCCGCCGCGGCTACTTCGTCGCCGGCGTCGGCGCGACGCAGTTCGCGACGCCGGCCGCGCTCGACCTGCTGCGGCGGCTGCGCGGCCTGCCGGACACCTCGGGCGCGGTGACGCTCGCGGCGGCCGACCCGGCGAACCCGTACGGCGCGCTGCTGCGCTGGCCGGAGGCGGCCGAGGGCGAGCGCGGTCGCCCGGCGCGAACCGCCGGCGCGCACGTGGTTCTCGTCGGCGGAGCGCTCGCGGCCTTCGCCGGCCGCGGCGGCCGGCAGATCATCACCTGGCTTCCGGGCGACGACGCCGACCGCGCGCGAACCCGGGCCGCCCTCGATCATGCGCTCGCGGGACTCGCGGCGTCGCATGAGAGAAGGTCGCTCGTGCGCTAGCATGACACGCCCCGCGCCGGGCGAGCCCGGCCGCCAGCGGAGAGCCCTCGATGCGCAAGTCGCCTTCCCTCGCCGTAGCCGGAGTCACCGGCGCCGTGGGCCAGGAGTTCCTCCGGATCCTCGCCGAGCGCCGCTTCCCGTTCTCGCGGCTCACGCTCCTCGCGAGCGCGCGCTCCGCGGGCAGGGAGATCGAGTTCCTCGGGAAGACGTACGTCGTTCAGGAGCTCACCGAGGATTCGTTCGACGGCGTCGACCTCGCGCTCTTCTCGGCCGGCGGAGCCATCAGCAGGAAGTTCGCTCCGATCGCCGCGCAGCGGGGCTGCGTCGTCGTCGACAACTCGTCGGCGTTCCGCATGGACCCGAACGTCCCGCTCGTCGTTCCCGAGGTGAACCCGCAGGACATCGCGAAGCACCGCGGCATCATCGCGAACCCGAACTGCTCGACGATCATCATGAACGTCGTCGTCTGGCCGCTGCACCGGGCCGCCGGCGTCCGGCGCGTGGTCGTGAGCACCTATCAGGCGGCGTCGGGCGCCGGAGCGGCGGCGATGCGCGAGCTCGAGCAGCAGGCGCACCAGTGGGCGCGCGGTGAGGAGATCACGAGCGAGATCTTCCAGCGCCAGTACATCTGGAACCTCTTCAGCCACAACTCGAAGATCGACGCGGCGACGGGCTACAACGAAGAAGAGCTGAAGATGCTGAAGGAGACGCGCAAGATCTTCCACGACGACGCGATTCGCGTGACGGCGACCTGCGTCCGCGTCCCCGTGCTGCGCGCGCACTGCGAGTCGATCAACCTCACGCTCGAGAGGCCGATCAGCGAGGAGCAGGCGCGCAAGATCCTCGCCGAGGCGCCGGGCGTGAGCGTGATCGACGACCGCGAGGCGAACCGCCACCCCGAGCCGCTGCACGCGTCGGGCAAGGACGACGTCTTCGTCGGGCGAATCCGTCGCGACCTCTCGCAGGACGAAGGCTACGGCCTCGACCTCTTCGTCTCGGGCGACCAGATCCGCAAGGGCGCCGCGCTGAACGCCATCCAGATCGCGGAGCGTCTGCTGGCGGCGGCCTGATGCGATCGCCGTGGCGGCCCCGAACGCCCGGCGAGGCGGCCCTGCTCGGCGCGTCGGTCGCGCTCGTGACCGAGTGCGGGCACCTGTTCGCGGCCCTCGCATTCTCCGGCGTCCCGACCGCGGCGGATCTTCTCGGGCGCTCGAACTACCGGATCAGCATGGTCGTCTCGGTGCTCATCGGCTTCGGGAGCGCGGCGCTCGCGTACGGCGTCGCGACCGAGCGGCGCGACGCCGCCCGGCGCGCCGAGGAGCTCGGCTGGAGCGCGGAGCGGACGGCCGCGGTCCTCGCCGCGAGCGCGCCGAGCCCGCGCGCTGCGCTCGGCGCGGCGCTGCTCGTGGCGCCGCTCGGGACCCTTCTCATCACGGGCACCGACACGAACCAGCCGTTCCTCGTCTCGGACGACCCCTGGACCTTTGCGATCGCATGGGCGACCGGAGCGAACCTCGTCCTGTTCGGGCTGATCGGAGCCCTCGCCTATTTCACCTGGGCGTGGACTCGGCAGGAGCGGGCGCTCGACGCGATCCCGGCGCCGATCGATCTGCTCGACACGGCGCCCGACCGGCGCCTCGCCGGCGCGGGTCTGCGGCGCTCGTTCTTCTGGATCGTCGGCGGATCGAGCGCGTCGCTCGTCTTCGTCGACCTCGAGTTCTCGTGGATGACCGGCATCGTCGTGGCGGTCGCGCTCGCGCTCGGCACCGCGCTCTTCGTCGCGCCGCTCGTTCGACTCGCCGCGCGGATCGCGCGGGCGAAGCAGGCCGAGCTCGCTCGCGTTCGCGCGCGCATCCGTGACGCGCGCGACGCGCTGCTCGGCGCCTCCGCGCCCGCGGCCGCGGCCGAGCTCCCCGCGCTCCTCGCCTACGAACGCCGAATCGAGACCGTGCGGCCGTGGGCGATCGAGGTCTCGCAGATGCTCCGCTTCGCCGTCCTCGTCGTGCTCGCAATCGGCTCGTGGCTCGGCGGCGCGATCATGGACCACGTCGTCGATCGCTTCCTGAAGTGAGCCGGGCGCTCGCGGAAGGCGCTCAGGCCGCGCCACGCGGCCGCGGGAAGCGGATCGCCTTGCGGAACTGCTGGACGACCGGGAGCGCCTCCAGCCACGGCGAAGCGTCGGCGCGCGCGGGATCGGTCGGGCAGATCCCGCCCGCCCAGCCTTCGGGGATCTGGCTGTAGAGGCGAGGCGGATCCTCGCTGTCGTCCAGGTAGTGGTACTCGTAGCCGGGGAGCGAGAGGTCGTCGTCGGCGACGACGTCGATCGTGCGAACGCCGTAGCTCGAGAGCTCGGTCGTGAGCGCCTGCGGCGGAACGATCCAGACGTGCCGCGGCGCGGCGACGAACTGGTACTGGATCTTCGCGTTCGCGGAGAGGATTCGAAACTTGCGGATCTCGCCGCCGTAGATTCGGCTCGCCGACCGGTCGACCTCGAGCATGCCCGATTCGAAGTCCGGCTCGTAGCCGCGCGCGAACCGCAGCGATGCGGGGTCTCCCCGCCGTGCGAACCAGGCGACGCGCCGCCCGCCATGGACGAGATTGCGGCGGTCGGCGGCCGCCCTTCTCCGCGGCGCGGTGAAGTCGGCGTAGGGCTCGACGCGATCGTCGGGCGCCCTGCGCAGCACGAGGCCGATGGCGCGCTCGTCGCGCGGCACGCGCGGCGCCATTCGGCTCGCGACGTCGAGCGCCGTCTGCATCTCGAGCGGAAGATTCGTCGTCTCCTCCGCGCTGTAGTACGTCACTTCACCGCTGGCTTCTCGCAGCGGCTTGAGATCGCCCTTTCCGATCCAGTTCTCCGCATCCGACCGCGCGAAGTGGCTCGCGGAGCGCCAGACGAGAGACGCGTCCTTGTAGAAGTAGCGGGGAAAGAGAACGCGGCGCCCCGGCGAGGCCGGGCGAGCCGCGCCGGGGAGCACGTACGCGATGAAGTAGCGCGCGTTCGGCTCCTGCCGGAGCCCGCAGAGGTAGAAGACCGTATCGAAGAGGCGAAGCCTGTGTCGCGGGACGTAGCCGAGCGAGAGCAGCCTCCCGGGCCTCGACTTCGTCGTTCCGGAGGGCCGGATCCGCGCGCCGGCGTTCAGCAGCGCACGGAACTCCCGCTCGACCTGTCGGGGCGTGAGAGGGGACGGCTGGACTCCGACTTCGATCTGCGCTTCGAGCACGCTGCCCCCTTCCTTCAGTCCCGTGCCGCCCGGGCGGAGCCCCAGGCGGGAAGGCGAAACTCCTTGCCGTCGACGATCGCTCTCGGTGCGACCGGCACCTCGCCGCCCTCGGGCCGCACGATCTCGATCGGCGTCAGCCCGAGGACGTCCTCGTGCAGGTCGATCCCCGGCATGATCGTCGTCAGCTCCATTCCGCGCGAGGTCCGCTGGAACACGCCGACGGGTGTCACGTAGTGGATCTGCTTTCCCGCGCCGAGCGCGCGCTCGGCGTCGAAGGTCACCTCCGACACGTGCTCGACGAACTTGGGCTCACCCGGGCTCCGAAGGCGAACGCCGCCGCGCCCGACGTCGATGCTGCCGCCGCGCATCCACCCCGAGACGAAGACGATCGTTTGCGCCGCCTCCGTGAAGTCGATGAACCCGCCGGGCCCTGCGTAGCGCCGAACGCCGCGCCCGCGCTTCGAGACGTTCACGTTGCCCGCCGCGTCGACCTCGAGCGCGCCGAGGCACGCCGCGTCGAGACCCCGTTCGCAGCGCCGGAAGAGCTCTGCGGTCGAGACGAGCTCGCGCGGCGCGAGCGAGGCTCCGAAGTACGCGCCGGGCGCCGGAAGCCCGCCCACGACGCCGCTCTCGACGGCGAAGGTCACGTCGCCGAGCCGGCCCGCTTCGAACACCGCACGCGCGACGCCCTCGGGCATCCCGGCGCCGATCGCGACGAACGCTCCCTTCGCCACCGACGCCACGAGCGTCGTCGCTGCGAGGCGAGCGACGGCGTCGTCGAGCGCGCCGCGCTGCGCGACGCCGCCGATCAGGCCGGCGAGGCGGCCGACGAAGCGCGCCTGCTCGAGCGCGTCGGCGATCGCGTCGCCTCCGACCGTGACGGCGGGCCACGGATCCGCGTGCGTGTAGCCCGGCGTCTGCTCGGTGTCGGGGTGCAGCACGATCGCATCGACGCTCTCGGCGGGAAGGAAGACTTCGCCGTAGCCCTCGTCGACGAGGCGGCCGACGTTCGCGATCACGAGGCCGCCGCGCCGCCGCGCCGCCTGCGCGAGCTCGAGCGCGTCGCCGATCATCGCGCTGCCCTTCGCGTAGAGGTTTCCGCGGCGGTCTGCGGCGGGAAGGTTGAAGAGCGCGACGTCGATCGGCGGAATGCGGTAGCGAAGCAGATCGCCTTCGACCGTGACGAGCTGCTCGCGACGGCCTCCTCGCACGGGAGACCCGCGGCCCGTCCGCGGGTCGAGGAACGTTCCGATGCCCGTCGCGGAGAGCAGCGAGTCCTCGCCGCGTCCGAGCGCCGCGTAGAGCTGCGCCATCACGCCGAGCGGAAGACACTGCAGCACGCAGCGCCCGCGCGCCGCGAGGTCGAGAAACGGACGGAACGTCTCGAAGTGGCTGGTGACGAGCCGGGCGCAGAGGCCCGGGATCGCGAGCTCGTCGAGCGATCCGGGAAGCAGACCGCGGCTTCCGTGTCCGCCGACGTTGAGGAGCGTGAGGCCGCGCGGATGCCCGGTCTCTTCGAACGCCTCGCGCAGCGCCCAGTAGAGCGTCGACGCGCGCTGCTGCGCGGCGAGCCCCGAGACGCCGACCGCGGCGCCGTCCCGGATCCGGCCGACGGCCTCGCGCGCCGTCGTGAATTTCGGATTCCCGGAAACGAGCTGCGCCCGCCGCAGGTCGCGGCGCAGCAGCTTTGCTCCCCAGCGCGTGAGGCGTGCGAGCGTCTGCGCGTTTCGCAGCACGCTCATCGCGAGCCCCCTGCGCTCGCCCCTCGTCGCAGCGCTCGCCGTTCGCGCGGCGGGCTCGCGGAGCGCCGCAGCGGCGCGCGCAGCCACGCGAGCCGTCGCGAACGAGCCGAACGGGAGCGCGCCCGCTCGCGCGGCGTTCCGAGCATGCGGCCTCCTACTCGCCGATCCATCTGGGGTTGTTGATGCGCAGCGCCTCGACGACCGACAGGCGCAGATGCTCGATCAGCGCCCGATCGCCGAGCGGCAGCTCCCCCGCGCGAATCTTCTTCGCGAGCTCGCGGCTCAGCTCGTCGCGCCCGTCTTCGTGGCCGAGCAGTGCGACGAGCCGTGCGCGCTCGGCGTCCGACTGCGCGGCCGCGAGCGCGAGCTCGCGCCGAACCTGGCCGAGAACGTTCGCCGTCACGCGGCACTGGAAGCGGTGGTACCCCGAGAGCGTCGGCAGGAGCTCGCGCTCCAGGTAGTCGATCGCCGCCTCGAGAAGCGCGTCCGCCCCGGGCTTGCTCGCCGGCATTCACTCCCTCCCCGTGACGAGGTCGAGAAAGTCGAGCAGCGGCTCCTCGATGCGCCGCCCGATCGCAACGGCTTCGACGCGCCCGCGCGCGCCGCGCGGCGTTCCGAGGCCCTTTCCGAGGCACATGAGCGCCCACTTGACGCAGCCGAAGGCCTCCCAGAATCGAACGTGCGCCGGATCGACGGGTCCGCCGCCCGCCTTCTCGTACGCTTCGAAGAGATCCTCGCGACGGCCGAAGCCCCCGACCGGAAGCTCTCCGCCGAAGCGCCACGTCTTCACGCACAGCCAGCCGAGATCCATCATCGGGTCGCCGCGCTGCGCGAGCTCCCAGTCGAGGACGCAGCGGATTCCGTCGTCGCCGACGATGAGGTTCCCGTTGCGAAAGTCTCCGTGCACGACGGTCGTTCGCGGCTCGTCGGGCAGGTGGTCCGAGACCCAGCGAAGCCCGAACTCGAGCGCCGGAAGTGGATGGTCGAAGGCGTCCGCCAGCATGCGATAGGCGGCGAGCTGCTGCGCCGCCGTCTGCGTCGCGAGGAAGTCGAGCCCTGCCGGGTCGATGCGATGGATCGCGGCGAGGATCTCGCCGCACTGCGCAGCGAGCCGCGGCCGCACCGCCTCGAACCGCGGGTCGCTGGCGATCTTGCGGCCGAGCGTCTCTCCCTCGGCGCGATCGGTCGCGTAGCCCTCGCCGAGGCCGTCCTCCTCTTCGAGCACGAAGCGAACGCGCGGGGCCGGGACGCCCGCGCGCACGGCGGCCTGCATGAGCGCCGCGTCCTGGCCTCCGCGCACCGCCGGTCGAATCGCGCCGCCGCCGGCGAGCGCCTGTTGGAGGATCAGCGGGAGCGTCTCCGTACCCACGACGGCGTCGAACGACCACGTCGACTTGGTGGCGCCTCCCGTGAGGCGCGAGAGCGCGCGCACCTCGCCCGGCGGACCGAGATGCCGTCGCAGCGCGGCCGACAGCTTCTCGGCGAAGGCGTCGCGATCGTCCTTCACTCGGGCCCGCGCTCGCTTCGGGCGGCGCCGGCCGCGCAGCCGGCGGCGCTGCGGGCCGGGGTGCCGCGGGAGCTCGGCCGGCGGCACGAGCGCGCGAGCAGCAGGGCGCGGGGGCGGCGGGGCACGGCGCGATCTCCCGAGGTTGGCCGGACGTCGAGGCAGCCGCGAATGCGGGAGAACCGGCATTACCACGCGGGCCGAAGCCGGGTCAAGCAGGCCGCCGCCGGGCGCTGCAGAGCTTTCGTGCGAGCGCGTTCGCAAACTGGAGCACCGGCTGCAGCGAGCCGGGGCCGGGCCCGCGCACCTGCGCGCCGGCCGGCAAGGCGCCGTGCCTCCCGCCACGCGGCACGCCGGAAACGCTGCGAGCTTGCGCCCCCGATCGCTCGGGCGAGCGCGCGACGCCCCTCGCGTCCAGGACGTGCAGGGAACGAGCCCCGCTAAAGGTCGTGCGGGAGGCGTCCGAGGGGGTGGGGGCATTATTCCACAGCTCGGACCGAGCGGTCCCACCCGGAGGGAACCATCATGACCCGCCCCCGCGCCCTCTTCGTCCCGATTCTGGCCGGCGCGCTGCTGTTCGCGCCCGCGGCCCTCGCAGGCCCGCTCGGCGGCGGGCACGCGGGCGGCGCCGCGCGAGGAGCCGCCCATGCGAAGCCGGGCGCCGGCGTCGCTGGAGGCGCGATCGGCGGGCACTCCGCCGCCGGCGCGCTCGGGAGCGGCGGTATCGGGAGCCGCTCCGGCGCGGGAGCGGCCGCGCGCACCGGGATCGGCAGCAGCTCCGGAGCGGGACCCCTCTCGGGCGGCGGACCGGCGGCTGCGCTCGGCTCGCGGTCCGGCGCGGGCTCGGCCGCGAGCGCGCGGGATGCTCTCGGCGGTGGCGGGCTCGGGAGCCGCGGAGGCGCCGAGAGCGCGCCGGCCTCGAGCGCCCCGGACCCGAGCTCGGCGCAGTCCGCACGCAGCGGCGAAACGTCCGCGAGCGCGCGAAGCGGCGAGACGCCGGCGAGCGCGCGAAACGGCGCCACGCAGACCGCAACCGCCGAGGACGGCGTCGAGGGGCCGCGCGGCGGATCGGTCGACGTCGACCAGACGACGAATGGAAGCTCGGTCACGACGACCGTCACCGCCGAGAGCGCAGGCGGCGAGACCGCCACGCACACCGGCACGGTGACGCAGCAGGACGGCTACGTGACGTACGACGGCTCGTCGGCGACGAGCACCGGGAGAAGCTCGGAGACGCACGGCGCGGCCGCGATGACCGACGCCGGACTCGTCGTCGGAGGCACCACGACCAACAATCACGGAAGCGCCGCGGGCGCTGCGATCGTGAACGAGAACGGCGTGAAGGCCGCCGGCATCGCGACGAACGGCGAGACGGTGAAGGCGGGCGCGATGACGGCGTCGGGCGGCACGGTGCAGGGTGCGACCGTCACCGCGACGCCCGGCTCGGGCGAGGGCGTAACCGTCACGACGACGACCGCATCGCCGGGCAGCGGCGTCTCGCAGACGAGCACGACGTACACTCCGGCCGCGGCTGCGGCGACGGGCTCGTACTACGTCTACCCGGTGCCGGTCTACGGTGCGACGGTGTACCGGAGCGTCTACGGCTACCCGATCTACTGGTGGGCGACGACGCCGGTCTACGCAGCGAGCGTCCCGGTCGTGGTTTCCGGGAGCTCGGCACCGACGACCGTCCAGGCGTCGTACTCGCCCGTCGTCTCGTACGCGACGCCGAGCGTCGCAGTCTACGCGACGACCTACGCGCCGCAGGGGCTCTACGCAGAGCGCCGCGGAGATCGCTACTACTGGGTGCCGGGCGCGGCCCGCACGTCGAGCGCAGTCAAGGACGCGATCAACGCGGCGGCGATCATGGCCGGGCCGACGGCCGGCGGAACGGTGATCTCGTACGCGGTGAACGGCAGCAGGGTCTACCTCACGAACGAGCTGCCGATGGCCGGCATCTACGACAGGCCGCTCGGAGACCTCCACGGCTGGATCCCTGGCGTTTCGGCGCCGAGCGCCGCGCAGCAGCAGGCCCTCGAGACGGCGCTCACGGCGCACGCGCAGGCCGGCTCGGAAGCGCTGGCGGCGGCCGCTGCGAACGCGGGCCAGGGCGGCTGAGCCGGCGCGCCACGCGCGCGATCGCCGCGCCGGAACGCGCGGCGATCGCCGGCGCTACCGGCCCGGCCGCGCGTAGCGCCGGCGGATCCGGGCGAGGTCGAAGCCCGCGCGCACGAAATCGGCCGCTCGCACCTTCGAGGCTCCCACGTCGTGCCCGGCCTCGAGGGGGAGCTCGCGGATCGCCGCGAGGGCGCGCGCGCGCCCTTCGGCGCCGCCCGCTTCGATCATTCGCGCGATCAGCTCGACGTCGAACAGCCAGCGCGTGAGGAACGCGTCGGCGAAGAGCGCGCGCGTCGCGGGCGTCGCGCGGAACAGCTTCGCGCCGCA
>JAYRMX010000145.1:0-2690 GCA_041912475.1 Myxococcota bacterium
ACGTGCCCGAGGCCGCCGCACCGCTGTCGTTCGACCTCATCGCCGGCGGCCATTCGAACCTGACCTACAAGGTGACCGACCAGGCCGGCGGCGCCTGGGTGCTCCGCCGCCCGCCGCTCGGCCTCGTCCTGGCCACCGCCCACGACATGGGCCGCGAGCACTCGCTGATCTCGGCGCTGGGCCCGACCGACGTGCCGGTCCCCCGGGCCCGCGGCCTCTGCATCGATGACGCCGTGAACGGCGCGCCGTTCTACGTGATGGAGTACCGGCCGGGCATCGTGATCGAGCGCGAGCTTCCGGCCGGGTACGCCGAGGCGCCGGCCGAGCGGAGGCGCATCTCGAACGCGCTCATCGACACGCTCGTGTGTCTGCATGCGGTCGACGTCGAGAGGGTCGGCCTCGGCGACTTCGGGCGGCCCGCGGGCTACCTCGAGCGGCAGGTGCGGCGCTGGTCGCAGCAGTGGGAGCGCTCGAAGACGCGCGAGCTGCCGGCGATCGACGAGCTCGCGCGGCGGCTCGCTGCGTCGCTGCCCGCGTCGCCGCCCCCGGCGCTCGTCCACGGCGACTACCGCCTCGGCAACCTCGCGCTCGATCCGGCCGACCCGGGCCGCGTGATCGCCATCTTCGACTGGGAGATGGCGACGCTCGGCGATCCGCTCGCCGACCTCGGCTACACGCTCATCTACTGGGGAGAGGAGGCCGACCCGCCCGAGCTGCGGCCGCCGGGATCGCACCAGGCCGTGACGGCGCGGCCGGGCTTTCTCTCGCGCGCCGAGCTCGCCGGCCGCTACGCGAGCGCGAGCGGCCGCGACGTCGCCGCGATCGACTTCTACCAGGTGCTCGCTCTGTTCAAGCTCGCGATCATCACCGAGGGCATCCACGCGAGGTTCCTCATGGGAAAGACCGTCGGCGAGGGATTCGACGCCGTCGGCGCGCACGTCGCGCTGCTCGCCGAGCGCGCGCTCGAGATCGCGCGCCGGGCGCCGGATGCGCGGCTGCGCGGCGTCGGCTAAACCGGGCGGCACGGCCGTCCGGGCGCTCGAGGAAATGACGCAATGATTCGCGACGCACGATCCGGGGACGCGGGGTTTCTCGCCGAGGTCTGCCTCGCCGCCGCGCGCTCGCACGTTCCGACCTCGTTCTGGGACCTGCTGATCCCGGCTTCGGGAGACGACGCGCCGATCGAGGCGTTCCTCTCGCAGCTCCTGGTGGCGCCGGCGCGCTCGTGGTGGCATCACGCGCACTTCATCGTCTCGGAGTCGGGCGGAGCCCCGGCGGCCGCGCTCTCGGGCTTCGCGGCGTCGGACCCGGAGGTGCGGGCTCCCGAGGTCGCGCTGGTCGAGGCGATTCGCGAGCACGGCTGGACCGAGGAGCAGATCCAGGGTGCGTTCGTTCGCGCCGCGCCGTTTCTCACCTGCAACACACCGCCCGATTCCGAGGCCTGGCTCGTCGAGAACGTTGCGACGCGCGCCGCGCATCGCCGGCAGGGGCACATCGCGCGCCTGCTGCCCGAGATCCTCGAGCGCGGCCGGCGGCGAGGCCACACGCGCGCGCAGCTCACGCTCATGATCGGCAACACGAGCGCGCAGTATGCGTACGAGCGCGTCGGCTTTCGGATCGTCTCGGAGAAGCGGCACCCGGACTTCGAGGCCGCCATCGGCTGCCCCGGCCTCGCGAAGATGGAGTGCCCGCTCTGATGCGCCCGCGCCGCGAGCGAGGCTCGCGCAGCACGCGGTCCCGGTCAGAAGAGCCAGGGAACCAGCGCCCGCCGCTCGGCGGGATATTCCGGGAACTTCTCGCGGTACCAGCGGTGGTGGGTGAGCGCGCGCGGGACGAGGTTCGCGGCGGTGAAGAGGGCGAAGGCGAGGGCGGGGAGTGACCACGCCGCGATCGCGAAGCCGGCCCACTCGATCATCTCACCGAGGTAGTTGGGGCTCGTGACGAAGCGGTAGAGGCCGCCGGTCGGGATGCGGTAGCCGGTCTCGCCGGGGCGGCGAAGCCCGCGCAGCACGGCGTCGGCGTGGAGATTGATCGCCATGCCGGCGAGAAAGAGCGTCGCGCCCGCGAGAAAACGCGGCCCGGCGAGCCAGCCCGGCGGATACGGGATCGCCGCGTGCGAGATCGCGGTGGCGTTCAGCCAGGCATTGAGGAGGTTGAACCCGAACGCCATCGCGACGTTCGCGGCGGGCTGCGGCGCGCCCGGCCGGAGCAGCAGCGGGAAGACGAGCGTTCGCTGCACGTAGTGGATCTGCCAGAGCGAGAAGAGCGCGAGCGGCGCGGACTGCCACGCGGCCTCGCCGCGAAAGTAGACGAGCGCGAAGAGCCAGATCGACGGCGACTCCATGAGCGCCCAGCCGATGCGCGCGTCGATCTCGGGGCCCCAGCCCGCGCGGCGGTGGCGCCCGTAGGGCGCGGGAACGAAGAAGAGCACGACGAACGTGACGGCCGCGCACCCGAACATCGCGGCGAGGCCGACGTCGTACGCGCTGGCTCCGGTCACGCGGACCGCGCGGCGCCGGGAGCCGCCGCGCGGGCGCGGCTCGGCGCGAGGAAGGGCTCGCACGCCGTGCCGGCGCCTGCGGCCTGGCACCGAAGCTCAGGTTCTCGCCCTTCGAGGAACTGCTCGAGGCCATCGTCTACCAGCAGCTGAGCGGCAAGGCAGCCGCCACCATTTTCGGCCGCGTACGGGC
>JAYRMX010000146.1:0-21783 GCA_041912475.1 Myxococcota bacterium
CAGCAGCACGTCCGCCGGCACGCGGTCGCCCTCGGCGAGAACCACCGCGTCGCCTCGGACGACCTCGCGGCCGGGAATGCGGCGCTGTCCGCCGTCCCGGATCACGAGCGCGCGCGGGCTCGTGAGATCGCGCAGTGCGTGCAGCGCGCGCTCGGTGCGGCGCTCCTGCCGCAGCGTGATGCCGAGCACGACGACCACGAACGACAGCAGCGTCAGCGCTTCGCGCCGGTCGCCGAGCAGCAGATACAGCCCGCCCGTCGCGAGCAGCAGCACGAACATCGGCTCGGACGCGACGCGGAGCGCCGCGGCGGCGAGCGAGGGCCCGTGGTCCGACGGCAGCTCGTTCGGCCCTTCCATCGCGAGCCGGCGCGCCGCCTCCGCCTCCGAGAGGCCGCGGATCGTGCGGGGGTCGAGATTCTCGGGCATCAGGACGTGGCTCGCGCCGCAGCCTCGCCCGGACGCGACCCGCGCGCCATCCGGCGACGCCGAACGCTACGACGCGGGCCTCGGCGCAGCCCGGCGATCAGCTCTCGTCGGCCTTCACCGGCGTCTTCTTGCGCGCGTAGAAGCCGGCGTGGCGCGCGACCATGAGGTACTTCGTGAACCAGCGGTTCGTCTCTTCCTCGTGCTCGCTCTTCGTTTCGCGCGTCACCGGCTCGAAGAAGCACGTCGGGTCCTCGGCCATGTAGTCGCCCGAGTGGTACCAGGCCATCGCCCGGCATCCGCCGCACGTGTACTGGTAGCGGCACTGGCCGCAGCGGCCCTTCAGCTTGCTGCGGTCGGTGATCTCCTGGAACAGCTTGCTCGAGAGCACGAGCTCGTCGAGCGGCTTCTCTCGGACGTTGCCGGCGGAGAGCGCGTCGAGGAGGACGGGACACACGGAGACGTCGCCCTCGGCGGTGAGCGTGATCCAGTTCCCGACCCAGCAGCCGATCGGCGGGTTGTGCGGGATTCCCTCCTCCATCCCGCCCGACGCGCGGTCGTAGAGCTCGGGCGCGAGGAAGAACGGCGTGTAGCTCACGTAGCCGTTCACGTGGCTTCGCAGCACGGGATGGAACGACTTCTCGAGGTCCTCGCGCTCGAAGGCGCTCGCGTGGAAGTGATCGCGGCCCGAGCCGCGTCCGACGAGCGGCGAGCGGTTGAACGAGATGCGGTTGCGAATCAGGTAGTCGATCGTCCGCTCGAAGCTCTCGGTGTTGTGCTTGCCGATCGTCACGATCACGTGACGGTCGATGCCGAGCTCCTTGCACAGCTCGAGCACCTCGATCGTGCGATCGCAGTCGGCGTCGCGCGTCTCGGCGTTGTCCTCGTCGAGCGAGTTGAGGCCGAGCGCGATCGTCACCTTGCCGCCCGTCGCGTCCTTGATCGCCTGCAGCCGCTCGCGCGAGAGCAGCTCGCCGTTCGAGCAGACCTTGCACTGGTAGCCGAGGTCGGCCGTGAGCCGGAGCAGGTCGAACGCGTCCTTGCGGACGAGGAACTCGCCGCCGCTCCAGCCGACCGCCTTCACGTGGAGGTTCTTCGCCGGCAGCAGGACGAGGTCTCGGATCTCGTCGAGGCTGAGCTCGCGCTTGCGGCTCTCGGCGACGACCTTGCGGTCGTTGCTGCCCGTCATGCACATTGGGCAGCGCAGGTTGCAGCGCCGCGTGGCCTCGAAGTAGATCGCGCTGAAGGTACGCCCCATCCGTCCGGTCCCCCTCGCTGGCCTCGGGCCCCGCCGGAGGGCGGGCGCGCGAATGGCTACAAGATTGTCAGAAACCGCCCTATGACGGCGGTCATACTTTTCTGCGCCCCGGGGGACGCGGCGAGCCCGTTGCCGGATCATCGTCCCAGGCGAGAGGCGCCACCGCGACCTCGCCCGAGGTGAGCGTCGCGGCCCACGGCCAGCCCGCCGTCGTGATCCACCACGCGCCGGTTTCCGGGTGACGATACAACCGCGGCGCGTGAGTTTCGAGGGTCGTGACGAAGGCCGGCGTCCGGCGCCGGCCGCGGTAATCCCCGAAGCCGTAGGGGTTGTCGGCGTGCAGGACCAGCGTGTCGTTGTAGCTCGGCGGGTCGGGCCAGCGGCGCAGCAGCAGGAAGAGCGGGCTCCAGAAGCGCGAGCCGTTGTTGCAGGTGAAGGCGAGATACCAGCGCCCGTCGACGCAGGTCACGCTCGGGGTCTCGGTCGAGGCGAACGCCGAGTTCCGCTCGCTTCCCGGTCGGAAGCGGAGCGCCGGGCCGATGTACTGCCAGCGCTCGAGATCGAAGGACTGGTAGGCGTCGACGCGCGAGAACCAGCGGCCCCGGCCGGTCGCGTGGAGCAGGAACTGCCCCGGCGCCACCTCGACCACCGATGCGTCGCGAAAGAAGCGATGCATCGGCGCGCGGATCGCCGTTCGCCGGTCCTCCCAGCGAACGCCGTCGTCCGACGTCATGTGCTCGAGCCGGTGCGGAGACCAGAAGAGGTGGTAGCGGCGGTCCTTCTCGACGACGAACGGCGCCCACGCGAGATCGCCGAAGTCTGCGACCGGGTCGGCCTCGCGCATGCCGTCTTCCGGCGGGAAGGCGTCGGCGACGCCGTGCGCGAAGCGGCGCTCGGCGTCGTAGTTGCCGCGGCTCCGGTCGGTGATGCCGAGCAGTCGAAAGCGCCCCTCCGCGTCGCGGAAGATCGCGTGGTCGTTCACATAGAAGCCGTGCACCGACGGGCGGAACAGCACGCGCCACGGACCCGCGATGCGCGGCACGCGAAGCGGCGGGTCTTTGGAGCCCGGCTGCGCGTCGGCCTCGCCGACGAGGCGCGACCCGCCCGCACCTCGCGCAACCGCCCACACGCGGTAGCGGCCCGCGGCTCGCACGAGGAGCGAGCCGTAGCGGGCGTGCGCGACGGTCTCCCAGCCTCCCGCCGCACTGCGCCGCTCGATCCGGTAACGCTCACGCTCCGGGTCGGCGATCCACCCGAGGTGCGCCCACCCGCAGCCGCTCGCCACACGGACGCCGTGACGCTCCTGCTCCGCGCGAACGTCCTCGCGAGACAGCGATCCGTAGAAGTCGGTCGCGAGCCCCCGCCCCACGGCGACGCGAAGCGCAACCTCGACTGCGACCCAGACGAGGCCGATCGCGCCGAGCACGATTGCCGCGGTCATGAGCGCGCTCGCATGGCGATGCTTCCGAGGCGCCTACTCGAGGTCCCGGTCCTTGAAGAACATCGCGGACTGGTCTCCCGTGTAGACGAGCCTTCCGTCCTGCTCGAAGCGGAACTCGCAGCGAAGCACGACGCGCCGCGGCCCGTCACGCCACTGCGTCTCGCGCGCGTGCAGCGCGAGCGGCGGGCCGATGCGCGCGAGCGACTTGAAGTCGGCGCGGTGGATGCGGTTGCCGAAGCCGCTCCAGCCTTCGTCCCAGCGAACGCCGTGGAAGAGCCACGCTGCGAGGCAGCCGAGACTCCCGGTCGCCATCAGGATCTCGGCGGCCGAGACGTGCGCGGGGTGGCGCGCGTCGACGCGCTGATCGCGTGCGAACGGGAGGGGACGCGTGGTGTCGAGCCAGGCGGAGATCGCGTGCGCCTCGGGATCGACCGACGCGATCTCGTCGACGAGCACCGCAGCCTCGTCGTAGAGGAAGGTGTCGAGGAAGCGGCGGATCTCTCCGGGATCGAGCGGTCCGGGCTTCATGCAACGTTCTCCGCGCGGTCCGCGCGACGGGAGCGCACGGACACGCCGCCTCCTGCTCCCGACGCAGCGCCCGCGATCCTCCGGCGCTCCCGCCCGCCGGCGTCCTGGCCTCTAGCGTTCGAGCGTCACGGCGCCGGCGTACGGCACCTCGAAGCTCACCTCGCCGCCGGACGATACCGTGAAGGAGAGATCGAGGAAGCCCGACCAGCGCACCCGAACCGGCGCCGCGCCGCCCGCCACGACCGTGACCGCGAGCGGGCTCGCGAGCGGCGCCGAGACGACGAGCGTGTCCTGCGCGGCGCCGCGCGCGAGCGAGAGGCTCGCGGGCCGTGCGCTGCGGATCAGGTCGGCTCCGGCGACGCGCAGCAGCGTCGCCTCCTCGATCTGCGCGGCCGTGACGGCCCCGCCCTCGCGCCGCACGCGCGCGAACCGCGCGCTCGCCTCGACGCCCGAGGCAGACAGCGGCGTCGCGCCGTCTCCGAGCAGCAGCGTGTCGACGCCGGCGCCGTCGCTCACCTCGAGACACTCGAAGCCCGTGCACGCCGGCCGAGTGACTGCGAGCGGCGCCTGCGACGGATCGCCGAGGTCGAGCACCGAGATCACGCGAAGCGAGGTCGCTCCCGCCGCTTCGAGGCGTACGTAGTCGAGCGCCTCCTCGTGCCCCCACGTCTCGCTGTACCAGCCCGATGCGCGCGCGACCGTGATCGGCCGCGAGGCGGCGGAGACGATTCGCAGGCGCGTCGCCGGCGCTGCGCCGCGGGCGCGGCTCCACGAGACCTCGGCTCCGCTGCCGCCCTCGCTCACCACGGTGCGCGTTCCGCGCGCGTGGAACAGCGCGGCGAGCGTGCTCGGCGTGGCGCGAACGATCTCGTCGGCCACGTAGAGCGCGCGCGGGCCGGCCAGCAGCGCGCTTCGGCGAACGTGCGCGTCGGCCGGAGCGCCGGGGACGAAGGGGCTCGCGTAGTCCGTTTCGAGCGACGCGAGCGCACCGGCGGCGCCGCCGTCGAGGTATGCGCGGAGCTGCGCCGGGCGCGTCAGCCACGGCGCCGTGCCGTCGTAGGTGAGAACGTTGTGCGCGCCGGCGAGGACGTAGTACGAGCGATTCGGAGACGAGTAGCCGTTCGGGCCGTAGCCGGCGTCGACGAGCAGCGCCTCTCCCTGCGCGAAGACGACGAGGCCGAGCGGATCGGCGTGCGTGTGGCCGCCGCCGAGGAAGTAGCTCTCGAAATCGGCAGCGCCGTCGACCGTGGCCGTCACGCCTCCCGCCGCGACGAGCTTCGCGATCGCATTCGCGCCGTCGAGAACGCTCGCGTCGGCCCGCGGCGCGGGGGCGATCGTGTCGTCGACGACGGCGATCTCGTCGACCTCCTTCACGTCGTTGTTGCCGAAGTTGGTCGACGCGCTCGTCGCCGAGAGCCACGCGGCCTGATACTGCCCGGGCTGCGAGAGGAACGGCGCCGCAACGCCCCACGGAAGGTCGGTCTCGGGCGAGTCTTCGATCGCGGGCTGGCGGCCGTTCGGCTGACGCAGCATGAGCGCGTGCGCGAAGAGCGGCTCGAGCACGGGGAACACGTCCTGCGCCGACGCGCGCCGGTAGTGGATCGCGAAAGGCAGGAGGTTCCCGAGGGAGTACGTGGTGTACCACGCGCCCTCGCGGTTCCAGCCGCTCTTCACGACCACCGGAAGCACTTGCGCGATGGCCGCGAGACCGCGCCCGAGCCAGTCGATCGGCCGCGTGCCGCCCGGGGCCGTCGTCGCGGCCGGCAGCGTGAGGCCGGCCGTCGCGATCGCAGCCCCCGCCTTGATTCGCCAGTTGTTGACGTAGTCCTGGTTCGAGGGGTCGGCCGAGCGCTGGCCGTAGATCTGCTCGGCCGCGGCCGCAAGGCGCGACTCGGCGAGCGCGAGCTCGCCGGCCGTCAGCGCTGCGCGAACGAGGTCGTACGCGATGCAGGCGGCCTGCAGGTGGCTCGACGCGGTGAGAACCGTGCGCGACGTCGCTCCGAGGTTCGGGCCGAGATCGTCGAGCGGCGCGTTCGGCCCCGTCCCGACGGCGCCGAGCGCGAGCGCGGCGGCGTCGCGGTAGCGCACGTCGCCCGTCATCACCCACGCGAACGCGGCGGCCTTTGCCCAGCGGGCGCGCGTCTCCTCCGAGAGCGAGGCCGATCCGGGGCCTGCCGCGGCGGCCTGCTCGGCGAGCGCGCGCACCGTGGCCCACCAGCCCGCATACGGTGCGCGGGAGATCCGCGACACGAGGCCCGGCACGTCGCTCGCGTCGAGGAGCAGCCCGGGACGCCCCGCCGGCGGAAGCACCGGCGTCGTCGGAAAGACGGGCGCCTGCGGTACGCACGAGAGCGTCACGAGCAGCAGGGCGGCAAGGGCGAGGCGGCGCATCGGCAGCGTCTCCGGCAGGGTCGCGAGCGGACCGCGACGCGCCATCGTACGCGATGCGACGCCGCGAAGGGGAAGAAATCCGCGCTGCGCGCCGTTGCCGGCGGCCTGCCGCCGCCGCCTGCGGTCGGCGTTGCGGCCGCGGAAAGAGATCGCGCTACGCGCGGCGGCGGCGGCCGCCCTTCAGCGCCGCGAGCAGCTCGCGCACCGGGAGCGTGTTGACGACGTCCTTCGCCGTCGCCCATCCGCGCCGCGCAACGGCGACGCCGAATTCGTCGGCGAATCCGAGGTGCGCGGGATGATGCGCGTCGGAGTCGATCGCGAGGCGAACGCCCGCTGCGACGGCCTTGCGTACGTGCTCGTCCTTCAAGTCGAGCCGATCCGGTATGCCGTCGATCTCGAGCACGGTTCCCGTCCGCTTCGCCGCGGCGATCACGGCGTCGATGTCGAGGTCGATCGGCTCGCGCCGCCCGAGCTGGCGCCCCGTCGGATGGAACAGGATGTCGACGTGCGGGTTCTCCATCGCGCGGATCACGCGCCGCGTCGCCACGCTGCGCTCCTGCCCGAAGAGCGAGTGGACGGCGGCGCCGACCACGTCGAGCTCGGCGAGCGCCTCGTCGGCCACGTCGAGGCTCCCGTCCCTTCGGATGTTCACCTCCGCGCCCGAGAGGACGCGGAACCCGCGCAGCTTCGCGTCGAGCGCCCGGATCGCCGCGGCCTGCTCGCGGAGCTTCTTCTCGTCGGAGCCCTGCGCCATCGCGAGGTCGCGCGTGTGGTCGGTGATCGCGATGTACTCGAAGCCGAGCCGCTTCGCCGCCGCGGCCATCTCCTCGATCGACGCCGCACCGTCGGTCCAGTCGGTCTGCACCTGGAGGTCGCCGCGAAGCGCACCGTAGGAAATGAGATCGGGGAGCTTTCCGGCGCGAGCCGCCTCGATCTCGCCCGCGTTCTCGCGCAGCTCGGGAGCGATCCACGGCAGCCCGAGCGCCTCGTAGACCTCCTCTTCGATTCGCCCGGCGATTCGGCGCGCGCCGCGGAACAGGCCGTACTCGCTGAGCTTCAGCCCGTCCTCCTGCGCGATCCGCCGGAGCGCGACGTTGTGGTCCTTGCTCCCGGTGAAGTACGCGAGCGCCGCGCCGAAGCTCTCCGTCTCGACGACGCGCAGGTCGGCGTCGATCCCGATCGCGAGGCGCACCATCGCCTTGGTCCCGCCCTTCGCGTGCACCTGCACCACCTCGGGCATCGAGACGAAGGCCTTCATCACGGGCGCGGGCTTCGCCGACACCACGAGGAAGTCGAGATCGCCGATGGTCTCCTTGCGCCGGCGGAGCGAGCCCGCGATCGCAGCGCGCTCGACGCCGCGAACGCTCGCGAGCCGCGCCTCGATCTCGCGGGCGAGCGCCCAGACCTCGCCGATCGGAAGCCGCCCGCTCGCGGCCTTGTGCAGCGCGATCCCGCGCAGGATCTTCTCCTCGCTGCGCGCTCCGAAGTGCGGCAGCTCGCGCACCTTGCCGGCGCGGCAAGCCGCCTCGAGCTGCGCGAGCGTCCGCACGCCGAGCGCGTCGTGGAGGGCCTTCACGTGCCTCGGGCCGAGCCCCTCGACGCTCGTGAGCGCGAGCACGTCGACCGGCGTTGCCGCGCGGAGCTTCTCGAGGTCCGCGATTCGGCCCTTCTCGAGCAGCTCGGCGATGCGCTCGGCGATCCCCTTGCCGACCGACGGCAGCGCGTCGAGCGCCTTCTCGCCTCCCTCGGCGAGGAGCTCGTGCACCGGCTGCTCGCACGACTCGACCGCGTCGGCGGCCTTCTCGTACGCGCGCGGCTTGAACGCGACGCCTTCCATCTCGAGGAAGAGCGCCATCTCGCGAAGGCGGTCGGCGATCTCGGCGTTGCCGGGCGCGCGCCGTTTCGCTCCGCGCGCCGCCGCCTTCTTCCGAGGCGCGGTCCGCGCGCGCGGCACCGTGCTAGCCGCGCGCCGGAGCGCCGTGCGGCGGCCCGGGACTGGCCGGCCGCGAGAAGTCGGCGAGCCGAGGCTCGACGACGCGCCGGTAGTCGCTCCACGAGAGCCGAATCGCCTCGCGATGGCTGCCTGCGTTGCACGTGATCCGTTCGTTTTCCGCGAGGGCGAAGCTCGCGACGACCGAAAGGTCCCACAGATTGCCGAACGGAGGGATCGCGCCGGGCTCGCAGTCGGGACACAGGCGCGCGATCTCCTCTTCGCTCGCGAGCTCGACCGAACGGTGCCCGAGCGCGGCGCCGAGGCGCTCGAGGTCGACCTCGTGGTGCGCGGGAAGCACCGCCATCACGTGGCCGCTGCCCGCGCGAACGATCACCGCCTTCGCGAACTCGCGGCCGCGCGTGTGCGTGTGCGCGGCCGTCTCCTGCGCGGTGTAGTCGCGCGAGTGCGACAACGCTTCGTAGGCGACGTGCCGCTCGTCGAGGAAGGCGCGGAGCCGGGGGACGCTGCGCATGACGACCTCCTCGGGCCCTCGGCGCCGGACGTACCCGCCCGCGCACGGGCCCTTGCCGGGAGTCTGCGCGAGAAAGGCGCCGGGGGGAAGGGATGCGCGGACGTTCGCCCAAGCGCCGCGCGTGACCGCGCAGCGGCGCCCTGCTACGCCCGCTCGACGTCGCGGAAGCGCGCGCGGAGGCCGTTCACCTCGGCGCGCGTGAAGCCGAGCTCGTCGGCGATCGCGACGATCTCGCCGGTCTCGGCGCTGGTGATGCGCTCGTCGGCGGCGGCGACGGCGAAGAGACAGTGCAGGAGCTCGGCGCGCTGCTCGCGGCTCGCGATCTTCGCGAACTCGCGCGTGACGACGTAGTTCTCGGTGCCGCCGAGAAGCCGCGCCTGCGACTTCGCGCTCTCGACCACGAGGGCGGCGAGCTCGGGCGGGAGCTGGCCGACGCGCTCGATCGTCTCCTGCATACGGGCCGTCTCGTCTTCGCTCACCTTCAGGTCGGCCGCAGCGACGCGGGCGAGGACGTAGGCGAAGGCCGCGACATAGCGCGCGCGCTCGGGCGGGAGCGCCTCGAGCCGCGCCGAGATTCGCCGCACGGTGTCGGTATCGCCGCGCGCGGAGCTCTCGGCGCCGGCGAGGCCGAGGAATCGAAGGAACGACATGGCGCCTCGCGAAAGGCTCGAACTCTAACGGATCGGCCCGGCAACGGGAGGGCTCACGGGCCGGCGGAGCACGGGCCCGGCCGGGCCGTGCGGGTGCCGATGCCGCCGTGCCGGTGCGCTGACCCATGCTGGTCCGCGGCGAATCCATGGCCCTCGGGGAAGAGCTCGCCGTACTGCCGCTGGTCGCGCTGCGGCGAAGCGCTCGACTGGGATTACATCGAGCGCTGGGCGAGCACACTTTCGGTGTCGGCACTGCTCGACGAGGTGCGCTCGTGAACGACACACCGCCCGACGTGGAGCGCCGCTATCGCGCGATGCTGCTCTCCCGAAGCGGCGAACAGCGCATGAAGCTGGGCTTTCGCATGTTCGATCTGGTGCGTGCGCTCGGACGCTCGAGCCCCGGCGACCCGGACGGCTCGGACCGCTCGGCGAAGATGCGCGTCGCGCTCTTTCTGCGGACCTACGGCCACGACTTCAGCGCTGCCGAGCGCGCCCGCATCGTCGCGGCGCTTCGTCGCTGACGCGTGCGCCGGCGCTGTGGAGCTCCGGGGATCGGTGCCGCGCGCGTTCACGCCCGTGCGATCTGGCTCGACGACGCCGAGGGGATCCCCGCGCGGCCGGCCAGTCAGTACGGATGGCGATCGCTCTTGCGCTCCCAGGCGCGCAGCGCCTCGAGGCAGGTTTCGCGCTCGAACTCGGGAATGATCTCGATGCGCCGCGCCGCCCACGGCTTCGCAAAGTCCTCGTACTGCAGGGCGTCGTCGAAGCCGATCCTGCGCGCGTCGTCGAGGGTCGCGCCGAAGTAGACCCGGTCGATCCGCGACCAGTAGATCGCGCTCATGCACATCGGGCACGGCGCGGCGTTCACGTACATCTCGCAGCCCTTCAGCATCCTGGCGCGCTGCGCGGCGGGATCGGGCGAGCCGGGCTCGCGCGGGATCAGCTCGAGAACCGTGCCGCCGGACGAGCCGCTCCCGAGCAGGGCCTTCGGATTGAGGCGCTGGCAGGCGTCGATGATGGCGGTCACCTCGGCGTGGAAGACGGGGATTCCCGTCAGGAGCACGCGGTTCTGACCCCGGCCGATGATTTCGCCGTCGCGGACGATGACGGCGCCGAACGGCCCTCCCCAGCCCTTCTCGACCGACTCGATCGCGAGCCGCGTCGCCTCCTCGGCGAAGCTTCTCCTTGCGTCCATGAAGCGTCCTTTCGTGCATCGCCGCGGACTGCGCTCACTCTCCCCCCGAGTCGGCGAAGACGCTCGCGAGGCATCCTCGCCGCCGCTCGGGCCGCCGTGCTCCGGCGCAGCCTTCGCGCACGCAGCGAGCGAGAGTCTACGCGGCGCGCGCGAGGATCTCGATCATCTCCGCGCGAGACGGTCCGAAGACGGGCGCTTCGCGCTCGCCGCGACGCGCGTGCGACGCGAGCACGCGCGCGGTGATGTCGGACCGGGCGAGCAGATCCTCGGGCGCGTCGAGCATGTGGACGACGCGCAGGAACGCGCGCAGCACGTGGAGATCCTCGCGCAGGGCCGGGAGCAGGCCTTCGCGCATCACGCTCCGCGCGTACGCGGCGGGATCGACCGTGCCGTCGTCGCGCTGATAGCGGTAGGGATCCTCGCCACGGCGCAGCGCCTCGTTGACGAGGACGGCATCGCGGTCCTGAGCGATCTGCGCGCGCACCCAGGGCCCGCACTCGCGCTCGACCGCGGCGTCGAGGTCGAGCGCGAGCGCGCGCAGGTCGTCGCCGCGGCGCACGAGCGCGTCCGCCAGCGCGTACGCAGCGAGCCACGCGAGCGTGCAGCCGCGTCCGGTGATCGGGTTGGCGTGCGCGAGCGAGTCGCCGATCGCGACGATGCCGAGCGCGATCGGCTCGCCGCTCTCGACGAGGAAGCGGCGCACGTCGTTCAGGTTCGCCATGCCGTGGACGTCCGAGACCGGCGTCGAGACCTCGGGCCGAACCCACGCCTCGACCATCGGCAGCGCGCGCGCCGCAGCCTCGAATCCGGGCCCGCGCAGGATCGCGCGGAGCGGGTCGTCGTCGGGAGCCGCGGCGAGCGTGACCGAGAAGGTGCCTGCGTCGGCCGGAAAGATTCCGCACTTCACGTAGCCGAGATCGGCGCCGATGATGGCGTCCGGGCTCGGGCGCTCCACGCCGGGCAGCAGCCGGTAGAAGCGCGAGCTGTAGAAGATTCCGCACGGCTGCCGCAGCTCGCGCGGCCGCGCCGCTCCGATCGCCTCGAGCCAGTCGCCGAGCCGCGTGCGCCGGCCGGTCGCGTCGACGACCAGGCGCGCAGCGAGGACCGTCTCGTCGCCGCCGCGCGTTCGCGTGCGCACGCCGGTGACGCGCGGCGCGGCGCCGCCCTCGGCGACGAGCCCCGTCACCTCGGCGCCGTCGCGGAACGCGACGAGGCCCGTCTCGAGGACGTGCTGGCGAAGCGCCCACTCGAGCGTCACTCGCCGGCACGCGAGCAGCACCGCGTCGTCGTCGCGCGGCTCGAAGACGGCGTCCGGGAAGTGGCGCAGCGCCTGCGAGCGGAAGGTGATCTCCTCGGCGCCGAGCGCGAGCAGGCGCCGCAGCAGATCGGGCTCGCGGTCGCGGATCAGGTTGTGCATCCGCCCGAGAAACGCGTGCGAGTGCCGAACCTGCGGCGACCCCCGGCGCTCCCAGGCGTCGAGGGCCGCGTCGGGCGTCGCCGGCAGCGGCGCCGGGTCCGTCTCGAGAATCACGACGCGCTGCCCGCTGCGCGCGAGCGCGAGCGCGGCGATGAGGCCCGCCACCGAGCCGCCGGCGACGACGATCTGCTGGCTCGCGCCCGCCATCGCGCGCAACGACGGCCGTCAGGCCAGCAGCTTCTTCGCCTCGACCACGAGGTTCTTGCAGGCGTCCGCACAGGAGCGGCACTCGGCCTGGTGCTCCTCGTGCTTGCGGCACTGCTTCTCGCACTCCTCGCAGACTGCGATGCACCCCTGCGCCATCGACCGCAGCGCCACCGAGTCGTTCGCGGCGAGAACCGCGAACGCCTCGCAGGTCGCGAGCATCTCGTACACCGACCGGGCACACTCGGCCATCTTCGTGTCGCCAGCGACGAAGGTCTCGAAGCAGTGACTGAGGCAGGCCTGACCCTTCGCGACGCACTCGTTCGTGGCAGCCACCAGGGCGGCGTGCTTCTTGAATGCCGTCGCTTCGGAGTAGCCGTGCTCCGTCGCCGCTCCGCCCGCCGCCGGCGCGTGGTGCTCGTGCTTCTCCTCGGCGTGTCCGACCCCCGCGAGCGTCGCCCCGGCCAGGATCGTCATCCCCGCCAGTAGATCGCGGCGGTGGATCGCCGGAACGCCCGCATCGCCGCCCGCCCGCACGTCGTTCTGCATCGGCTCCCTCCTGCGCGGTGAGGTTCTTCGGTCACCGCACGGGTAGCCTGCCTGCTGCCGTTCGCGGCTGCAAGCCCCGATCGCGTGCCGCGCCCGTGCGCTACCCCGAGGCACCCGTCCCGCCGGGGCGGGTGAGCTTCTCCGGGGCGGTGAGTGTGTCGAAGAGCTCAGCCGACACACCGGAGCGTAGGGCCGCTTCGCGCAGCGGGATGTCCTCTCTTGCCGCGAGGTGCGCGATGCGCGCGGCGGCGTCGTAGCCGATCGCGGGGCTGAGCGCGGTCACCAGCATGAGCGAGCGCTCGACGTACGAACGCAGACGCTTCTCGTCGAGCGCGGCGCCCTCGACGAGCAGGCGCCGGAAGTGATCGCACGCGTCGCCGAGCAGGCGGATGCTCCGCAGCACGTTTCGGATGACGAGCGGCCGGAAGGCGTTGAGCTCGAAGTTCCCCTCGGCGCCGGCCACGGCGACGGCCGTGTCCGAGGCGATCACCTCGATGCAGACCATCAGCATGGCCTCGGCCTGCGTCGGGTTCACCTTGCCCGGCATGATCGACGATCCGGGCTCGTTGGTGGGGAGGCGAAGCTCGTGCAGGCCCGCATGCGGGCCCGAACCGAGCCAGCGCAGATCATTCGCGATCTTGAACAGCGGTACCGCGACACCGCGCAGCGATGCGGAGGCCCGCACCATGTCGTCGAGCGAAGCCTGTGCGGCGAACTTGTTCGGCGCCGTCACGAACGGATCGCCGGTGAGCTCCGCGATGCGAGCGGCGACCTCCTCGCCGAAGCCCGCCGGCGCGCCGAGGCCGGTGCCGACGGCCGTTCCTCCCGCGGCGAGCCGGTACAGGCCGGCCATCTCGCGGGCCACCGCCGCGCGCGCGTCCTCGAGCTGCGCCGCGTAGCCCGACCACTCCTGTCCGACCGTGAGCGGCGTTGCGTCCTGCAGGTGCGTGCGCCCGATCTTGACGACGCCGCTCCACGCGGCGGCCCTGGCCGCGATCGCATCGCGAAGCGCATCGAGGCGCGGGAGCAGATGCTCGCGCAGGAGGCGCACGGTCGCGACGTGCATCGCCGTCGGGAACGTGTCGTTCGTCGACTGGCCGAGGTTCACGTGGTCGTTGGGATGCACGGGCCGCTTGCTGCCGAGAACGCCGCCCGTGAGCTGGATGCAGCGGTTCGAGATCACCTCGTTGACGTTCATGTTCGTCTGCGTTCCCGATCCGCTCTGCCAGACGCGCAGCGGGAAGTGCTCGTCGAGGCGCCCCTCGGCCACCTCGTCCGCGACGCGCGCGATCAGCTCGCCCATCCAGCGCGGAAGCCGCCCGCTCTCCGCATTCGCGAGCGCGGCGGCCTTCTTGACCACGCCGTACGCGCGCCACACTTCGCGCGGCATGAGCTCTTCGCCGATGTCGAGCTGGACGAGAGCGCGCTGCGTCTGCGCGCCCCAGTAGCGGTCGGCGGGCACTTCGACCTCGCCGAGCGAGTCCGTCTCGGTGCGCGCCCCGGCCGCCGCGATGCCGACGGGCAGCGCGAGGATTGCCGGCGAATCGCTCCCGGTCATGGCGGGCGGGCCCCCCTCCGGTGGCGATTCGAAGCGTAGACGATCGCGAGCGAAGCGCGCGGCGGTCGCGAGCCCGCGCGCCGTCATGCCGGCGCCGGGCCGGCGCAGAGGCCGCTCGTCGCGAGGCCGGGCGCGCCGCGCAGGGGCAGCGGGTATGCTCGCGCTTCGCGGAGGACCGGAACATGGGCTGCGACTGGAAGCTCGCGGGCGGGTCGGTGATCGACGGAACGGGATCGAAGGCGGTGCGCGCCGACGTCGCCGTGACGGGCGGGCGCATCAGCGCCGTCGGCGACCTCGCCGGCGTCGAGGCCGCGCAGGTGCTCGACTGCACGGGGCGCATCGTCGCGCCGGGATTCATCGACATCCACTCGCACGCCGACTGGATCCTGCCCGCGGCGGACCACGGCGCGCTGCTCGAGCCGTTCGTTCGACAGGGGATGACGAGCGTCGTCGCCGGAAACTGCGGGTTCACTCCTGCGCCCGTCTCGGCGGTGAGCCGCGAGAGCGCGCGCGACGCGAGCCGGCTCATGTACGACGGATCGCTCGCGCCGGAATGGGGGACGATGCGCTCCTTTCTCGACGATCTCGAGGCGGGCGGCGTCGCGCTCAACGTCGCGCAGCTCGTCGGCCACGGGAGCGTTCGCAGCGCGGTGACGGGCGTGCTCGAAACGCGCGCACCACAGCCGCACGAGCTGAAGGAGATGGAGCGCCTCGTCGACGAGGCGCTCGACGCGGGCTGCGCGGGCATCTCGACCGGCCTCGGCTACGCACCCGGCATCTTCTCGGGAGAGGAGGAGCTGCGCGCGTTCGCCGAAATGGCGGCGCGCCGCGGCCGCCTGTTCACCTCGCACCTCAAGGCCTACAGCTGGGCGAGCGGCGTCTACGCGCACGACCCGAAGCAGGAGCCGCACAACCTCACCGCGATCCGCGAGATCCTCGATGTGGCGCGCGCCGCGGGCGCGCGGCTCCAGATCAGCCATCTCATCTTCGTCGGCCGCAACACGTGGCCGAACCACGGCGACGCGCTGCGGATGATCGAGCAGGCGCACGCGCAGGGCGTCGACGTCGCGTTCGATGCCTTCCCCTACACGGCAGGCAACACGACGTGCGCCGTCATCTTCCCGGCAGCGATCCTGCCGAAGCTCGAGGACGTGCTGCGCGACCCTGCGCAGCTCGCGGGCCTCGCGCGCTTCGCCGAGATGGCGTTCGAGGCGGTCGGCTTCGGCCTCGCAGACATCCAGCTCATGCACTGCGGCGTTCCCGAGTGGAACCACCTCGACGGACTGCGCGTCCCCGAAGCCGCGGCGCGCCTCGACATGCAGCCGTTCGAGTTCTACGCGCGGCTCACCGTCGCGAGCCACCGCAATGCGCGTGTGCTGAACCACACCTACAGCGGCGATCGCGGCGAGGAGGACGCGCTGCGCGCCGTGCTCGCGCACCCGCTGTGCACGATCGAGACCGACACGCTGCTCACGCGCGAGGGCCACCAGAACCCGGCGAGCTACGGGACCTTCCCGCGCGTGCTCGGCGCGTGCGTGCGCGACGGCCTCTTCCCGCTCGAAGAGGCGGTGCGGCGCATGACGGGCGCGGCGGCCGACCGGCTCGGCTGGCGAGACCGCGGCCTCGTGCGCCGCGGCCAGGCCGCCGACCTCGTCGTCTTCGACGCCGAGCGCATCGCCGACCGGACGAGCTTCGAGCAGCCGACGCTCGCGCCCGAAGGCATCGACGACGTCTTCGTGAACGGCCGGCCGGTGCTGCGCGGCGGCCGCTACGATGCGGGCGCGAAGGCGGGCATGGTGATCCGCGGCTGACGGGCGGGCGCGGTCAGCCGGGCGGCAGCCGCCCGGGAAGCGAGATCGTGAACGTCGTCCCGTCCTCTTCCGACGTCGTGAACGAAACCGTTCCGCCGAGGTAGCGTTCGGTGAGGAGCCGGATGCTGTAGGTGCCGATTCCGCGGCCGGGCCCGAGCTTCGTCGAGAACGAGCGCTGGAAGATCTGGTCGCGCACCGCGTCGGACATGCCGGCGGCATTGTGGACGCGGAACTGCGGGGCGCCGTCGCTGCGGAACGAGAGCCCGATCGCTTCGTCCGGCGCCGACGCCTCGATCGCGTTCTTGACGAGGTTTCCGAGCACGCGCCGCAGGAGCACCTCGTCGGAGACGATCGTCGTCGCGCCCTCTCCGACATCGACGCGGATCTGCCTTCCCGCCCCGAGCGCGTGGCGCGCGAAGACCGCCGCGACGTGCTCGAGCACCTTCACGGCGTCGATCTCGCGCATTTCGGTCTCGAGGTCGCCTCGCTCGGCCGCGGCGAGATCACGCTGCGCCTCGATTTCCTCGACGATCTGCTCGCTCAGTCGAAGGGCGACGTCTTCGAGCTCGGCGCGCTCGTCGTCCTCGAGCTCGGGTAGAAGACCGATCAGCCCGCGCAGGCCGCCGGCGGCGTTCAGCACGTCGTGGAAGAACATGCGCTCGAGCATGGCCCGGCGCTTCTCGTCGCTCGTGTCGCGGACCGCGAACACCATGAACCGCTCGCCACGCACCTCGAGCGCAGACGCCCAGACTCGCAGATCGAGCGCCGAGAACTCGCCCGCCTCGCGGCGTACGATGCGACACTCGTCGGTCGTGACGACGCCCGTGGCGGCGTGACGGACCATCACCTTCGCGCTGCCGCAGTTGCGGCAGAAGCGCGTCGTACCGCAGCCGTTGGGCAGATCGTGCGCGTGTTCGCAGGACAGAGCCTCGCCGACCCGGCTGCCGAGCAGGCCGGCCGCGGTCCGGCCCGCGAGACGCTCCATCCTGCCGTTCGCGGCGACGATCTGCCGCTCGCGGTTCAGGATCACGGCGGGGTCGGGGAAGGCCTCGAGCATCTCGCGGACGCCGGCCTCGGCTCCGATCCGCCCGTGCTGGGCCTCGAGGGTCTCGGCGCCGGCGCGCTCGGCAGGCGCGAAGAGGGTCGAGCAGAGTCCGTGTCCCTCGGACATCGGCGCAGGCCTCCGGCCCGGTGAGCCGAAGCGGCACACCACCCGCAGCATCGGCCGTCCCCCCCGAGCCCCTTGAGTCCCGAGGGTCCGCCGCCGCGACCTCGTCCCTACGAGCGCCGGAAACGCGACAGCGTCGCGGCCTCGAGCGAATCCTCGGCGACGCGCCAGGGCACGACGCGCGAGCGCATCCACCGCACCGCGAGCAGGTCGTAGAAGGCCGCGAAGGCGCGGTTCCACATGCCGTACTTCGAGACGCCGTAGAGGCGCGGGCGGCTCTCGACCACGACTTCGACGACGCGGTAGCCCTCGAGCCGAAAGAGTGTCGGCAGGAAGCGGTGCATGCCCTTGAAGATCTTCACGCGCTCGATGCACTCGCGCCGGAAGGCGCGGTACGTGCAGCCGGCGTCCTGAACCGTGTCGCCCGAGAGCCAGTTGCGGATCGCGTTCGCGATCCGCGACTGGACGTGACGCCATCCTGTGTCGCCCGCCGTGCGGTCGGCGCGCCAGCCGCACGCACAGTCGGCGACGCCCTTGCGAACGGGATCGATGAGCTTCGGCAGATCGCTCGGCGCGTTCTGCAGGTCGCAGTCCATCACCGCGAGAATCTCGCCGCGCGCGCGGCGAAGGCCCGCCTCGGTGGCCGCGCTCTCGCCGCAGTTGCGCGCGAGGCGAAGGAGCCGGAAGCGGCCCTTCGGGTCGCGCGCAACCTCCTCGCGCACCTTCTGCGCCGTGGCGTCGCGCGAGCCGTCGTCGACGAAGATCACCTCGTAGGCGTCGATGCCGGCCTTCGCGAGCTCGGTTCGCAGGTCGGCAGCGAGGATCGGGACGTTCTTCTCCTCGTCGTACGCCGGGATCACGATCGAGAGCTCGGGCGTCTCCACGCTACGCCCCCTTCTGCGCGAAGAACTCCCTCACCGCCTGCGCGACGTACGCGACCTCGTCGTCGCGCATCGAGCCGAAGCACGGCAGCGAGAGGATCTCCTTGCACGCGGCCTCGGTTCGCGGCAGCGCCTCGCTGCGAACTCCCGCGCGGCCGAGCGTCGCCGGCTGCAGGTGGTTCGGCACCGGATAGTGGATGCCGGTGCCGACGCCCGCGGCCTTCAAGTGCTTCTGCAGCGCGTCGCGCTCGGCCGTTCGCACGACGTAGAGGTGATGGACGTGTCGCGCGTTCTTGCCCTCGCGCGGGAGCTCGAGCGGAAGGCCCTTCAGCAGCTCGGCGTAGAGCGCCGCGACGCGGCGCCGGCCGTCGTTCGACGCGTCGAGGCGGCGCAGCAGCACGCGCGTCGCTGCGGCCTGGATCTCGTTGAAGCGAAGGTTCCAGCCGACGACGTCGTGTGTGAGCTTCTCCTTGCGGCCGTGGTCACGGAGCATCCGCAGCTTTCGCGCGAGGCCCTCGTCGTCGGTCACGACGGCGCCGCCGTCGCCGAGCGTCGGCAGATTCTTCGAGGGATAGAACGAGAGCACACCGGCGACGCCGAACGAGCCGACCTTTCGCCCGCACCAGGCGGCGCCCTGCGCCTGCGCGCAGTCCTCGAGCACGAGAAGGCCGTGGCGGCGCGCCACGTCCATGATCGCGTCGAGGTCGCACGGGTGGCCGTAGAGGTGAACCGGAACGATCGCGCGCGTTCGCGCGGTGATTCGCGGCTCGAGCCACGACGGGTCGAGGCAGTACGACTCGTCGATGTCGAGGAAGACCGGCCGCGCGCCGCTCTGGAAGATCGCCTCGATCGTCGGGAACGCAGTGTGCGCCGGCACGAGCACCTCGTCGCCCGGGCCGACCCCGAGCGCGTCGAGCGTGAGCATGATTCCGGCCGTGGCGTTCGCGAGCAGCACCGCGTGCTGGCGGCCCATCCATGCCGCCAGCTCCTTCTCGAGCGCTTTGCACTCCGGGCCGAGGATGTACTGGCCCGAGTCCACGGCGGCGATC
The DNA here is from genome assembly GCA_041912475.1 of Myxococcota bacterium. GTDB lineage: Bacteria > Myxococcota_A > UBA9160 > UBA9160 > UBA9160 > MYXO. The sequence continues at coordinate 18,989 of JAYRMX010000146.1, forward strand.
ACGCGCGCGCGGATCTCGTCGTCGATCTCGACCCGCGACAGCGGAACGCTGCGAACGACACCCGACTGCGTCATTTCTCTCCTCCATCCCTGCCGGGAAGCTCGACCGAGACGCGACGCCCCTCGCGCGCGGACGCCGCGGCCGCCTCGAGGACGGCCGTCGCCGCAGCGCCGTCCCAGCCGTCCGCGGCGATCCGGGACGGAGCCCCGGCCTCGCACGCGGCGACGAACTCGCGCAGCTCGGCCGCGAGCGGCGGCCCGCCCGCGACCTCGATCTCCCGCGTCTCGCCGTCCTCGACCTGCCAGTCGCCGCGCGCGTCCTGCACGTGGCGCTGTGCGTAGAGCCTCAGGCGGCCGGTCTTCGCGAGAAGGTCCGCCCGCAGCGAGCCGCCCGTTCCCATGATCTCGAGGTCGCGCTGCGGCACGGGCGGGAAGCAGCTCGCCTCGACCACGCCGAGGACGTCGCCGTAGTCGAGCGAGAGGAACGCGACGTCGTCGAGTCCGCGGCCGAGGTGGTCGCGCAGCGTCGCCGTCACGGCGTCGGGCTGGCGGCCGAAGAGCCACGAGAGCAGATCGACGAAGTGGACGCCGTCGGAGATCGCGATTCCGCCGTCGGTTCGAGGCCGCTTCGTGCTCGCGAAGCGCGCCACCGCGTAGCGGATCTGCCCGACGCCTCCGTCCGCGAGCACCCTCGCGATCGCCTGCGCCTCGGGGGTGAAGCGAAAGACGTGGCCCACCTGCAGCACGAGGCCCCGGCGAACGGCCTCGGCATGGAGCGCGAAGCCGTCCTTTGCCGCGGGCGTGAGCGGCTTCTCGACCAGCACGTGCTTGCCCGCCTCGAGCGCGGCGTGGACCAGCGGCGCGTGCACGGGCGCCGGCGTGACCACGTCCACGGCGTCGACCTCGGCCAGGAAGTCGCGGTAGTCGCGCGAGGCCGGCTCCGCGAGGCCCTCGAGGAGCTTCGGGTCTTCGTCGCAGACCCGCAGCTCGACGCCGAGCTTGCGCCACGTCTCGAGGTGGTTCCGGCCCCAGCGTCCGAGGCCGACCTGAAGGATGCGCACGCTCGACTCCAGATGCGGTTGGGATCGCGCGCGGAGGGAGCCGGCGTGCCCGCAGGCCCTCCCGGCACGCGCGCGAGGTAGCACACCCCCGCCCCGGGTCGCCAAACCGGCCGCTTGGGCCGGGCCGACCGGAGAATCCGGGCGTGCCAGCGCGGCGGGATCGACGCGGCCGGCCCGCCGGCGAGTTGACGCGGCCCCCGATTCGGCCTACTCGCGGCCGGGGATGGGGGGATCGCCGTCCGCGAGACCGAGGCTCGTTCTGGCTGCGGCGGCCGCCGCCCTCGCGGCTCTGCTCTGGCGCGTGGCGGTCGAGCCCGTCGACTTCGGATACATCCGCTACCTCGCGATCGCCGACGAGATGGCGCGCTCGGGCGACTGGGTCGTGATGCGACTCGTCGACCACATCTACCTCGACAAACCGCCGCTGTTCTTCTGGCCGATGGCCCCGATCATCGCCGCCCTCGGCGAGGCCCCGGGCTGGGTCGCTCACGTCCCCGACCTGCTCGCGCTCGCCCTCGCCCTGCTGTGTGTCCACCGGCTCGGCGCCGCGATCTACGGCCGCGGCGAGCCTGCGCTCGCCGCGGCCCTCGTCTTCGCAACGACGTGGGAGACCTTCAACCAGGCGACCGGCAAGCGTCTCGACCTCCTCTTCGCCGCCCTGCTCACCGCGGCTCTGACGGCGTTCTACCTCGGCGCGGGAGCGCGGGCCGCGCCGAGGCCGCGGCAGCTCGCGCTCGCGTGGATCGCGCTCGCGCTCGCGACGCTCACCAAAGGGCCGCTCGCGATCCTTCTCTTCGCGATCGTCACGGTGCCGTGGGCCGCGACGACGGGGCGGCTGCGCGCGTTCACATCGGGCGGGAGCCTCGCCGGCGTCGCTCTCTTCGTCGCTCTCTGCGCCGCGTGGCCCGTGCTCCTCGTGGCGCGCCTCGGCGCCGACGGCGCGCTGCGCGCGCTACGCGAGACGGACCTCGCCACCCGAACCGGCGACCTGCTGCTCTACGCGCGCAATCTCCCGCTCCTCCAGCTCCCCTGGAGCCTCTTCTACCCCGCGCTCGCCGTCTGGCTCTGGCGCGAGCGCCCATGGAGGACCAGCGAGGGCGTTCGCTTCGTCGCGATCTGGGCCGCGGCGATCCTCGCCGTCCTGCACGTCCCCGACGCGAGGCATCAGCGATATCTCCAGCCCGTGACGCCGGCGCTCGGCCTTCTCGTCACCGGCCTGTGGTTCGCGGCCCCGGGCACGCGGCCCGGGCTCGCCGGGCCGGCAGCTCGCCTCGTCGAAGGGGCGTCGGCGGCCCTTCTCGGCATCCTCGCCCTCGCCGGTGCGGTCGCCGGAACGGGGCTCCTGCTCCTCGACCGCGAGCCGCTCACGGGCGCTCCGCTTCCGCCCGAGCGCTGGCTCGCCGGACCGCTGGCAATCGCCGTTGCCGCGGGAGCGCTGCGGGCAATCGCGAGCCTTCGCCGCCGCGGCTCGGCGTGGCGCGGCCCGGCGCCGATCGCGACGCTGCTCCTCGGCGCGCTGGCCTGCGCCAGCCTGCTGGCCGCCGGCGAGCTCCGGCGGAAGGATCCGACACCGCTCGCGCGCGCTGCGCTCGCCCCCGTCCGTGCCGGGCGCCCGGCGGCGCTCCTCGGAATGCACGAGGAGCAGCAGCAGATGGGCAGACTTCTGACCCGGCGCCACCTCCCGCTCCTTCCCGACGCCGCGGCGGCGGCCGCATGGGCCGCGGAGCACGGCGAG
>JAYRMX010000147.1:0-7957 GCA_041912475.1 Myxococcota bacterium
GCACGCGAGACCAGCGCGTACGTCTCCTGCAGCCCGCCGGGAAGCGCGGACTCCGGCGCCGCAACGGCGTAGGTGAGGTCGGCGCCGTGGAGCACGGCCGCGCCTCCCGTCACCCGCCGCACGATCCCGACTCCGGCGCGCTCGCATGCGGCCGCGCGGTCTGCCGAGAGCGGCTGCGCGTAGCCGAGCGAGAGCCAGGCGCCCTCCCACGCGTACAGGCGCAGCGCGGGCCGCCCGCCCGCCTGCGCCGACGCGAGGAGCGCCTCGTCGACGGCCATGTTCCACGCGCCGCCGGCCGCCGGATCGACGAGCAGGCGCCAGGCGCCCGCCACGGGTCGCGGGCGCCCTGGCGCGGGCCGGATCACGCGGAGTCCGGCTCGGCACGAAGGCGCGCGAGCAGCCCGTCGAGGCCGAGCCGGTAGCTCGCGGCTCCGAAGCCGCAGACGACGCCGACGGAGATCGGCGACACGAACGAGTGTCTTCGGAACTCCTCGCGTGCGTGAACGTTCGACAGGTGCACTTCGGCGACGGGGAGCTTCGTTGCGGCGAGGGCGTCGCGCAGCGCGACGCTCGTGTGCGTGAGTGCTCCCGGATTGATCAGGATCGCGTCGAAGAAGGCGGGCGCCTCCTGGATGCGGTCGATGAGGGCGCCTTCGTGGTTCGACTGGAAGAACTCGGTTTCAGCGCCCGCCGCCTTCGCGGCCGCCGAGAGGCCCGCGCTGATCTCTTCGAGCGTCGCATTGCCGTAGATCGCCGGCTCGCGCGATCCGAGGAGATTGAGATTCGGCCCGTGCACCACGAGGATGCGAAGCGGGTCGGGCATGGCGCCTCCCTCTACATCTCCTCGCGGAGCGCGAGCAGATGCCGCCGGACGAGATAGCGCGCCCGGCCGAGGTTGCCATCCGGAGACAGCGCGAGCACGAGGAAGCTGTCCGCGTCGACCACCCGCAGGACGAGCGTGAACCGAGCGAGGGAGACGACCGCTTCGCCGACCGCGCCGCCGCCGAGAGCGTCGGCCACCTTGCGGATCTCGTCGAGGATGCGGCCGAACTCGACCCCCGCCGCCGCCATGTCGTCGGCGTCGAAAGCCTGCGGGCGCTGCGACGGGGCCGCCTGCGCGATGGGGATGCCGTCGCTGCCCACGAGGGCGACGCCGAGGCCGCCTCCGCACTCGTCGACGATGGTCCGCAGGATCGACTCGAAGCTCATGCCGTCGGCCTCCTCAGGTTTTCGAGCCAGCGCTCGAGCGTCGCGAGCGCGAGCGCCGCCTGCTCCGCGCGGCCCGCTTCGTGAGCCTCTGCGGCGCCGGCGCCGCGACGATCGAGGCTGCTCCTCAGCGTGTGCGCCTGCGCCTCGTGTCCCTGCCGTTCGAGCAGATCGGCGAACGTCCGAGTCGCGAACGGCGAGTCGGCGGACGGCAGGAGCTCGTCCGGAAGCTCGGCGGGCACCTCGCGCAGCGCCTGCTGCGCGACGGCGTCGGCGTCGAACATGAGCTCGCGCTGCGCCTCGGCCTCCTCCATCGCGCGCTCGAAGCCGTCGTCGTCGAGCTCTCCGACGAGCTCGAGCGTGGCGGCCGTGGCAGCCGCCACCGTCCCGTCGCTGACGAGGCCGGCGGTGCAATGCGACTCGAACGGGGCGCCGGCCTGCAGCGCGCCGTCGCCGAGGAGCGTCTCGAGCAGCGTCTCGATCGCATGCCGCGCGTCCTCGACCTCACCCTGGTCGAGCAGCGCGAGGGCGAGCGCCGCTCGTGCGGCCGCGTCGTCGTCGGTTCCGAGAGCGCCGCGGGCGAGAGTCTCCGCGAGCGCCGGATCTCCGGCCCGCCGCGCGCGTTCGGCGCTCGCCACTGCGCCCGATCCCTCGCGGCCCTCCGCGTCGTGGCTCATCGCGCCTCCTCAGTCCCGGCCAGGGCCCGCTCTTCGCCGGCGCACCGCACTCCGGAACGCGCCCGGGGGAAGGATCTGCGCCGGCGTGAGCGGGACCGTGTCCGCCTTGCCGATCCCGCGCAACACGACGTACCGGATGCGAGCGTCCGCTCGCTTCTTATCGACCCGAACCGCCGCGAGATAAGCCCCTCTCGGAAGCGGCGGAAGCTCGGCAGGCAGGGCGCAGCGCGCGAGCAGGTCGCGCAGCCGTTCCGCGGTTCCGGCGGGCGCGAGGCCGAGCTCTTCCGAACGTCTCGCCGCCCACGCCATGCCGATCGCGACGGCCTCGCCGTGCAGGATCCCGCGATAGCGCTGCAGCGCCTCGATCGCGTGTCCCACGGTGTGGCCGAAGTTCAGCAGCATGCGAAGGCCGGACTCGCGCTCGTCCTTCGCGACGACGTCCGCCTTGATCGCGCACGCGCGCCCGAGCACGGGGAGCAGTGCCTCCATGTCGAGGGCGAGCGCGCGTTCGGCGTCGCGCTCGAGCCGCGCGAAGAAATCCGCGTCGAGGATCGCCGCAGCCTTCACGATTTCGGCCATTCCGGCAGCGCGCTCGCGCGCCGGGAGCGTCGCGAGCGCGAGCGCGTCGATCCAGACCAGCCGCGGCTGATGAAACGCTCCGGCGAGATTCTTGCCCTGCGGGAGGTTGACGGCGACCTTGCCGCCGACGCTCGAATCGACCATCGCGAGCAGCGTCGTCGGCACCTGGACGAACGGCACCCCGCGCAGCCACGTCGCGGCCACGAAGCCCGCGAGGTCGCCGACCTTCCCGCCTCCGAGCGCGACGATCGCCGTGCGGCGGTCGGCACCGCTGCGGACCAGCGCCTCGTAGATCCGGCCCGCCTGCCGCAGGCTCTTGTGCGTCTCGCCGCTCGGCACGTCGATTCGCGAAACCGAGAGGCCGGCCGCCTTCATTCCGGCGAGCAGTGCGCCGGCGAACCGGCGGCCGACCGCGGGCTCGGTGACCACCACGGCGCGCGAGGCGCCCGTACGCTCGGCGATCGCGGGCCCGGCTTCGCGCAGCGTTCCCGCGCCGATCTCGATCGGGTACGCGCGGTCGCCGAGCGCGACCACGACGCGCCGCCTCTCCGCAGCGCCTGCACGTCTCACGTCGCGTCGCCTTCGAGCCGTCGCACGATCGCGTCGGCCACCTGCTCGACGTTCGCATCGTCCGTGTCGACCACGAGCGCCGCCCGCTCGTAGTGCGCCTGCCGCTCCGCCAGCAGACCGCGAAGCCGCTCGAGGCGAGCCGGTCGCGAGAGTCCGCGCAGGAGCGGCCGCGAGCGCGCGGCGCCGACCCTTCGCAGCAGCGTCTCGGGACGCGCGCGCAGGTAGACGATCGTCCCGCTCGCGGCGAGCGTCTCGGCCACGCCGGGCTGCGCCACCGCGCCGCCGCCGAGAGAGACCACCGCGCCCGACCCTGCGACCGCCTCGATCGCCGCGCGTTCGCGCGTGCGGAAGCCCGCCTCGCCCTCGCGCTCGAAGATCTCCTTCACCGTCGCCCGGGCGGCCATCTCCACCTCACGGTCGGTGTCGACGAAACGCCGGCCGAGCCGCTCGGCGAGTCGGTGTCCGACGCTCGTCTTGCCCGATCCCATCATTCCGACCAGCCAGACCGTGCCGGACCGCTGTCCCGGCGCGTGCGCCACGTCGGCCTCCCGCGCACGAAATGGCGCCTTCTCCGGACGTCGCCGCGAGTATAACGGCAAACGGGGGAGCCGAGAGGCTCCCCCGTCGCCGGTCGCCGCGCTCGCGGGCGCGGACCCGTCCGGTCTCGATCAGTTGTGCGCCACTTCGGCCTCGACGATCCGCGGCGTCACGAAGATCAGCAGCTCGCGGCGCTTGTCCCGGATCGCATCGTTCTTGAACGCGTTGCCGAGGATCGGGATGCGGTACAGGTAGGGAACGCGCTGCTCGGTCTCGGTGCGGTCGATCACGTAGATCCCGCCCAGGACCAGCGTCTGCCCGTTCTTCACCAGCGTCTCGGTCCTCGCTTCGTTCTTCGCGATCGCCGGCGAGCCGGTCGGCGTCGGCACGCTCGGATCGGGCGCGTTGCGCGTCACCTGGATCTTCATGATGATGCTCTGGTCCGCCGTGATGTGCGGCGTCACGAGCAGGCTCAGCACGGCGTCGATGAACTCGAGCTGCGCGTCGCCGTTCTCGAACGTCTGGAACGGGATCGACACGCCCTGCTCGATCTTCGCCTCGCGGTTGTCGAGGGTCACGACGCGCGGGCTCGAGATCACCTTGCCCTCGCCGTTGCTCTCGGCCGCCTGGAGCTGGAGCGTCAGGTTGAAGCGGTCGTCGAGGATGTAGCCGCCGAGGTTCAGCAGCCCGTTCGCAGTCGACGTGATCGGGTTCGCAACCACGATGTTGTTCGGCTGCTGGAACGGGAAGCTGGTCCCGGTGTTCGTCTTGTCCGGCGGCGGCGCCTTCGCGTCATAGCCGGCGACGGTGTTGTCCGGGTTCGAGCCGATCCCCCACACGGCGCCGAGGTCACGCGAGAAGTCGAGCTTCGCCTCGACGATCTTCGATTCGATGAGGACCTGCGGCGTCGGCGAGTCGACGGCCTTCACGAGCGCGATCGATTCGTCGACGACGCTCGGGATGTCCTTCAGGATGAGCGTGTTCGTCCGCTTGTCGACGTTCACCGATCCGCGCGAGGTGAGGAGCTTCTTCACCATCGTCTCGACCTCGGCGACGCTCGCGTAGTTGACGGGCAGGATCTTGACGACGAGGTCTTCGAGCTTCTCCTTCGCGCGCCGCTCCTCGAGCCGCGCGGCCTCTTCGGTCTTGAGCACGTCCTGCGGCGCGATCCGCAGCACGTTGCCGACGAGGACGTAGCCGAGGCCCTTGGTCAGCAGGATCACGTCGAGCGCCTGGTCCCACGGCACGTCGGTGAGGCGGATCGTGACGTTGCCCTTCACCTCGTCGCCGGCGATCACGTTGAGGTCCGAGACCTCGGCGATGAGGCGCAGCACGTCGGCGATCTCGACGTCCTTGAAGTCGAGCGAGATCCGCCGCCCGGTGTACGTCTTGCCGGCGACGAGCCCGCCCTCCTTGAGCAGGTCGGTCGGCGACCCCGCCGCCGCCGGAGGCTGCGCGGGCGTCGCGGGCGCGGGCGGCCGCGCCGCTGCGGCAGCCCGGTGTGCGACCTCGACCGCGCGCTCGGGGTCGGGCGTCGCCGCCGCGGCAGCGTGCGCCCGCGGCGGGCGCGGGAAGTCGAGGACGAGGAACGGTCCCTGCTGCGCGACGGAGGGCTCGACGCCCGGCGCGCGAGCGATCGCGATGCGGACCTCGGGCGTCGCCGCGCCCGGCATCTGCAGCGCCGTCACCAGCGACACGGGCCCCGGCTCCTGCGGCGTCACGCGGACCGTCGCGCCCGGCTCGAGCACGGCGTCCTGCAGGCTCACGATGAGCGTCTCGGCGTCGGGTCGAAGGAACGAGTACGGCGCGACCGCGTCCTGAACGATCACGAGCCGATCTCGATCGGCCTGGGCATCGTACTCGACGCCGTGCACGCGGACGCTCGCGGTGCGCGCTTCGCTGCGCGCGGCCTCCGGCTTCGCGCCCTGCGGCGCTGCCGGAGCGGGATCGGCGGCGGGCGCCGCAGCAGTCGGTGACGCGGCCGCGGCCGGCGGCGCCGGGAGATCCGCGGAGATCGCGGGAGCCGCCGCGGCAGCGGCCGCAGGCGCAGACTCGCGGGCGGCCGTCGTGTCGCCGAGCGGTGTCGCATCGCCGGACGGCGGCTGTGCGGCCGGCGCCCCGACCGGCGGAAGCGCCGGCGCGAGAGGCGCACTCTCGGCCTCGGCCATCGGCGCGGCATCGATCACCGGCGAGGGCGCCGGAGCTTCTGCGATCGCCACGTCGCGCGGCGGCGCGGACTCCGCGCGGTCCTCAGCGGGCGCAGTCTGCGCGAGCTCCTGCGCCGGCATGGACGGTGCAGCGTCGCGCTGCGGCGTCGCCGGCTCGGAGACGGCGGTGTCGGCGAGCCCGTCGGCGCCACTCGGCGCGGCGGTCGCGATCCCGTCAGCGGCGCCGAGGCGCGCCGCTTCGCTGCCGAGACCGACCCACAGCCCGTCCTCTCGCGGAAGGAGCACGTGGCCGTCGAACGGACGATCGGCGCCGCCGGAGTCGACGACGACGCGAACCATTGCGTCGTGCTGGCCGACGCGAACGCGCCCGGCCTGCGACGAGCCCACGTCGATTCGCCTCGACGCAAGCGCGCTCTGCAGACCCGGAAGGTCGAGGACGAGGCGGTCGGGGTTGTCGAGCACGGAAGCCCGCACCTCCGAGATCCTCCCATCCGCGCGAAGCCGCAACAGGGCTCCCTGCTCGGCGCGGTCGGCCTCGACGCCGAGGAGCCGCTTCGCGGCAGCGACGGTCGGGATTCGCGCCTCGTCCGCGCCGCCCTCGGGCGCCGGCGCCGCCACGTCCGAACCCGCGTCGGCGGGCGGGATCTCGGAGGCGGCTCCCGTCGCGAGGCACGCCGCGACGAGCATCGGCCCGAGTGCCCGACGCCGAAGGCCATGGAACCCGTCTCGAGTCGATCGCATCATCGTCACCCCCCCTGGCTCTGCCGAATGCGCATCTCGATGTCCTTCTCGGTCCGGCCGCCGAGCGTGTCCTCGTACACCTCACGAACGACCAGCGTGCTGTCGCCGATCTTCGTCACGAGGCCCGAGTTCTTTCCGATGGGCGTTCCTTCCTTCACGATGTACCCGCGCCCCTGCGGGTCCGTCACCAACGCGCGCGGCTTGTCCGTTCCCCACACCACCGCCTGCAGCGCGATCTGACCGACCTCGAACTGCTCGAGCGGGCCGCGCTCGCCCTTGTTGCGCCGGGCGGCCTCCTCGAGAACGAACGAGCGGAAGGGGTCGCGCTTTCCGGTCGGGTCGTAGGCGTAGCCCTTCTCGACCCTGCCCTCGGTCGCCGTCTCCGGCGCCGGCGGCTTCTTCGGCCCCTTGCCGGCCAGCGCCGCGTCCGAGCCGAGCTTCGCCGCCCGCGCCGCTTCGTAGTCCGCCGTGCTCGGCCCGGCCGCTTCGTTGCCGCACGCGGCGAGCAGCGCGCCGGCGAGCGCGATTCCGAAGATGCGCCGCATCACACGTCACCTCCCTTTGCGCGCGCGGGGGCCGGCCTCACCGGGGCGGCCGGGGGCGGCGCCGCACCCTGCTCGAGGAAGCGGAACGTCGTCGCGTTGCCCTTCACGAGCAGGCGCGTCCCGAGCGGCGTCTCCTTCTCGATGTCGACCTTGAGGTCGGCGACGTTCACGATCCGCGGAAGCTTCGAGACGTCGTCGAAGAAGCGCGCGATCTCGTGGAACCCGCCGGTGAACTCGATCTCGATCGGCACCTCGGCGTAGAACTCCCGCGGCACCTCGTCCTTGGGGCGGAACGCCTTGAACTCGAGCCCCGCGTTCTTGCCGCGGCTCGAGATGTCCGTCAGGAGGCCCGGGAGCTCTTTGCTGTTCGGGAGCTGCCGCAGCGCCGTCCTCAGCTCGGTCTCGAGCTCGCCGAGCCGCGCCTGGAACGCGGGCAGGTTCGCCGCGACCGATCGCACCTCGCTCAGCTTCCGCTGCAGCTCGAGCTGCTGCGCGCCCAGCCGCTCGAGCGTCTCGCGCGCGGGGAGGTAGAAGAGGTAGACGTAGAGCCCCGCGACCGAGGCCGCGAGGAGCGCGAGGATCGCGATCCGCTGCGACCGCGGGAGCCGCGTCACCTTCGCGAAGCTGGCCTGGTACTTCTCGAGTCCGAGCTCCATCGCGCCCTCCCTAGCCCTGCTTCGCCGGAGCCGCGGCGGCCGCCGGCGCCGGGGCCTGCGCCGCCTTCGCTTCGGGGTTCGTGAGGACCGCCGTCACCTGGAAGCTGTTCAGCTTGAGGCCTCCGGCCTCGGCGAGCTCGGTGCTCTTGAGCTCGACGTCCTTCAGATACGGCGAGTCGTTGATGCGGTTCAGGAACTCGGCGATGAGCTCCGTGTCGAGGCTCATCCCCTTCAACTGGATCCGCGTCCCTTCGGCCTGCAGGCTCGTGATCCAGAGC
>JAYRMX010000148.1:0-41024 GCA_041912475.1 Myxococcota bacterium
ACGAGCTGCGGCTCGTCGTGCAGCGCGCGCTCGAGCGAACGCGGCTCGCCCGCGAGAACCGGATGCTGCTCGAGCGGATCGGGCGCGACGTGGGCTTCGAGAGCCTGATCGGCTCGGGTCCGGCGATGCGCAGAGTCTTCGAGACGATCCAGAAGGTGGCCGAGACGGACCTCACGGTGCTCGTTCGCGGCGAGAGCGGAACCGGAAAGGAGCTCGTCGCGCAGGCGCTGCACCACCGCAGCCCGCGGCGAGACCGGCCGTTCGTCGCGGTGAACTGCGCGGCGATCAGCCGCGAGCTGGTCGAGAGCGAGCTCTTCGGCCACGAGAAGGGCGCGTTCACCGGGGCCGATGCGCGCCGGATCGGGCGCTTCGAGGCTGCGGACGGCGGAACGATCTTCCTCGACGAAATCGGTGATATGCCGCTCGAGACGCAGTCCAAGGTGCTGCGCGTGCTGCAGGAGCGCTCGTTCGAGCGGGTCGGCGGCACGAAGACGATCGAAGCGGACGTGCGTGTGGTCGCGGCGACGCACCGCGACCTCGAGGCGGAGGTGAAGCGCGGCCGCTTCCGCGAGGACCTCTACTACCGGCTGCGCGTCGTCGAGATCGCGCTTCCGCCGCTTCGGCAGCGGCCCGAGGACATCGCGCCGCTGGTCGAGCGTTTCCTCGATCAGCTCGCGACGCGGCTCGGCCGCGAGCGGCGTCGCATGGGCGCCGCGGCGCTCGCGCGGCTCGCACGGCATTCGTGGCCGGGCAACGTGCGCGAGCTGCGCAACGTGATCGAGCAGGCCGCCGTTCTCGCGTCGCGCGACGTGATCGACGAAGAGGACTTGCGCCTGGACGCCGCGCCGGCGGCGGCCGAGGCCGTGCCTTCCGGTGCGGGCGGGAGCTTTGCCGAGGCAAAGCGGCGCGCGACCGAGGCCTTCGAGCGCGACTACCTGCTTCGCGCGCTGCGCGCGAACGGCGGCAACGTCTCGCGCACCGCCGAGGCGATCGGCATGGTGCGCCAGAGCCTGCAGCAGAAGATCCGCGAGCTCGGCCTCCGGGCGGAGGACTGGAGCGGCGGCGAAAAGGGAGAGGACTGACGATGCGGAGCGCGCGACACGGGGGCCTTCTGGCCCGGCTTCGGAGCCTCGTGACCGGGGTCTTCTCGCTCTGGGTGCGCGAGCGCGAGAGCGGTCACCCCGAGGCCGTCTATGCCCAGGCGATCGAGGAGCGACGAACGCAGTACGCCGAGCTCAAGCAGGCGGTCGCAGGAATCCTGTACCTGCGCAACCGGCTCGAGGGCGAGATCCGCGAACGGCGCGCGGAGCTCGGCCGGCTCTCGGCGGACGTGGCGCGTGCGGTGAGCCGCGAGGACGACGGCGCGGCGCTCGTGCTGATCGCACACAAGCAGGCGCTCGTCGAAGACCTCGAGCGCAGCGAGCGCGAGCTCGAATCGATGCAGGCCGAGACGGAGACGGCCAAGGAGAACCTCGTCCGCTTCCGCGACGAGATTCGCTCGCTCGAGCGCGAGAAGGTCCGCACGCTCGCGACGCTCGCGAACGCCAGGGCGCGGCGGCGCATCCAGGAGGCGTTCGAGGGGCTCTCGGTCGAGCACGAGATGCGCGCGCTCGATGGCGTTCGCGAGCACGTGGCGCGGCTCGTCGAGGAGGGCCGGCTCGTCCGCGAGATCGACGGCGCGGGCGCCGAGCCTGCCCTGCGTGGCTACCGCGAGGAGGCCCGGCGCGAGGCCGCTCGGCACGAGCTCGACGAGATCAAGCGGCGCCTGCGGGATCGCGGCGCGTTGCCGCACGAGGCGCGAACCGCTCCCGTCCTGGCACGAGCGGCTGCCGCCTCCTGAGCCGAGGTGAGCACGAAGCTCACAGCGGATCGTGGCAAAGTGGCGCACTCGTCGCGTACAGGGCTGTCAGCGCGCTGATTGGGCCGGCACCGATCCTGCAACCGGCCCGCCCGGATCGTGACGATCCGGGCGGGAGGGATTCGTGGCGGAACAGGCGAGCGCGGCGCAGCGGGTCGAGTACGACATGGCGGTCGTCCGGGGGTTCGCTCTCTCGGCGCTCGTCTGGGGCCTGGTCGGGATGCTCGTCGGCCTCCTCGCGGCGCTCGACCTCGTGTGGCCGGGGCTCAACCTCGGCCCGCTCCACTTCGGACGCATCCGGCCGATCCACACCAACGCGGTCATCTTCGGGTTCACGCTCGGCGTCGTCTTCGCCGGCAGCTACTACGCCGTGCAGCGCCTTTGCCGCGTTCGGCTCTTCTCCGACGCGCTCTCCCGGCTCCACCTGTGGCTCTGGAACGGCACCATCGTCGCGGCGGCGATCACGCTCGCGCTCGGCAAGACGACGTCGAAGGAGTACGCGGAGCTCGAGTGGCCGCTCGACCTCGCCGTCGTCGTGATGTGGGTCGTCTACGGCGTCAACTTTTTCGGGACGATCGCGCGCCGGCGCGTTCGCCCCATGTACGTCGCGCTCTGGTTCTGGATGTCGACGATCCTCACCGTCGCGATGCTGTACGTCTTCAACAATCTCGAGTTTCCGGTGAGCGCGTTCAAGTCGTACTCGATCTACTCGGGCGTCCACGACGCGAACATCCAGTGGTGGTACGGGCACAACGCAGTCGGCTTCGTTCTCACCGTGCCGATCCTCGGCCTCATGTACTACTTCCTCCCGAAGCAGGTCGGCCGCCCGATCTACTCGCACCGGCTGTCGATCCTGCACTTCTGGTCGCTCATCTTCCTGTACATCTGGGCGGGGCCTCACCATCTGATCTACTCGCCGCTTCCGGACTGGGCGCAGTCGCTCGGCACCGCGTTCTCGGTCATGTTGATCCTTCCGTCGTGGGGCGGAATGCTGAACGGCTTCCTCACGCTGCGCGGCGCGTGGGACCGCGTGCGGACCGATCCCCTCCTCAAGATGTTCGTCGTCGGGCTCACGTTCTACGGCATGAGCACGTTCGAGGGGCCGATGATGGCGGTGAAGACCGTGAACTCGCTCTCGCACTTCACGAACTGGACGATCGGACACGTCCACTCGGGCGCGCTCGGCTGGGTGGCGCTCACGTGCTTCGCGACGCTCTACTACATGGTGCCGCGCCTGTGGCACACGACGCTGTGGAGCGTTCGTCTCGCCGAAGCGCACTTCTGGCTCGCAACGCTCGGCATCGTGCTGTACGTGACGCCGATGTGGGTGAGCGGCGTCACGCAGGGCCTCATGTGGCGCGCGGTGAACCCGGACGGGAGCCTCTCCTACACCTTCATCGAAACCGTCACCGCGATCCGCATCTACGACGTGATCCGCGCCGTGGGCGGCGCGGTCTTCCTGACCGGAGTCGTGCTGATGTTCGTGAACGTGCTGCGGACGATCGCGCAGGGGAGCCCGGAGGTCCCGGCGCAGCGCGTGCGGATCGCTCCGGCGCAGGCCGCGGCGGGGCGCTGACATGGCGTGGGAATGGCATCGCAGGCTCGAGGCCCGGCAGCTCACGCTCGCGGTCCTGGCGTTCGTGGTCGTCACGATCGGCGGCCTCGTGCTGCTGATCCCGCCGTATTTCCTGCAGAGCACGATCACGCCGATTCCGGGCGTCCGGCCCTACACGGCGCTCGAGCAGGAGGGCCGCGACATCTACGTGCGCGAGGGCTGCTACACGTGCCACAGCCAGCAGGTGCGCCCGTTCAAGACCGAGACCGACCGCTACGGCGCGTACTCGCTCGCCGGCGAGTCGATCTACGACCGCCCGTTCCAGTTCGGTTCGCGCCGGACGGGGCCGGACCTCGCGCGCGTGGGCGGGAAGTACCCGGATTCGTGGCACTGGATCCACCTGCGCGACCCGCGCGAGATCGAAGCGCGGTCGAACATGCCGGCGTTCGCCTTTCTCGAGCAGACACCGCTCGACACGTCGACGACACGGCGCAAGCTCGAGGTGCTCCGGCGGCTCGGCGCGCCGTACTCGGATGCCGAGATCGCGAACGCCGAAGCAGACCTGCTCGAGCAGATGCGGAAGGTCGCCGACGGCCTGCGGGCCAGCGGAACGCCGCTCTCCGAAACCGAGGCCCGGAGCGAGGCGATCGCGGTGATCGCCTACCTGCAGCAGCTCGGCCGCGCGCTCGCAGCGGGCGGAGCGCCGGTCGCGACGGCCGGAGGCGCGCGCTGATGGAGTGGGTGGCGCTCTACAAGCTCGGCCGGCTCGCGCTGCTCGCGATCGCGCTGCTCGCGATCGCGATCTACGTCGCGAATCCGGCGCGGCGCTCGCGGCTCGAAGAGCCGGCACGGACGATGCTCGAGGAGGACGAGGCGTGACCGACGCGAAGAGACCCGCAGCGCCGGACGAGGTGGCGGAGCTTCCGGGCGAACGCATCGACGGGACCGACGGGATCGCGGAGGAGGACAATCCGATCCCGGGCTGGTTCAATGCCGCCTTTCTCGGAACGATCGTCTTCGCGATCGTGTACCTGATCTACTACACCGCGACGGGCTGGTCGGCGAAGGGCCAGTACGAGGCCGAGGTCGCCGCAGCGAGAACGCAGACGGAGGCGGCGAAGGCGGAGCTGCCCGCGGCC
The DNA here is from genome assembly GCA_041912475.1 of Myxococcota bacterium. Lineage (GTDB taxonomy): Bacteria > Myxococcota_A > UBA9160 > UBA9160 > UBA9160 > MYXO. Next base: position 4,553 of record JAYRMX010000148.1, read on the forward strand.
AATCCGTATGCGGGAAACGCCGCGGCAATCGCCGAAGGGAAGCAGGTGTTCGTGCAGATCTGCGCCGCGTGTCACAAGCCCGACGGCTCGGGGCTGGTGGGGCCGAGCCTCGTCGATCCGTACTGGAAGTACGGGGACGGCGACGCTGCGCTCTTCGAGACCGTTTCGGAGGGCCGGCCCGGCGGCATGCCCGCGTGGAAGTCGCAGCTCGGCGCCGAGAAGATCTGGAAGGTGCTCGCCTACGTGCGGACGCTGCCGCGCTCGAACGAGCCGGGCGTCGGCGCGCCCGGGGCGCCGGCGGTGGGGAAGCCCGGCTCGTGAGCGCCGACGGCGGCCCGCGGCCCGTTGGCGGCCGGTTTCGGCGGCTTCGGTGGGCGGCCGACGGAATCCTGATCGCGATCCTCCTCGTCGTTCCGTGGATCCGCGTCGGCGGCGAGCCGCTCGTGCTGCTCGACGTTCCGGGCCGCAAGTTCCACGTCTTCGGGCTCGTGATCTTTCCGCAGGAGCTCTACTTCCTGTGGCTGATCCTCGCGGCGCTCGCGCTCGCGCTGTTCTTCTTCACGGCGCTCGCCGGTCGCCTGTGGTGCGGCTGGGCCTGCCCGCAGACGGTGCTCACCGACGTCTTCTCGCTGGTCGCGCGCCGCATCGAGGGCTGGAGCCGGACCGGCCCGCCGGCGCGGGTCGCGCCCGCCCGCAGGATTGCGACGCATGCCGTGTGGCTCGCGCTGTCGTTCGTCCTCGGGTTCCATCTCGTCGCGTACTTCGTGTCGCCGTACGCGATGCTGGACGAGGTGCGGGCGGGAGCGCTCTCGCCGACCGTCGCAGGCTTCCTCGTTGCGACCAGCGTTCTCGTCTACCTCGACCTCGCCTGGGTCCGGCAGACGTTCTGCAAGCTCATCTGCCCGTACGCGCGGTTCCAGGGCGTGCTCTTCGACCGGGACACGCTAGTCGTGGGCTACGACGCGCTGCGCGGCGAGCCCCGCGGAAAGCGTGCGGCGGGACGCGGCGACTGCGTCGATTGCGGTCTGTGCGTCGCGGTGTGCCCCACCGGCATCGACATCCGCAACGGTCTCCAGTACGAGTGCATCGCCTGCACGCACTGCATGGACGCGTGCGACGGCGTGATGGCGCGCGTGGGGCGCCCGCGCGGGCTGATCGCGTACCGCTCGCTCGTCGGCCTCGAGCGGCTGCGGAAGGTGCGGCTCGTGCGGCCGCGCGTGGTGATCTACGCATCGCTGCTCGCCGCCACCTTCTTCGCGTTCGGCGCCGCGCTGGCGGGCCGCCAGCCGCTCGATCTGCAGGTGGCGCACAACGTGTCGAGCCTCGCGATGGCCGCCGCCGACGGGCGGGTCGGGAACGCCTACACGCTCCGCATCCAGAACCGCGACCGGGCGGACCACCGCTACCGGCTCTCGCTCGAGGCGCCCGAGGGCTTCGAGCTCGTGGCCGGGATGAACCCGCTCGCGGTTCCGGCGACCAGCAGCGTCGAGGCGCGCGTGTTCGTTCTCGCAGCGGCGCCGCCGTCGTCGCCGGCGCACCTTCGATTCGTTCTCGAGCAGGAGGCGGATCCCGCGCGGCGGGTCGCGCGAGAGGCCACCTTCGTTCCCGCGCCGGGCGGGGGAGGAGCGATGGGTGGCGAATGAACGCCGGCGGCTCGAGCCGTGGCCGCTCCTGCTCGCGGGAGCGCTGGCGGCGATGATCGCGATCAGCATCGCGTTCCTGTTCGTCTCGATCGAGCATCGCGACCCGCTCCTCGTCTCCGACGCGTACGCGGCCGAGCCGGACATCGCCGATGCGCTGCGTGCGCGGGCGCGCGCCGACGCGAATGGCTGGCGCCTCGCGGTCGTGACGAGGCCCGACGCCGGCGGCGTCGCGGTCGAGGCCGTCCTCGAGGACGCCCGCGGTACGCCGCTCGTCGCCGACCGCGTGCTCGTCGCACGCGAGCGGCCGGCGGAGGGAGGGCTCGACGAGGAGATCGAGCTCGACCGCGCGGACGCCGGCTTCACCGGCCACGTGCCGCTCCCGCGCGCCGGCCGCTGGAATCTCGTCGTCCGCGCGGAGCGCGACGGCGCGCGCGCCGAGCGCCGCATCGCGATCCGGGGGCCCGGATGAGCTCCGAAGCCGGCGCGACCGTGTGCGAGACGGGTCTGTTCCTCGACGGCCTTCGCTGTGCGGGCTGTGTGGGAAGGGTCGAGCGCGCCCTCGAAGAGGCGCCGGGAGTCGTCGCGGCGTCGGTCAGCTTCGCGACCCACCGCGCGCTGGTCCGGTTCGATCCGTCGCGGACGGACGCCGACGCGCTGGTCGGCGCGGTCGAGGCCCTCGGCTACACGGCGATCCCGTACGACCCCGACGCGCTCGATCGGCCGGCGCGGACCGAGGCGCGCGAGGCGCAGGTCCGCCTGCTCGTGGCGTCCTTCCTCGCGGGCAACGTGATGATGATCGCGCTCGCGCTCTACCTCGCGGACGGCGGCGTCATGGAGGCCGGGACGCGCCGCGCGCTGCGCTGGCTCTCGATCGCGCTCTCGGTGCCGTCGGTGGCGTGGTGTGCGGCTCCCTTCTGGCGCGGGGCGTGGAACGGCGTGAAGCGCGGAGAGCTCCCGTTCGACGTCCCCGTCGTGCTCGGCATGAGCGTCGCGCTCGCCGGGAGCGTCGTCGCGACCGTGCTCGACGTGCGGCACGTCTTCGCGGACTCCGCCGCGATGATCGTGTTCCTGGTCCTGCTCGGCCGCACGCTCGAACGAAGCGCCCGGCTTCGCGCGACGGGCGCGGTCGAGCGGCTGGTGGCGCTCCTGCCGGCCAAGGCGCGCCGCGTGACGCCGGACGGGCTCGAAGAGGTGCCGGCGGAATCGCTCTGCGCGGGCGACGCGGTGATCGTCGCTCCGGGCGAGGCGTTCCCGACCGACGGCGTAGTGCGCGAAGGCGTGACGGAGGTGGACGAGTCGCTGGTGAGTGGCGAGTCGAGAACGCGCGTGCGGTCGCCGGGCGATGCGGTGATCGGCGCCACGCGGAACGTGCTCGCCGAGGTGCGCGTCGAGGTGACGGCGCCGGCGCGCGGCGGAACGCTCGCGCGCATCGCGGCGCTCCTCGAGCGCGCGCAGGCCGAGCGCCCGCACGTGCAGCGAATCGCGGACCGCGTCGCGCGGGTCTTCGCGCCGGCCGTGATCGCCGCGGCGGCGTGCACCGCCGCGGGACAGGCGCTCGCGGGGGCGAGCGCGCTCGACGCCGCGCTCGCGGCGGCGGCGGTGCTCATCGTGGCGTGCCCGTGCGCGCTCGGCCTCGCAACGCCCGCGGCACTCGCGGCGGCCCTTGGCCGCGCGGCGAACTTCGGCGTCCTGTTCAAGAGCGGCGAGGCGCTCGAGCGCTGCGCGCGGGTCGACACGGTCCTGCTCGACAAGACCGGAACGCTCACGCAGGGCCGTCTCGCGCTGCTCGAGGCGCGCGGCGCGGCGGGGGTGGACGAGTCGGAGCTGCTCGCGATCGCCGCGTCGGCCGAGGGCGCGTCGCTCCATCCGCTCGCGCGCACGCTGGCCGATGCGGCGCGCGCTCGCAGCCTTGCGCTCGAGAATCTCTCGCCGCGCCGTGCCCTGCCGGGCCGGGGGGTCGAAGCCGGCGAGGGAGAGGCGCGCGTTCTGGTGGGCTCCGAGGTGCTCCTGCGCGAGCGTGGCCTCGGCGTACCGCCGGATCTCGCCGAGGCCGCGGCGAAGGCGGCCGAGCGCGGCGCTTCGGTCGCGTTCGTCGCACGCGGCGTTCGCGTTCTCGGTGTTCTCGTGCTGTCGGACGCGCTGCGTGAGGATGCGGCCGAGGCGGTGTCCCGCCTGCGCCGCCTCGGCGTCGACGTTGCGCTCGTGAGCGGAGATCACGAGGGAGCGGTGCGGCTCGCGGCGGGACGGACCGGGATCGAGGACTGGAGCGCGGCCGTGACGCCCGAGGAGAAGGTCGATCGAGTGGCCGAGCGCAGGGCCGCCGGGCGGCGCGTGCTCATGGTCGGCGACGGTGTGAACGACGCCGCGGCGCTGGCTGCGGGCGAGGCGGGCATGGCGTTCGCGCGCGGCGCCGACGTCGCGATCCATGCGGCCGACGCCGTCCTCCGAAGCCCGCGGCTTGGCGCCGTGGCCGACGCGCTCTCGCTCTCGCGCAGCATGCTGCGGCGCATCCGGGAGAATCTCGTCGTGGCGCTCGGCTACAACGCCGTCGCGGTTCCGCTCGCGGCGTTCGGCCTGCTCACGCCGCTCGCGGCCGCGATCGCGATGAGCCTCTCGTCGCTCGCCGTCACGGGCAACGCGGTCCGGCTGCTGCGCTTCAGGCCGGGCCGGTGAGCTTTCTCGGAATCACGGTCCCGGCGACGCTGCTGCTCGCGTGCGTCCTGTTGTGGCTGGTCGTTCGCGCCGCGCGGCGGGGCGAGTTCGAAGACCTCGAGGGGCCTGCAGAGCGGCTCGTCCTCGACGACGATCGCTGCCCCGAGCGGCCCGCCGTTCGTGACACCGGGTCTCCCTCGGTGCGCGACGACCCGCCGATCTGCTAGGAGAGCGAGCGAGGATCTCGCCGGAGCGCGGGCGTCGGTGCGAGGCTCCGGTCGATCTCCCGGACCGGGGGCGGCCAAGACGCCGCGCGCGGGGACGTGACGAAGTGGATGCCTTCGTTCGAACGGTTTCGGAGCAGATCGATCGTGCAGACCGCCTTCGAGAGGCGCTCGCGCTGCTGGGCGTCGCGGATCCTGCGCAGGACGCGGACGCGCTCTCGGGCGCCGCAGCCGATCCCGCGCTCGTGCCCTCGCGCGCTCGCTGGCTCCCCGAGCTGCTGCGTTCCGCGCGCCCGGGCTTTGGCGCACGCGTGCTTCGCGAGCTCGCGCACGCGCGTGGCGAGGAGGGCCTCCCGCCGCTCGACTTCGAGCGCGTACGCTGGCTGCCGCGGCTGCTCGGATCGAGCAACGTCCTCGCGCGAGTGCTGCTGCGCGGCCCGCATCTCGCCGACGAGCTGGCCGGCGATCCGCCGCCTGCGCCGCCGCACGTTCCCGAGGCCGCGTGGAGCTCGATCCGCGAGACGAAGTACCGGGGGCTCCTGCGCATCGCGGCGAGGGACCTCGCGGGAAGGCCGGTCGGCGAAGGACTGCGCGAGCTTTCGGACCTCGCCGACGCGTGCCTCGCGGCCGGGCTCATCTGCGCGGCCGAGACCACCGGCGCCGCCCCGCCGAGCCTGCTCGCGCTCGGCAAGCTCGGCGGTCGCGAGCTCAACTTCTCGTCGGACGTCGATCTGCTCTTCGTCTACGACGAGTCGCCCGGCGCCGGGGACGGGGCGCGGCACGCGGAGGTCTGCCGGCTGGTTCGCGTCCTCAAGGCGGGGCTCGAGAAGCCGGAGAGCGACGGCTTCGCGTATCGCGTCGACCTCGATCTGCGCCCGGACGGCGCGCAGGGCCCGCTCGTCAACACGGTCGACGCCGCGCTCGGCTACTACGAGGCGCTCGGGCACGACTGGGAGCGGCAGATGCTGATTCGCCTGCGTCCCGTCGCCGGGCCTCCCGCGCCTGCGCGCGCATTCGTCGACGGCGTCGTCCCGTTCGTCTACCGCCGGCTCATCGATCCGTCGGTTCCGCGCGCCGTTCGCGCGATGAAGCTCCGAATCGAGGACGAGCGACGCAGGGCCGGGCGCGATCTCGAGTTCGAGCTCAAGGAGGGGCCGGGCGGCATCCGCGACGTCGAGTTCCTCGTGCAGGCGCTCCAGCTCTTCCACGGCGGCCGGCATCCATCGATCCGCACCGGCAACGTCCTCGACGCGCTCGATCGGCTGGTGCGCGAGCGGCTGCTCCCGGAGAGCGCGGGCGAGGAGCTCGCGCGCGCCTACACGTGGCTGCGTCGCGCTGAGCACGCGATCCAGATGGTCGAGGAGCGCCAGACGCAGCGGTTTCCGCGGGAGCCCGACGAGCAGCTGGCTCTCGCGCGCCGGATGGGCTACGCCGATCTCGAAGGCGAGCGGGCGAGGGCGCACCTGATCGAGGACTGGACGACGTGTCGCGGCGCCGTTCGCCTGCATTTCGATGCGCTGGTCCTGGGAGGAGAGGGGTGAGCGCGCCGCTCGAAGCGCGCCTTCGCGAAGCGGTCGCGGGATCGGTGCTCGAGCCGCGCGTGCATCTCGTCGCCGACCCGTTCGTCGCGCGGCGCGGCGGCGACGCGGCTGCGGCGGCGCTCGCGGGCCCCCGGCTGCTCGGGCTCGCGCGCGCGATCGTCACGCAGCTCGAGGCGGCGCGCCATCTCGCGCACCGGCCGCTCTTGCTCGAGCGAATCGCCGCCGCCGGCCCGGAGTCGCTTCGGGCGCGCGGCGACGAGCTCGCTGCCGCCGCCGCCGAGGCGCCGGCCGATCTCGAAGCCGCCCTCGACGCGCTGCGCCTGCTGCGCCGCGACGAGACGCTCTACGCCGTCGTGCTCGAGCTCGCCGGCCTCGCGTCGTTCGACGAATTCTCGTTCTTCCTCTCGCGCCTCGCCGAGGCGATCCTCGGCGAGACGCTGGCGCGCGCGCAGTCGAGCCTCGGCGCGAACGCCTCCGGCGCCGCGCTCTCCGTGCTCGGGATGGGCAAGATCGGCGGCCGGGAGTTCACGATCCACTCGGACCTCGACCTCATCTTCCTGTGCGAGGGTGGCGTCGACGCCGTGGCGCTGGCGTCGCGCGTCGCGCAGCGTCTGATCGCGTATCTGACGACGCGGACCGGCGCCGGAGTGGCGTACGCCGTCGACAGCCGCCTGCGGCCCTCGGGAAGCCAGGGAGTCCTCGTGACGACGCTCGATTCGTTCGCGCGCTATCAGCGCGACGAGGCGCAGACCTGGGAGCACCTCGCGCTGATGCGCGCCCGCGCGGTCGCAGGCGACGTCGCGCGCGCCGCTCCCGTTCTCGCCGCCGCGCAGGGCGCCGTTGCGGGGCGACACGCGCCGTGGGCCGAGGTGGCGGACATGCGGCGCAAGGTCGAGGAGCAGCGCGCGAACGACGACGGCGGGCGGATCGCCTTCAAGACGGGTGCGGGCGGTCTCATGGACGTCGATTTCCTCGCAGCGGGGGCGATGCTCGAGCGCGGCGCGCAGGTGGCCCGCCCGCCAATCCCGGGCAACGCGGCGCTCCTGCGCGCGGCGGCGCCCGGGCCGGCCGCGGAACGGCTGATCGGCGCGTACACAGTGTTGCGGCGCCTCGAGGCGTGCGCGCGCTGGGTGTCGGGGCGCGCGATCGAGACGCTGGAGACGGGAGGCGAGGCCTTCCCGCTCGTCGAGGCGCTCGCGGCGCCCGGGGCGCCGGCGGGAACGCTCGCCGAGCGCGTGCGGGCGGCGCGGCGCGAGATCCGCGGCGGCTTCGACGGGGTCGTCGGGGCCGGATCGATCCGCGCGCTCGCCGGCGGCGGCGATGAAGACGCGCGGCGAGCGGCGCAGCGAAGCGCCGGGAGAGCCGAGTGAGCGCGAACGACGATCTCGAGCTGCGGCTCGCCTTCCTCGGGCTCGGGGCCGACGACGTTCGGGCCCTCGCGGCGCTGCGCCCGGTGATCGAGCGCAACGCGGATGCGCTGGTGACGGCCTTCTACCGGCACCTCGACGCCTTCGCGCCGACGCGGGCGCTGCTCGCGCGGCCCGGCGTGCGGGAGCGCCTTCTCGAGAAGCAGCGTGCCTACCTGCTCGGCCTCACCGAAGACACGACCGACCCGCGATACGCCGAGGAGCGGCTGCGCATCGGAGTGACGCACGAGCGCGTCGGCGTCGCGCCGCGCTGGTACCTCGGAGCCTACGCGCTCTACTTCTCGATGCTGGTTCCGATGGTCTGCGAGGCGTACCCGGACGACCGCGCCGCCGCGGAGCGCGCGCTCGTCGCGCTCCAGCGCACGCTCATGCTCGATGCCCAGCTCGCGATGGAGGCGTACATGGAGCGCAGCCAGCGCGAGCTCGAGGTGATGAACCGCCAGCTCGCCGAGCACGGGCGCGACCTCGCACGCGAGATCGAGGAGCAGCAGGTCGAGCTGCGCAAGACGACGAGTCGCGCGCGCGCGGCGGAGCAGCTCGCGTCGGTGGCGACGCTGGTCGCCGGGCTCGCGCACGAGATCGGAACGCCGATGAGCGTCATCCAGGGCCACGCAGACCTGCTCGAAGCGACCGCGACCGACGAGCGCGAGCGCTGGCGGTTGCAGACGATCCGCGAGCAGATCGACCGGATCTCACGGATCATCCAGGCGCTGCTCGCGAGCGCGCGCCCGCGCGAGCTCGCGCGGGCGCCGCTCGACCTCGCGCCGCTCATCGAGAACACGCTCTCGTTCCTGGCCGAGAAGCTCCGGCGCCGCGGCATCACCGTCGAGACCGACCTGCGGCCGGTGCCGGCGGTGGTCGCCGACGGCGAGAAGCTCCAGCAGCTCTTTCTCAACCTGTTCCTGAACGCGGTGGACGCGATGCCGACGGGCGGCGCGCTGCGCGTTGCGCTCGCGCCGCACGGCGAGCAGGAGGTCGAGATCCGCATCGCGGACACGGGGGTCGGCATCGAGCCGCAGGCGCTCGGCCACATCTTCGAGCCCTTCTACACCACGAAGCCGGCCGGCCAGGGAAGCGGTCTCGGCCTCGTCGTGGCGCACGGGATCGTCCTCGAGCACGAGGGCACCATCGACGCCGCGAGCACCCCGGGAGTCGGGACGGAATTCCGTATCGTTCTGCCGACTCGTCCCAGGATGACACCGCCCGAAGTGTGAACTAGAGTCTCATTTCGTGACAAAGAGGCGCGATTTTGCTCCTCATCGCGCGGTACAGCGCACGGGAGCTGGCACGGGTTCTGCTACTGCCAGCGGCAGGAGGTACGCCGTGCGCTCCATCCTCGTCGTCGACGACGACAACGCGATGCGCGAGATGATGGTCTCGATGCTCGAGTCGGCCGGAATCCGCTCCCGCGCCGCCGCGTCGGCTGCTGCCGCGCTCGAGGCCCTCAAGGAGAACGAGTTCGACGTCGTCCTCTCGGACATCCGGATGCCGGGGCGGGACGGGATCGAGCTGCTGGGGGAGATCCGCGAGCTGCGCCCGGACACGCCGGTCGTCCTGATGACTGCGTTCGGCAGTATCGATTCCGCGGTCGCGGCCATGCGGGCAGGCGCCTTCGACTACATCCCGAAGCCCTTCAAGCGCGACGAGGTGATGGTCGTTCTCGAGCGGGCCTTCGAGCACCGCGAGCTCGAGATCGAGAACCGGCGCCTGCGGGCCGCCGTCGATCAGACCGGCGCATTCGGCGATCTGATCGGCCGCAGCCAGGCGATGCGCGAGATCTTCGCGCTGATTCGCCGCATCGCCGACAACCGCAGCAGCGTGCTGATCACGGGCGAGAGCGGAACGGGCAAGGAGCTCGTCGCGCGAACGATCCACTTCTCGGGCGCGCGGGCCGCGCAGCCCTTCGTTCCCGTCAACTGCACGGCGATTCCGGAGGGGCTCCTCGAGAGCGAGCTGTTCGGGCACGTGCGCGGCGCGTTCACGGGCGCCGTCGCGAGCAAGCACGGACTGTTCGAGAAGGCGGAAGGCGGAACCCTGTTCCTCGACGAGATCGGCGACATGGGGCTCGGCCTCCAGGGCAAGATCCTGCGCGTCCTGCAGGACCGCGAAATCCGGCCGGTCGGCGGCACGAGCTCGGTGCGCGTCGACGTGCGGATCGTCGCGGCGACGAACAAGGACCTGCGGGCGGAGATGGACGCGGGGCGCTTCCGCAGGGACCTCTACTATCGGCTCAACGTGATTCCGATCCACATCCCGCCGCTTCGCGAGCGGCCCGACGACATCCCGGCGCTCGCGGAGTTCTTCCTGCGAAAGCACGGGCGGAGCACGCGCCGGAGCCTCTCGCGCGCCGCCATGGAGCACCTGCTGCGCCAGCGCTGGGAGGGCAACGCGCGCGAGCTCGAGAACCTCATCGAGCGCGCGCTGGCGCTGACGGACGCGGAGGAGATCGGTCCCGCCGATCTCCCGCTGCCGCGCGGCGAAGAGGCGGCCGACGACTCGTCGCTCGCGTCTCCGGGCGCTCTCGTCCGGGCGGCGGTGCAGCGGCGTCTCTCACTGCACCAGCTCGAAGAGCTCTACATCGCCGAGATCCTGAAGCTGGTCCGCGGCAACAAGGTGCAGGCGGCGCGGATCCTCGGCATCAATCGGCGCACGCTGTACCGGCGCGGGGAGCGCGCCGCGGCGCAGGACCGGCCGCTCGACGAAGATCCGCCGTCACGGGCCGAGGCGCGCGACTGACGCGCGCGCCGGCTGCGGCGTGCGTCGCTCAGCCCGCGCTGGCGCGCGTGCTCGCGGCCTGCTCGTTCTTCTCGCGCAGGACCTGCAGCAGCCGCGTCGGACCGCCGCTCGCCATGATCTCCTGGAACTGCGACCGGTAGCTCGAGACCAGGCTCACGCCCTCGACGATGATGTCGATGACGCGCCACTCGCCGTCGATCTTCCGGAGGCGGTAGTCGACGGCCACCGGGTTCGTGCCGCTGCCGTTCACCTGTGTCTTCACCGTCGCGTCGCCGTTGGGCTCCGCGCGGTCGCCGACGACCGTCACGGTCTGGTTGGTGTACGAATCGATTCGGCGCCCGTAGTCGAGCGAGAGATGCCGCTTGAAATCCTCGAGGAACGCCTTCTGCTGATCGGGCGAGAGCTGGTTCCAGCCGCGCGCGAGCACCAGCCGGCCGATGGTCGGGAAGTCGAAGCGCTGATAGGCGATCTGCTGCAGCTCCTCGAGCCGCCGGTCGACCGGGACGGCCTTGTCGCGCAGGACCGCCAGTACCTGCTCGGACGTCGATTCCACGACCCGGCGCGCCGGTGCGGAGCCGTCGTCGGCGCGCGCAACGGACGCCGCGACGACGATCGCGACGCCCGCGAGCAGTGCGCTAGTTGCCCGGAACCACTTCGTAGAGGTCATCATAGAACCCGCTCTCACCGGCCTTCTTGTCCTGGATCAGATTTCGACGGTACTGAAGGTAGGCGTTCCGAACGAAAACGTAATAGTCGAACGACGACTTCTTCGAGTCCTCGATCTGCTGGAGCAGGCGCGAGCGGGTGTTGACGACGTCGACGCCGCGCGAGCTGAACGTGGCCGCCCAGGGGATGAACCAGGTGTACGCGGCCATGGCGCCGTCTCCAACGAGACCGGCGGTCTCCCGGGGCGACGACGGGCCGAGGACGGGCAGAACGAGATAGGGGCCCGAGCCGAGCCCCCACACGGCGAGCGTCTGGCCGAAGTCCTCGCGGACCTCGTCGAGGCCGAGCTCGGAGGCCGCCGGATCGAAGAAGCCGGCGAACCCGACCGTCGAGTTGAAGAGGAATCGCCCGAAGGCCACGCCTGCGTCGCGCGGCTTGCCCTGCAGGAGCGCGTTCACGCCGTCGATCGGCGCGTGGACGTTGTCGAAGAAGTTGTCGATCCAGGTCTGGACGTCCTTGGGCATCACGAAGTCCCAGCCGCGGGCGACGGGCTCGACGACGTAGCCGTCGAGCTGGTCGTTGAACCAGAACACGCCGCGGTTGAACGGCTCCCACGGGTCGTCTTCGGAGCCGGCTGCGGGCGGGTCCGCGTGCGCGGGGAGCGACAGGATCGCCAGCACGAGGCCCGCCGCGAGCGCGAGGCCGCGCGCGGCGAGGGTGGCGGCCTGCGGGTTGCGCAGCGTCATTTCTGTCCTCCGTTCCCGAGATTCGTCGCGAACTTCGAGATCAGGCTCTCGATCGACAACGCGTTCTGCGTGAAGGCGATCGTAGCGCCCGATGCGAGGTCCTGTTCCGACGCGCCGGGCTCGAGGGCGACGAACTGGTCTCCCAGCAACCCCGACGTTCTGATCGAAGCGGTCGTATCGTCCGGGAGCTTGAGGTTCCCGTCGACCGCGAGCGTGACGTGCGCCCGCAGGTCGCTGCCGAGCGCGATTTCCTTCACCTGTCCGATCTTCACCCCGGCGATCACGACCGGGGCTCGGGGCTTGAGAGCCCCAATCTGGTCGAACGCGGCGTGGAGCTGCATGCGGTCGGAGTCCCCGATCGTGAGGCCGCCCACGCGGACGGAGAGCCACGCCACGGCACACAGGCCGGCGAGGACGAACAGGCCGACGGCGAGATCGCGGGACGGCGACGGCTGCATGGACGCTACACCCCCCAGAGCGCGGTGATGAAGTAGTCGGAGATCAGGATCGTGACGGACGCGACCACGACCGTCCCCGTGGTCGACGCGCTCACGCCCGCGGACGTCGGGGCGCTCGTGTAGCCCCGATAGGTCGCGATGAGGCCGACGATGATCCCGAAGATCGCGGCCTTGAGAAGGCTTCCCGAGACGTCGTCGCTGAAGTCGACCGCGTTCTCGAGGCTCGAGAAGTAGGTTCCGGAGTCGACGCCGAGGATGCGCACGCCTGCGACGTAGCCGCCGAAGATTCCGCACACCGTGAACAGGGTCGCGAGCAGCGGCATGGCGAGCGTCATCGCGACGGCCTTGGGCATCGCGACCAGGTGCACCGGGTCGATCGACATCATGCGCAGGCCGTCGAGCTGCTCGGTGGCGACCATGCTCGCGATCTCGGCCGCCATCGCCGAGCCGGCGCGCCCGGTCACGAGCAGCCCGGTCAGCACCGGCCCGAGCTCGCGAACGAGCGAGAGCCCGACGACGGCTCCGAGCGACTCTTCGGCGCCGAAGCGGATCAGCGTGTTGTACCCCTGCAGGCCGAGGACCATGCCGACGGCGGCTCCCGAGATGCAGACGATCACGAGCGAGAGCACGCCGACGTCGTAGACCTCCTGGACCACGCGCCCGGGCCGCGCGGGCGGCGCGATCACGGCGCGCAGCAGGCCGGCTCCGAAACGGGCGATGCGGCCATGCTCGGCGACGACGACGAGGCTGCGCCGGCCGAGCTTTCGAATGCCGTCGAGGATCACGCCATGCCTCCGGCGGCGACGGGGCGCGCGATCTCGGCCGGCGCTCCTTCTTCGAGGAACTCGCGGACGCGCTCCTCGCCGCTCGCGATGAGCTCGGCCGGCGTTCCGCTGATTCCGCGGCCGTCGAGCAGCATGAGCAGGCGGTCGGCCATGCGGATCGTCGACTGGATGTGATGGCTCGCAACCAGCAGCGTCATTCCCCGGCTGCGGTTCAGCTCGACGAGCAGGGTTTCGATGCGGTGCACCGTCACGGGGTCGAGGCCCGAGAACGGCTCGTCGCACAGCAGGATCTCGGGCGATGCGATGAGCGCCCGCGCGAGCGCCGCGCGCTTGATCATTCCGCCGGAGAGCTGACCCGGGAGCAGCTTCTCGGTTCCCTCGAGGCCGACGGCCGCGAGCTGCTCTGCGACGCGCTCCGCGACGTCGGACTCGCGCAGCCGCTCGCGCTCGCGCAGCGGCAGCGCGAGGTTGTCGTATACGGACAGCGAGTCGAGCAGCGCGCCGCCCTGGAACATCATCCCGAGCTTTCGCCGCACGCGCGAGAGCGTCTCTGCGGAGCAGCCCGCGACCTCTTCGCCCGCGACGAGGATGCTGCCGGCATCGGGCCGGATCAGGCCGCCGACGAGGCGCAGCAGCGTGCTCTTGCCGGAGCCGCTGCCGCCGAGGAGCACCGAGATCGTTCCCCGCTCGAAGCCCGCCGAGAGCCCGCGGAACACTTCGCGCCTCCCGAAGCGGAGGCAGACGTCGCGGAGCGCGACGTGAGGGGCCGAGACGGGGGACGCGCTCACGGGCGCGAATCTTACGCACGGACGTCGGTGTGGTCGACCCTGCTGCGCGGCCGAGAAGGGCGGTTGCGCGATCTTGCACGTCGCCCTCGCTCAGGTTGCGGTAGACTCGCGTCGATACCAATCGGCGAATCCGGGTCGGCGAATCCGGGTCGGCGAATTCGGACCGCGGACCCGGGACGCAGACCCGGACTGGAGAGCCGGACCGCAGAGCGGGACCGCGATCGGAACTGCGATCTGGACCGCGATCTGGACAGCGGGTCGGGAGGGAGACGCATGGTGCCTGCGAGCGTGAGCCGCCCGGTCGTGCGGCGTTCGGCACGGAGCGCTGCGGCACTCGCCCTGGCGCTGGTCTGGCTGCTCGCGGCAGCGGTTCCCGCGCGCGCGGACGACTCCTACGACCCGAAGCGGGCCGGCAACCCGGTTCGGATCGCCGCGTATGCGGTGCATCCCTTCGGCGTGCTGCTCGACTATCTGATCTTCCGGCCCGCCTGGTGGATCGGCCAGCACGAGCCGTTCAAGACCCTCTTCGGCGTCACCGACTAGAGCGCTCCGCACATCGCGAAACCGGCGAAATCCCCATTGTAAGTGGGGAATGGCGGTGGTATGTTTATTGCATATGACTCGCCCGGCCGCAGCTCGATCCGCCCGCGCATTGCGGTGCTTCCGGCCGGGACGATCGGGCCCGCCCGCCGGCCCGCGACGCGCCGCGTGAACGCGGCGCGCCTGCGCACGGCGCTCGCCGTCTGCCTGCTCGTTGCGCCCGGCGTGTCGGCAGCGGCCGGCGCGGTCGAGGGGCGCGGAATCGCGGGCCTCACGATCGCGGGCATGACGTTCGTGCAGAGCGACGGCGAGACGGCGGCGATGGTCGTCGAGGCCGAGCGCGGGCGGCTCGATCCGCAGACGAACATCGTTCATCTCGAGACGGTGAAGACGCGCGTGTCCGGCAATGCCGAGCGTTCCGGCTTCGAGCTCACGTGCGACGAGGGCGAGCTCACGCTCGGAGACCATGCGCTCCTCGCGACGGGGAACGTTCGCGGCAAGACGGCGGACGGCCGCACCTTCGTCGCTCCCTGGGTTCGCTACGACCCCAGGAAGGAGATTGCGTACACGGACGCGCCCGTCGAGATCGAAGAGGCGAACGGCAGCCTGCACGGCGGGGGCTTTCGCTATCACGTGCGCGAGGGGCGCTTCCGGCTGCTCGGCGGCGCAACGGTGCGGAGGGAGAACTGAGGGCGATGCGGCGATTCGGACTGCGATACACCTGCCTGCTTCTCGCTTCGCTGTTCGCCGGGCCCGTGTTCGGCGCCGAGCACGAGGCTGCGGCGCCTGCGAAGGCGCCGCTCGCGATCGGCGTCGCCGAGTTCGAGCGCGTTCCGCCCGGCAGCCCCGAGATCCCCGACGTCGGAGCGTTGCTCGCCGACCGCCTCGCGGCGCTCGGCATCGAGCGCGTCGTCGGGCCGACGCGCCTGCAGGCGCCGCCGAGCGTCGAGCCGACGGACGACGAGGTGAAGGGCCTTGCCGCGCGCTCGCGCCTCACGGCGGTCGTCGTCGGGCGCGCGGCGAAGAACGGAAGCGCGCTCGCGATCGAGGCGCGGCTGCGAAGCGGCCGCGACGGCAAGGCGCTCTCGACCTATCTCGCCGACGTCGCGCGCCCCGAGGACCTCGTCGCGGCCGTCGACCGGCTCGCGAGCCAGATCGTGCAGCAGGGCGTTCCGCTGGTCGCGGCCGCACCGAAGGGCGACTCGGCGCCCGCCGGGCCGAAGGGAAGCCTCACCCCGGGCTCCGCGCTGCCGATCGACGTCGGCGGCATCAAGAAGGACGCGCCGCTCGACATCAAGTCGGACGAGCTCGAGGCGTTCCAGAACGACAAGAGCAAACGCTTCCTGTTCACCGGAAACGTGCGGGTGACGCAGGACGTGATGAGCCTCAAGGCCGACCGCCTCGAGGCCTTCTATCCGCCCGAGGGGAGCGAGCCCGACCGGCTCGTCGCGACGGGCCACGTGATCGTGACCCAGCGCGACCAGGAGGCGCGCTGCGACGTCGCGACGTACCTGAAGGCCGACCAGCGCATCTTCTGCCGCGGCAACGCGGAGATGCGACAGGGCGACGACCGCGTGCGCGGCAAGGAGATCGAGATCCGGCTCGACACGGACCAGCTCATCGTCCGCGGCGGCGCCGAGGTGCACATCCAGCCGAAGGAGAAGCCGGCGGCGGGAGGCAAGCAGGGCTGATGCGCGCCTGTCTCCGCGCCGAGCACCTCGGCAAACGCTATGGCGAGCGCGACGTCGTGCGCAGGCTCGATCTGGACGTGACGTCGGGCGAGGTGATCGGCCTGCTCGGCCCCACCGGCGCCGGCAAGACCCCGACGTTCAACATGATCGTGGGCCGCGTCCGGCCGACGGCGGGGCGCGTCTTCCTCGGCGACCAGGACGTCACCGCGCTGCCGATGTACCGGCGCGCCCGCCTCGGAATCACGTACCTGCCGCAGGAGCCGTCGATCTTCCGCAAGCTCACCGTCGCGGGCAACCTGCTCGCGATCCTCGAGACGGTCGAGCCCGACGCGTCGCTGCGCCGCGAACGGATGAACGAGCTGCTCTCCGAGCTCGGCCTCACCGACCGCGCCGGACAGCGAGGCGACTCGCTCTCGGGCGGCGAGCGGCGCCGCGTCGAGATCGCTCGTGCGCTCGTCCTCGATCCGAAGTTCATCCTCCTCGACGAGCCGTTCTCCGGAATCGATCCGATCGCCGTGATCGAGATCCAGAAGATCGTCGAGCAGCTCCGCGAGCGCGGCATCGGGATCATCGTCACGGATCACAACGTGCGCGAGACGCTGTCGATCTGCGACCGCGCGTACATCATCAAGGACGGAACGATCCTGCGCGCGGGCGCGCCCGAGGACGTCGCGGCCGATCCGCGGGTGCGAGAGATCTACCTCGGGGAGAACTTCCGCCTGGGTTGATCCCGGGCGAGGAGGCGGGCTGGCGAGCATGGCCATCGAGATCAAACAGCAGCTTCGGCTCGCGCAGCAGCTCGTCATGACGCCGCAGCTGCAGCAGGCGATCAAGCTGCTGCAGCTCTCCCGTCTCGAGCTCGTGAATCTCGTCCAGCAGGAGCTGCAGGAGAACCCCGTTCTCGAGGAGGGCCTCGAGAACGAGGAGGTGCCGAACGTCGAGGTCGAACGCGAGGTCGAGGCGCCCGACGCGCCCGAGCCGCAGGCGCCCGAGGGGCCCGCCGAACGCGAGGCCACCGACGCCGAGAAGATCGCCGACATCGACTGGCAGAACTACATGGACGCGAACCCGCAGACGTCGTTCTCGGAGGCGCGTGACGACGACGACCGGCGCTCGTTCGAGAGCACGCTCACGCGGCGGCCCTCGCTCGCGGAGCACCTCGACTGGCAGCTCCAGCTCTCCGCGTTCACACCCGACGAGACCGAAGCGGCGCGCTGGATCATCGGCAACCTCGACGACGACGGCTATCTGCGCGACGGCCTCGAAGACGTCGTGCGCCAGTCGGGCCTGCCGCAGGCCGTCCTCGAGGCCGCGCTCGCGAAGGTCCAGGCGTTCGATCCCGCCGGGGTCGCTGCGCGCGACCTGCGCGAGTGCCTGCTCCTGCAGATCCGGGCGCTCGGCATCGACGACGCGCTGGTGCGCCGCATCGTCGAGGACTGCCTCGACGCGCTGCAGAAGCGCGACCTGCGCGGGATCGCCCGCTCGCTCGGCGTTCCGATCGAGGAGGTCGCCGCGGCAGCGCGCGTGATCGGCCACCTCGAGCCGTGGCCGGGGCGCGCGTACGGCGGCGAAGACCCCGTCTACATCACGCCCGACATCCACGTCGTGAAGCTCGGCGACGAGTACCACATCCTGCTCAACGAGGACGGCCTGCCGAAGCTCCGCATCAACAACCTGTACCGCGAGGTCCTGCAGCGCGGGAACGGCGTCGCGAAGGACACGCGGGACTACGTGCAGGACAAGGTCCGGTCGGCGGTCTGGCTCATCAAGTCGATCCATCAGCGCCAGCGAACGATCTACAAGGTCATGCAGAGCATCCTCAAGCATCAGCGCGAGTTCTTCGACCGCGGGATCAACTTCCTGCGGCCGCTCAACCTGCGCGACGTCGCCGACGACATCGAGATGCACGAGTCGACGGTGAGCCGGGTGACGAGCAACAAGTACGTCCACACGCCGCAGGGCATCTTCGAGCTCAAGTACTTCTTCAACTCGAGCATCAACCGCATCGACGGCGATGCGGTCGCGAGCGAGAGTGTGAAGGAGCGCATCCGCAAGATCATCTCGGCCGAGGACCCGCGGCGGCCGCTGTCGGACCAGCGCATCGCCGAGATGCTGAAGGCGGCCAACATCGACATTGCGCGCCGAACGGTGACGAAGTACCGCGAGGCGCTGAACATCCTGTCCTCGACGCGGCGGCGCGAGGTCGGTTAGCCTCCGGGCGCGGGCGGGAGGTTGCGATGAAGATCATGGACATCCTGGTTCGGGAGGCGGTCGTTCTCGACCTCGAATCCCGCACCAAGCGGGACGTCCTCGCGGAGCTCGCGAACGCGCTCGCCCGCGCCGAGACGCGACTCGAAGGCGACCGGCTGCTCGACGTCCTCATGGAGCGCGAGGCGCTCCAGACCACGGGGATCGGGGAGGGCGTCGCGATCCCCCACGGGAAGCTGCCCGGCCTCGATCGGCTGATGGCGTCGTTCGCGCGCAGCCTGCCGGGCGTCGACTTCGAGTCGGTCGACGGCCAGCCGACGCATCTGTTCTTCCTGCTCGTCGTTCCCGAGCACTCGGGCGGCCAGCACCTCACGGCGCTCGCGCGGATCTCGCGCTTTTTCCGCGATGCGGCGTTCCGCAAGCGCCTGCTCGAGGCGGAGCAGCTCGACGACGTGTTTCGCGCCATCGAGGAAGAGGACGCGAAGTTCTGAGCGGGCCGCGAGGCCCGGAGCGAGGCGCACGCTGGAGATCCAGGCTCACGGCGCGCTGGTCGAGGTCCTCGGAGTCGGGGTGCTGCTGCTCGGACCGAGCGGCATCGGCAAGAGCGAGTGCGCGCTCGAGCTGGTGACGCGAGGCCACCGCCTCGTGGCCGACGACGTCGTCCTCATCGTCCGGGACCGGGACGGCCGCGTCGTCGGGAGCGCACCGGAGCTGATCCGCCACTATCTCGAGATCCGCGGGCTCGGCCTGCTCTCGGTGCCGGACCTGTTCGGGCCCGACGCGGTCCGCGACGAGGCCGAGATCGGGCTCGTGTGCCGGCTCGAGCGCTGGCGCGAGGACGCCGAGTACGAGCGGGTGGGGATCGATCGGCCGACCGAGGAGATCCTCGGTGTGGCGCTTCCCGCGCTGCTGCTCCCGCTGCGTCCGGCCGGGAGCATGGCGACACTCGTCGAGGTCGGAGTTCGCGACCAGCTCCAGCGCAGGGCGGGGTCGAACGCCGCGCGCCGGCTCGACGAGCGGGTCCGCGGCGCAGGCGGGCCGGCGTGAGCGTGCCCGGCCCGCGCGCGGTCTTCGTGTCGGGGCTCTCGGGGAGCGGGAAGAGCACCGCGATGGCCGCGCTCGAGGACCTCGGCTTCTACTGCGTCGACAATCTGCCGGCGCAGCTCGTCGCGCAGTTCGTCGACCTGTGTTCGAAGGCGCGCCCGCCGATCGAGAAGATCGCGCTCGCCGTCGACGCGCGCGAGGCCGCGTTCCTGTCGGCGGTGCCGGCGGTGGTCGAGCAGCTTCGCGGCGGCGGGCTCGACGTCGATGTGATCTTCCTCGACTGCGCCGACGACGTCGTCGTGAACCGCTACCGCGAGACGCGCCGCGTCCATCCGCTGTCGCCCGGCGGTTCGGTCCAGGAGGGCATCGCGCTCGAGCGCGAGCTCCTGACCGACGTCGCTCGCCTCGCGGACCTGCGTCTCGACACCACCCGGCTCAACGTCCATCAGCTCCGCGACGCGATCGCGCGGCACGTGTCGGGCCTCGTGCGGCCGACGGTTGTGAGCCTCGTCTCGTTCGGCTTCCGGTTCGGAACGCCCCCCTCGGCCGAGCTGCTCTTCGACGTGCGCTTCCTTCCGAACCCGCACTTCGAGCCCGCCCTGCGCGCGCGAACGGGCGAGGATCGAGAGGTGGCGAAGTACGTGCTCGAGAGCCCTCGCGCGGCCGAGCTGCTCGCGCGTCTGCGCGATCTGCTCGGCTTCCTCCTCCCGCTGTACGATCGGGAGGGGAAGGCCTATCTCACGATCGGCATCGGCTGTACCGGCGGCCAGCACCGCTCGGTGGCCATCGCCGATGCGCTGGCGGAGCTGCTGCGCGCGGAAGGCCGCGAGGCCAACGTATCTCACCGTGACGTGGGGAAGACGGCATGAAGGTCGGGGTCGTGATCGTGACGCACTATCGGTTGGGGGAAGAGTTCCTCCAGGCGCTCCGCCTCATCGTTCCGGACGGGCCTCGGTTTCATGCCGTGTCGATCGATCCGAAGCAGTCCGTCGACGAGATGCGCAGGGCGATCGCGGAGGCGCTGCAGGCGGCGAACGGCGGAGACGGCGTGCTGGTGCTGACGGACATGTTCGGCGGAACGCCCTCGAACATCAGCCTCTCGTTCCTCGCGGAGCATCGGGTCGAGGTCGTGACCGGGGTGAACCTCCCGATGCTGATCAAGCTCGCCACGCTGTCGGACGACAAGCCGCTCGAAGAGCTCGCTCCCTTCATCAAGAGCTACGGGCAGCGAAACATCTCGGTGGCGAGCGAAATCCTGCCGGAATCGTCGCGATGAGCGCAGCCACCCCGATCGAACGCGAGTTCACGGTGCGAAGCGAGCTCGGCCTGCACGCGCGGCCCGCAGGGCGCTTCGTGACGCTCGCGGGCCGCTACCGCGCCGAGGTCTCGGTCGCGCGCGGCGACGAGTGGGTGAGCGGCCGCAGCGTGCTTTCGCTGCTCTCGCTCGCCGCCGGTCCGGGAACACGGCTTCGAATCCGGGCCGTGGGCGAAGACGCGGAGGCCGCGATCCTGGCGCTCGGCCAGCTCCTCGAGAGCGCGCACGAAGGGACGGAGAGCGCGGGCGGCTGACCGTCTCCGTCCGCCGCGCGGCGCGGCTCGCCGGCCGTGCGAAGGGAGGCGTGCGGATTGATCCCGGGGGGCGGCTCGCCTAGACTCGCGGCCCGCTTGTCGAGGAGTGATCGATGCCTGCCCGCTCCCTGTTCACGTCCGAGTCCGTCTCGATGGGGCACCCGGACAAGATGTGCGACCAGATCTCCGACGCGATCCTCGACGCGATGCTCGCGCAGGATCCGCGGTCGCGCGTCGCCTGCGAGACGCTCACGACCACCGGGCTGATCGTCGTGGCGGGCGAGGTGACGACCGATGCGAAGGTCGAGATCCCGACCCTCGTTCGCGAGGTCGTCCGCGACATCGGCTACGTCGACTCGTCGATGGGCTTCGACGCCGACACGTGCGCCGTGATGGTCGCCCTCGGCAAGCAGTCTCCCGACATCTCGCAGGGCGTGAGCGAAGGCGAGGGTCTGCACAAGGAGCAGGGAGCCGGCGACCAGGGAATGATGTTCGGGTTCGCGTGCGACGAGACTCCCGAGCTGATGCCGGCGCCGATCCGGCTCTCGCACCGGCTGATCGAGCGCCACCGGCAGCTCTTCGAGACGCGCGAGCTCCCGTATCTGCGGCCCGATGCGAAGTCTCAGGTGACGATCGAGTACGACGGCGACCGCCCGAAGCGCATCCAGGCCGTCGTGCTCTCGACGCAGCACGCGCCGGACGTCTCGTACGACCAGATCCGCAAGGACGTGATCGCGAAGCTGATCGTGCCGGCGCTTCCGGCGGCCCTGATCGATCAGAGCACGGTCTACCACGTGAATCCGACCGGCCGGTTCGTCGTCGGCGGGCCGATGGGGGATGCCGGCCTCACGGGCCGCAAGATCATCGTCGATACCTACGGCGGGATGGGCCGCCACGGCGGCGGGGCGTTCTCCGGCAAGGACCCGTCGAAGGTCGATCGCAGCGCCGCCTACGCCGCGCGCTGGGTGGCGAAGAACCTCGTCGCGGCCGGCCTCGCGCGCCGCTGCGAGGTCCAGCTCGCGTACGCCATCGGCGTGGCCGAGCCGCTCTCGATCCGCGTCGACGCGTTCGGGACGGGGCGCGGCGACGAGGACACGCTGGTCCGGCTCGTCCGCAAGCACTTCGATCTCACGCCGAGGGGCATCAACGATCATCTGCACCTGCGCCGGCCGATCTACCGCGCGACGTCGTACCATGGGCACTTCGGGCGCGAAGACCAGGGATTCCCGTGGGAGCGGACGGACAAGGCGGAGGCGCTCCGCGCCGAGGCGTGATCCTCCCGGCTTCGGCGAACGGGGCGCACGGGCCACGGCGGCGCGCGGCGCACGGCATCCGAAGGTCACCGCCCGCGGCGCTGCGGGCGTCACCGTGCGAAGGACGAGACCGTGACTGAGCACGCCGGCTTTCTTCTCCTCCAGGCCGCCCCCGGTGGCCCGGGCCAGAGCCCGCTCGGCATGCTCGTGCCGTTCGCGGCGATCTTCGTGATCTTCTATTTCCTGCTCATCCGGCCGCAGCAGAAGCGGCAGAAGGAGCAGGAGGCGATGCTCAAGGGCGTCGAGAAGGGCGACCGCGTCGTGACGTCGGGCGGTGCGCACGTCGTCGTCGTCGGCACCACGGACGACGTCCTCACCGTCGAGCTCACCGAGGCGACGTCGAAGGGCGACCGGGTCCGCTTCAAGCTCGACCGCGGCCGCGTCGACCGCGTGGTCGCGAAGGCCGGCGCGGACAAGAAGCCGAAGGGAGACGGCGAGTGAGCCTTCGCCTGCGTGCCGGGCTCGTGATCGGGCTCGTGGTCTACTTCACCTACCTCGCGCTCGCGAACCTCGTTCCGGCACAGACGCGGAAGGACGCGTGGTACCTGCCGACCAACGGCATCCGCCTCGGCCTCGACCTGCAGGGCGGCATCCACTGGGTGCTCGGCGCCGACCTGAAGGTGGCGTACGAACACGAGCTCGATCACATGAAGGGGCAGCTCGCCGAGCAGCTCGCCGAGCAGAAGATCACGCCCGTCTCGATGGCCGTGAAGGACGGACGGATCGTCGCGGAGCTCGCCAGCGACGCCGACGCCGAAAAGCTCGGGGATCTCGCGGGCGACACGAGGGCGGTTCGGGTCGCCGAGCGGTCCGGGACGAAGGTCGAGCTCGAGCTGACGCCGCAATGGCGCAAGGACGTCGCCCAGAAGGGGCTGCAGCAGGTCCTCGAGGTGCTCCGCCGCCGCATCGACGACCCCGTCCACGGCGTGCAGGACTCGGTCGTCACGCCGCAAGGCGAGGACCGCGTCCTCGTCCAGATCCCGGGTTCGAACGCGGACCGCGAAGCCGCGCGCAGCCTGCTCACGGTCGGCGGCTTCCTCGAGTTCAAGATCGTCGACGACCAGGCCCCGAGCGAGGAGCTGCTGCGCGCGAAGTACCCGCAGGGGATTCCCGAGGACAAGGAGATCGTCTTCGAGAAGGACAAGGCCAGCAAGCGCGTGCTCGAGGCGCTGCTCGTCTCGAAGACGCCCGCGATCACGGGCGACTATCTCGACGACGCGCGCGTCGGCTTCGACCGGCAGCAGCGGCCGATCGTGACCTTCACCTTCAACCCCGAGGGCGGGAAGATCTTCCAGGCGCTCACCGAGAAGAGCGTCGGCCGGCGCCTCGCGGTGGTCGTCGACCGGGACGTCGCGAGCGCACCGGTGATCCGCGAGCGCATCGGCGCGCGCGGGCAGATCGACGGACGCTTCACGTCGCAGGACGCTGCGAACCTCGCGATCGTGCTGCGGTCGGGCTCGCTCTCGATCCCGGTGCCGATCGAAGAGGAGCGCAGCGTCGGGCCGGCCCTCGGCGCCGACTCGATCCGCAGCGGACTCAACGCGTCGATCCTCGGCATCGTGCTCGTCGGCGTCTTCGCGATCGTCTACTACCGGCTCTCGGGCCTCTACGCGACGATCGCGCTGGTCGCGAACCTGGTGCTGATCATCGGCGTGATGTCGGCGTTCCGGGCGACGCTCACGCTGCCGGGAATCGCGGGCCTCGTCCTCACGGTCGGCATGGCGATCGACGCCAACGTCATCATCTTCGAGCGGATCCGCGAGGAGCTGCGGCTCGGCAAGGCCGTGAGGGCCGCGGTCGCCACCGGCTTCAGCAAGGCCTGGATCACGATCCTCGACGCCAACGTGACGACGCTGATCTCCGGCCTCGTGCTGTTCCAGTACGGGACGGGGCCGATCAAGGGCTTCGCCGTCACGCTGTGCATCGGCCTGGTCACGTCCGTCTTCACCGCAATGGTGGTGACGCGCCTGTGCTTCGACCTGTATCCGGGCGAGCGGCGCGTCGAGCAGCTCTCGATCTGAGCCGAGGAGTCGCCCGTGCCGATGGAAATCATCCGTCCCGACACCAACATCGACTTCATCGGCAAGTGGAAGCTGTGCGTCGCGATCTCGGCGGCCGTGATCCTGGTGTCGCTGCTCGCGATCCCGGTCCGGGGGATCCGCCTCGGCCTCGACTTCGCGGGCGGCCACGAGATCCAGGTGAAGTTCACGCAGAAGCTCCCGGACGACGAAGGTTCGGTCCGGGCGATCGTCGCGGGCCTCGGCGTCGCCGAGCCGACGATCGTCCGCTTCGGCGAGGCGGACAACGCCGAATTCCTGATCCGGTTCCGCGGCGAAGAGGGACAGCAGGGCAAGGTCGCCGACGAGCTGAAGATCGCGCTCGAGAAGGGGATCGGCCCCGTCGAGCTCGAGCGCGTCGGATTCGTCGGCCCGAAGGTCGGCGCCGAGCTCCAGAGCGCGGGCCTCAAGGCCGTCGGCATCTCGTGCCTGCTGATCCTGATCTACATCGGGTTCCGCTTCTCGCCGCGCTTCGCGCCGGGGGCGGTGGTCGCGCTGATCCACGACATCGTGATCACGTCCGGAGTCTTCGTGATCCTCGGCTACGAGTTCGACCTCACGGTGCTCGCGGCGCTGCTCGCGATCCTCGGCTACAGCCTGAACGACACGATCATCGTCTACGACCGGATCCGCGAGAACATGAAGCTCCACACGAAGTACGACCTGCAGGAGGTCCTCAACCGCAGCGTGAACCAGACGCTGTCGCGCACGCTGCTCACGTCGGGGACGACGATGCTCGCCGTGCTCGCGCTGCTGATCGCCGGCGGGCCGATCATCCGGCCCTTCGCGCTGGCGATGGTGATCGGCATCGTCGTCGGGACGTACTCGTCGATCTACATCGCCGCGCCGACGCTGCTCGTGCTGGAGCGCCGGTGGGGCGCCGTGCAGGCGCCCGCGCCGAAGAGCTCGCGCCCCGCACGAGCCTGAGCAGACCGGGGGCGCGCGCCGAGGCCGCCGCCCCGCGCACCGGGAGGCGGCGGCCTTCGCTCGGTCCGGATCTGCCGCGGGCTAGATCAGGCGGGCCGGCTCCGGCGAGCCGCCTCCTGCGGCGGCGAGCGAACCTGCGGTGGCGCTCGTCGCCGTGGCAGGGCGGGGCTGGGCGGCGGCGCTCTTCGCCGACATCTTCACCGAGCCGTTGAGGACGGCGCCTTCGGCGACGACGAGCCGCGGGGCCTCGACGTCGCCCTCGACGATCCCGGTGGCCTGGATCTCGAGCCGCTCGCCCGCGCTCACGTTGCCCGCGACGCGGCCGATCACGACGACGTTCTTCGCGTGGACCTGCGCCTGCACCTGCCCGCCGGCGCCGATCGTGAGGCGGTTGTTGGGCAGGTCGACCTTGCCCTCGACCTTGCCCTCGATCACGAGATCCTCGTTGCCGCTCAGGTCTCCCTTGATCACGATCGACTTGCCGATGTTCGCCATATCCTCCCCTCCGCCGATCTTGGGCGGTGCCATTTCCATCGTGCGCCGCTCGTGCGCCGCCGGGGCCGGCGCCGCGGCGGGCGCCGCCGGCGGCGCCACCCGATTCGTCGTCATCGCCGGGCGGGTCTCGGGCTCCGCACGCTGCGGCTCCGACCCCCCGTCTCTCCTCCGTCCGCTGAACAGGCTCACGGCGTCCTCCGCTCGAAGCTCCGCGCGATCTTACCGCACTACGGGAGCGCGCCTACCCGATCGATCTTGATCCGGTGCGTCCTCAGGATCGTACCCTGCTGGCGGTCCAGGTTCGTCGTCGAGTTCCGGTAGACCTTGAGGGCGTTGATCTTTCCGCTCTCGGCCGTCACGAGGTCGCTCTCGCGCTGGAGGACGTTGAACGGCGTCGACTCGCCGTTGTCGAGGCGGATCCGCTCGGCGCGGAGCTGCTCGGACGCCGCGGCGACCGAGCGCTCGGCCGCGACGACGCCCTCCTGCGACGAGCGCAGGTCCCGGACCGACTTGCGGATTCCGAGGACGATGTCCTGCTCGAGGCGGCGCTCGCGGCTCACGGTCTTGCGCAGCTCGAACTCCGTCTTGTCGGCCGTGTGCGTCGCCGTCTCGTTCCCGAGCGGGATCGAGAGGATGCCGCGCGCCGCGAACTGCTCGGCGGGGTGGGCGCCGAAGAAGTCGGAGTTCGCGCCCGAGAGGCTTCGCCCGGTGTCGACGCTCGCGAGCAGGGCCTGCTGCGTTCCGCTCAGCGTCGAGAAGAACGGGTTGCTGAGCGCGGACGGGTTGAACTCGCCGGTCTGCCCGAGGCGGCCGTAGCTCAGCACCGCGTCGAGCTGCGGCAGGGTCTGGTTCCGGGCGAACTTGAGCAGGATCTCCTGGCGCGCGATCTCGAGCTTGACGATCGCGAGCTCGGGACGGTTCGCGAAGGCCTTCTTCGCCGCCTCGTCCGCGTCGACGTCGAAGGCCGTGAAGTTGGCGGGCTCGTCGGTGGTCTCGAGCCGGAACTCCGAGGTCGGCCGCAGGCTCTCTCCGAACACGAGGTCGGTGAGCAGATCCTGCGCGGCGCGGTACGCGTTCGACGCGACGATGAGATTGAAGTCGCGCTGCGCGACGCCGGCCTCGGCCTCGGTCACCTCGACCTTCGAGACCACGCCTACCTCGTACTGCGTCTTCGTCTGATCGAGCAGCGCCCGTGCCGTCTCGACGCTCTTCTGGGCGACGCGGAGCTGCTCGCGCGCCGCGATCACGTCCCAGTACGCATTCTCGATGCGCGCGACGATGTCCATCACCTGGCGGCGGAAGTCCTCGAGGCTGCCCTTGTAGACGACCTCCGACGCCTTCACCTGCGTCCACGCCTGGTTCCAGACCAGGTTCTTGAGCAGCGGGATGCTGATGCTCCCGAAGACGTTGGCGTCGAGCTGCGGCGAGAAGCCGGCGCTCGTCGACGACGAGTAGGTCCGGGCGCCGGTGTAGCCGATCTCGTACGCCGCCCCCCACCACGGGACGAGCCCCTTGAGGCCCGTCTTGCCGTCGAGCTTGTTCTGCTGGATCACCTGCTGCGGGAGCGTGAACAGGCTGAAATTGGGCTGCGCCACGCTGCCGTAGCCGAACTCGTTCGCGAAGTTCGGATCGTAGGAGCCCCACGCGATCCCGACTCCTTCCTGCGCGATGTACGGATCGAAGCGGATCACCTGGATGTCGAGGTTGCGCTCGAGGCCCGTCCTGATCGCCTCGTCGAGGCCGAGCGAGACCGATCCCGAGAGATCCGTGACGGCCTCGCGCGCGGTCTTGCGCGGTCCGGGCGGAGCGCCGCGGTCGAGCGCGTCGCTGGTCGCCTGCTGTGCGGCGCGGTCGGCTTCCTTCACGTCCGCGCCGAGCGTCTGGCCCGCCGCGCCCGCTTCGAGCCGGCGCGCCTCGTCTTCGTCGGCGGTCGGATTCGCAGCGGCGGATCCGGACGAAGCGGGCAGGCTGCTTCCCGGGTCCGTCTCGTCGCCCGCGTGCGCGAGCGGCGCCAGCAAGGAGACGGCGAGCACGAAAGCGCTCGCCCCGCCAGTCCAACGTTGCATCGAGGACCCCCCTTCCGTGACCGCACCGTAGCAAGACCGCCGCGCCGTGCGCCCGTCGGCTCGGCTACCGTTGGTGCCCATGTCGGTGGCGGTCCTGGTTCTCGCGGCGGGGCGCGGAGAGCGCCTCGGAGCGGACGTGCCGAAGGCGTTCGTGCCCCTGGCCGGCGTGCCGCTCCTGCTGCGCACGCTCGCCGCCGTGGCGCGGGTGCGGGAGGTCGACCGCGTGGTTCCGGTGGTGGGCGCCGCCGATCGCGAGCGGCTCGCCTTGATCGCGCCGGCGCTCGCAGGCATCCCGAAGCTCGCGCCGCCGGTGCGCGGCGGGGCGGAGCGGCAGGACTCGATGCAGGCGGGGCTCGCGAGCCTCGCTCCGGACGTCGATCTCGTCGCGGTCCACGATGCGGCGCGGCCCTTCGTGCGTGCGCGCGACGTCGCAAGGGTCCTCGCGGCGGCGCGCGAGGTGGGGGCGGCGCTGCTGGCGGTGCCGGTGACCGATACGATCAAGCGGGTGCGTGCGGGACGCGTCGTCGGGACGCCCGAGCGATCGGAATGCTGGGCGGCACAGACGCCGCAGGCGTTCCGGGCCGAGCTGCTTCGCGAGGCCCTCGCGAAGGTGATCGCCGCGGACTTCCGGGCGACCGACGACGTGCAGCTCGTCGAGCGCCTCGGGCTGCCCGTGGCGGTGGTCGAGGGCGACCCCGGGAACGTGAAGATCACGCGGCCCGAGGACCTGGCGGCCGCGGAGGCGCGGCTGGCCCGATGCGCTCTCGGCGGCGAGGCGACGCGATGAGGATCGGACAGGGCATCGACGCGCATCGCCTCGCGGCGGGGCGGCCGCTGCTTCTCGGCGGCGTCGAGATCCCGCATCCGCGAGGGCTCGAGGGCCACTCGGACGGCGACGTGCTGCTCCACGCCGTCGCGAGCGCGCTGCTCGGGGCTCTCGGAGCGGGAGACCTCGGGCTTCACTACCCGTCGTCCGACCCGCGGCTCGCGGGAATCTCGAGCCGCGTCATCGTCGGCGAGGTCGCCGCGCGGGTTCGCGGCGCGGGCCTCGCCGTCGCGAACGTCGACGCCACCGTCATCGCGCAGGAGCCGCGGCTCGCGCCGCACCTCGGCGCGATGCGCGCGTCGCTCGCGGGCCTGCTCGGCGTCGGGGAGGATCGCGTGAACGTGAAGGCGACGAGCACCGACGGGCTCGGCGCGATCGGGCGCGGCGAAGGCATCGCCGCGCAGGCGGTCGTGCTCCTCTCGCCGGCCGCCGGGGCGCGCGGCCGATGACGGGCCTCGTGCTCTACAACACGCGAACCCGTCGCAAGGAGACCTTCGCGCCGATCGAGCCGGGGCACGCGCGCGTCTACTCGTGCGGCCCGACGGTCTATGCGCCGCAGCACATCGGAAACCTGCGCGCGTACCTGATGGCGGACCTGCTGCGCCGCGCGCTCGAGGCCGAGGGCCTGCGCGTCACGCACGTCATCAACATCACCGACGTCGGCCACCTCGTGAGCGATGCCGACGCCGGGGAGGACAAGCTCGAGAAGGCGGCCGCGAGCAGCGGGCGATCGGCCGCCGACATCGCCGCGGAGTACACCTCCCAGTGGCGCCGCGACTGCGCGCGCGTGAACTGCCTCGAAGCGAGCGTGTACTGCCGGGCGACCGATCACATCGCCGAGCAGATCGCGCTGGCCCGGACGCTCGAGGCGAAGGGGTACACGTACCGCATCGACGACGGGCTCTACTTCGACGTCTCGAAGTTTCCGCGCTACGCGGAGTTCGCGCACCTCGATCTCGCGGGGCAGGAGGCGGGCGCGCGGATCGGGGACGTCGCCGGCAAGCGGCACGCCGCAGACTTCGCGCTCTGGAAGTTCGCCGCGCTCGGCGTGAAGCGGCAGCAGGAGTGGGACTCGCCGTGGGGCCGGGGCTTTCCCGGCTGGCACCTCGAATGCTCGGCGATGAGCACGAAGTACCTGGGGGCGCCCTTCGACGTCCACACGGGCGGCGTCGATCACATCGCCGTCCACCACACCAACGAGATCGCGCAGAGCGAGTGCGCGCTCGACGTCCATCCCTGGGTGCGGTTCTGGCTGCACAACGAGTTCTACGACTTCGGCGGCGAGAAGATGTCGAAGTCGAAGGGCAACCTGCTCGTCCTCCAGGACCTCGTCGACCGCGGGCTCGAGCCGCTCGCGTTCCGGTACTTCTTCCTGCAGGGCCACTACCGCCAGCAGCAGGCGTTCACGCTCGAGGCGATGGAGGCGGCTGCGACCGGCTACCGGCGCCTGCTCGGTGCGGCCGCGGAGGTGCGAGGCGCCGCCGGGACGCCGAACGAGGCCGCGATCGCGCCGTACCGCGCGCGGTTCCGCGAGGCGGTTCGCGACGACCTCAACGCGCCGAGGGCGCTCGCGGTGGCGTGGGAGGCGGCGCGCAGCCCGGAGCTCGGGCCGGCCGACAGGCGCGCGCTGCTGCTCGGGTTCGACGCCTTCCTCGGCCTCGATCTCGCGACGGCGACGCCGCGCGCCGCGGAGGCCGAGAGCGATCCGCGAATCGACGCTCTCGTTGCCGAGCGCGAGCAGGCGCGCAAGCGCCGCGACTTCGCGGCGGCCGACCGGGTCCGCGACGCGCTCGCCGCCGAGGGCATCGTGATCGAGGACACGCCGGCAGGCCCGCGCTGGCGGCGGGCGTGAGCGACTTCCGCCTCGTCTCCGAGTTCGAGCCGAAGGGTGACCAGCCGCGCGCGATCGATCAGCTCGTCGCGGGGCTTCGCCGCGGCGACCGCCACCAGACACTGCTCGGCGTCACCGGGAGCGGGAAGTCCTTCACGATGGCGTGCGTCGTCGAGCGCGTGAACCGCCCGACGCTCGTGATGGCGCCGAACAAGACGCTCGCCGCGCAGCTCTACGCCGAGCTGAAGGGCCTGTTCCCCGAGAACGCGGTCGAGTACTTCGTCTCGTACTACGACTACTACCAGCCCGAAGCCTACATCCCGTCGACCGACACGTACATCGAGAAGGATTCCTCGGTGAACGACGAGATCGACAAGCTGCGCCACTCGGCGACGCACTCGCTGCTCACGCGCCGCGACGTGCTGGTGGTGGCGAGCGTGTCGTGCATCTACGGCCTCGGCGCTCCCGAGACCTACGGCGAGATGCACGCGTACGTCGAGGTCGGCGCGCCGCTCGCACGCGACGCGCTGCTGCGGCGGCTCGTCGACATGCTCTACGCGCGCAACGACATGGACTTCCACCGCGGGACCTTCCGCGTTCGCGGCGACGTCGTCGAGATCTTCCCGCAGTACGAAGACGAGCGCGCGATCCGCATCGAGTTCTTCGGCGACGAAGTGGAGTCGATTGCCGAAATCGATCCGCTTCGCGGCAAGGTGATCGCGCGCCCGAAGCGAATGCTGATCTATCCGGCGAGCCACTACGTCGCGTCCGACGAGACGCTGCGCCGTGCGATCACCGGGATCCGCGACGAGCTGCGCGAGCGCCTCGGCGAGCTCCGGCGCGAGGGCAAGCTGCTCGAAGCGCAGCGGCTCGAGCAGCGCACGCTCTTCGACCTCGAGATGCTCGAGCAGATGGGCTTCTGCCACGGCGTCGAGAACTACTCGCGCTGGCTCGACGGGCGCGCGGCCGGCGAGTCTCCGTACACGCTCTTCGACTACTTCCCGGACGACCTGCTGCTCTTCGTCGACGAGAGCCACGTGTCGGTTCCGCAGGTGGGCGCGATGTACCGCGGAGACCGCGCGCGCAAGGAGACGCTGGTCGAGTACGGCTTCCGGCTGCCGTCGGCGCTCGACAACCGGCCGCTTCGCTTCGAGGAGTGGGAGGCGAGGGTCCGGCAGGCGGTCTACGTCTCGGCGACGCCGGGAGCGTGGGAGCTCGAGCGCTGCAAGGGCGTGGTCGTCGAGCAGATCATCCGGCCGACGGGTCTCGTCGATCCGAAGCTCGAGGTGCGGCCGGCGTCGGGGCAGGTCGACGACCTGCTCGGCGAGGTCCGGGAGCGCGCGGAGCGCGGCGAGCGCGTGCTCGTGACGACGCTCACCAAGCGCATGGCCGAGGAGCTGAGCGAGTACTTCGCCGAGCACGGCGTGCGCGTCCGGTATCTCCACAGCGACGTCCAGACCATCGAACGGATGGAGCTGATCCGCGAGCTGCGGCAGGGCGTGTTCGACGTGCTGGTGGGGATCAACCTGCTGCGCGAGGGGCTCGACATCCCGGAGGTGGCGCTGGTCGCGATCCTCGACGCCGACAAGGAGGGCTTCCTGCGCTCGTCGCGCTCGCTGATCCAGACGATCGGCCGCGCGGCGCGCAACGTGAACGGCACGGTGATCCTGTACGCCGACCGCGAGACCGACTCGATCCGGACGACGATCGCCGAGACGGCGCGCCGCCGCGCGCTGCAGGAGGCGTACAACGCCGAGCACGGGATCACTCCGCGCAGCGTGGTCAAGCGGATCTCGAGCCTGCGCGAGTCGATCTGGGAGGCCGACTACGTGACGGTTCCGGTGCCGGAGGAGAAGCCCGAGGCCGCGATCCCGGCGCACGAGCTGCCGGCGCAGATCGCCGCGCTGCGGTGCGAGATGGCTGCGGCGGCGAAAGCGCTCGACTTCGAGCGCGCCGCGGCCCTTCGCGATCGCGTCCGCGCGCTCGAGGCCGAGCGGCTCGGGCGGGGATGACGGCGAGCCTCGCCGAGCGGATCTCCGCGCTCCCGCCGACACCGGGCGTCTACCTGTTCAAGAGCGCCCGTGGTCGCGTGCTCTACGTCGGAAAGGCGCAGAGCCTTCGCGCGCGCGTCCGTTCGTACTTCGCGTCGGGCGGCGACGGCCGGCCGCAGGTGCCGCGACTCGTCGAGCGCATCGCCGACGTCGACGTGGTCCTCACCGCGAGCGTCAAGGACGCGCTGCTGCTCGAGAACGAGCTGATCAAGCAGCACCACCCGCCCTTCAACGTGAAGCTGCGCGACGACAAGCAGTACCTCGCGCTGCGGCTCGATCCGCGCGAGCCGTGGCCTCGCCTCACGGGCGTGCGCCGCTTCCGCGACGACGGCGCCGAGTACTTCGGCCCGTACACGTCGAGCCAGTCGATGCGTCAGGCGGTGTCGAACCTGCGCCGGATCTTCCCGCTCCGCTCGTGCAGCGATCCGGTCTTCCGGGATTACGCGCGGCGGGGCCGGCCGTGCATCGAGCACGAGATGAAGCGCTGCCTCGCGCCGTGCGTGGGCCGAGTCGACGCCGCCGCCTACGCCGAGCTGGTGCGCGGGACGACGCTCTTCCTGCGCGGGCGTTCGGAGGAGCTGGCGCAGGGGCTGCGCGAGCAGATGGAGGCCGCGGCGGCGGAGGAGCGCTTCGAGGACGCGGGACGGCTGCGAGACCGGCTCGCAGCCGTCGAGCGCACGACCGAGCAGCAGCAGATCGTCGCGCCGAAGCTCGTCGACCGCGACGTCTTCGGCCTCGCGCGGCGCGGCGGCGACGTCGAGGTGCAGGTGCTGCACGTGCGCGACGGGCGGGTCAGCGGAGCGGCGAGCTATGCGCTCGCGGGGGTCGAGCTCGACGACGGCGCGGTGATGAGCTCGTTCCTCGGCCAGTACTACGGCTCGGGCGAGGGGCGGCAGGTGCCGGGCGAGGTGCTGACGCCGGTGCCGATCGACGACGACGGGGGCGTCGCGGCGCTGCTGCGCGAGCGCGCCGGCCGCCGCGTCGCGCTTCGCGTTCCGCGGCGCGGCGCCGCGTGTGAGCTCGCGCGAATGGCCGCGCGCAATGCCGAGCTCGGCCTCGCGCGCCGCGTCGACGCGCGCGAAAGCCTCACTGCGGCGCAGGAGGAGCTGCGCGAGCGGCTGGGCCTGTCGCGAACGCCGCGGCGGATCGAGTGCTACGACGTCTCGAACCTGAACGGGGTGCTGCCCGTCGCGAGCCGCGTCGTGTTCGAAGACGGGCGCCCCGTGAAGGCGGGCTTCCGCCGCTACCGGATTCGCGAGGCGACCGGCGGCGACGACGTCGACTGTCTGCGCGAAGTGCTTCGCCGGCGCCTCGCGCGGGTAGAGGCCGAGCCGCTCCCGGACCTGCTGATGGTCGACGGCGGGAAGGCGCAGGTCGGCGTCGCGAGCGCCGCGCTGCGCGACGCGGGCCTCGCTGCGGACCTGCTCGGCCTCGCAAAGGAGCGCGACACCGAAGGACCGGCGCCGCGGGTGCGGCGCTCGGGCGGCCTCAAGGCCGAGCGGATCTTCCTGCCGGGCCGAAAGGATCCGGTGCTGCTCCCCGCCGGGTCGCGCGCGCTGCTCCAGCTCCAGCGGATCCGCGACGAATCGCATCGCTTCGCGATCGAATTCCAGCGCTCGCTGCGGCAGCGCTCCGGGATGACGTCGATCCTCGAGGAGCTGCCGGGGATCGGGCCCGGGAAGCGCCGCGCGCTGCTGCGTGCGCTCGGCTCGCTGCGCGCGGTGCGCGAGGCGAGCGCGGACGTGCTGGCGTCGGTGCCCGGGATCTCGGCGCGGGACGCGGCCATGCTCCACGCCTTCTTCCATCCGCCCGAGCCGGCAGGCGACGTGGGCGCGTGCGCGGCGCCGGAGCGGCCCGAAGGCGACGAGGGCGGGACCGGCGCGTAGCGAGACGTCCCCCGGTCGGAGCGCGCTCGCGCGGCGGCGCGGGCGTCTCCTGCGGCCGGACGCAGCGCGCGTGCAGGCGATGCGCAACGCGCGGGCAGCTCCGCGTGCGCGGCGTCAAGCGGCGCGCGATCCGTGCCGATCCGCAGGGTGGGGGGGCGCAGAGGTGCGTCGATGCGCATGGTCCTCGCCTGCCTGGCCGCCCTGTCGCTCGCCGCTGCGGGGGCGTCCCGTGCAGAGGTCTATCGCTGGGTCGATGCGAACGGACGGCTGCACTTCACGACGGAGCTGCACGAGGTTCCCGCGGACCACCGCGCGGAAGCCGAGAAGAATGCCGCGGCGGCTCCCGCGCAGGCGCGGCCGGTCCCGAGCGCGGCCACGAGCCCGCCGGCCGCGATCGCGCCCTCTGCGCCGCGCCGCAGCGACGCGGGCACGCCCGTCTACACCATCGAAGTCGAACGCGCGGGAACGAGCATGATCGTCCCCGTGCGGCTCAACGATCACGTGACGGCGCCGTTCCTCATCGACACCGGCGCGTCCGACGTGCTGGTGCCGAAGGCCGTCGCCGAGCAGCTCGGGCTGCGGATCGGCCCCGATACGCGGCGCGTGCGGTACGCGACCGCGAACGGAATCGTCGAGAATCCGGTCGTGACGCTCGACTCGGTCGACCTCGGCGGGGCGAGGGTCGAAGGCGTGCCCGCGAGCGTGAGCCCGAACCTCGGCGTGGGGCTGCTCGGGCTCTCGTTCTTCAACCACTTCACGTACGAGATCGACGCCGCACAGGGGCGTGTGAAGCTGCGCCCGAATGCGCTGGCCGAGCAGGGCCTCATCCGAGGCGGCCGCAGCGAAGCGCAGTGGCGGGCGGAGTTCGCGAGCCTCGAGGGCAGGCGGCGCATCGCCGAGGCGGCGCTCGGCGAGGCGCCCGCGAGCCACGGCCGCGAGCGCGCGCGGCTGCAGAGCCTGCTCGCGGATCTCGACCGCGATGTCGAGCGGCTCGACGCCGAGGCGGACCAGGCGAAGGTTCCCGTGGCGTGGAGGCAGTGAAGCGAACGCCCCAACGAGGGAAATGCGCAGGATCTTCCGCTCGGAGCAGCCCCGCGCGAAGGCCCCGGGCTCGCGAAGGAGTCGCTGCCGGGACGCGGGCTTGGCGCGCAAGCTGCGAACGGTCCCGCGTGGCACCGATCTTGCTCCCTGCGGAGGCAGCGCGCCGCGTTGCGGCGGCGGGAAGGAGCGCCGATGTCGAGCAAGGCCCCGACGGCGCCCGGCGGCGCCTCGCAGGCAGGCTCGGGCCGCACGGAGCTGCGTCGCGAGCTCGAGCGCCGGGGCGTCACCGGAGAGCTGGCCGACCGGCTCGCGAACGACCTCGCGGCCGCGTGCGCGACGCTCACCCCCGAGGCGCAGCGGGGAGCGCTCACCGGCATGGCGCTCGCTTCCGCGGCGCATCGCGAGCACGCCGCGGCGCTGCGGCGGAGCCAGCGCGACCTCGCCGAGATCGAGCGCCTGATGGCCGGCTTCGCGGCCGAGCTGAAGAAAGTCGACGAGGCGGTGAAGATCCTCTCGACGTTCGTCGGCCGCATCCGCGAGCAGAGCGCTTCGGACCCCGACCGCACCGTGCACTGATCGGCTACGCTCGGGCGGCTCCCGGTCCCGGGTGCTCGCTCGATGCCGTGGTGGCGGATCTCGATCGAAGCCGCCGCGCTGCCCGCCCTGCTGATCGCACAGGCGGCCGGCCTGCTGCTCGCTGACTCCGGGGCCGCATCCGCGCGCGCGCTCGCGGCCGCCGGCGTCGCGGCGCTCGGCGCCGCCGCGGTCGCGCGCTCGCGGCTTCGGCTCGCGCTGGCGATCGTCGCCGTTCTCGGCGCGAGCGGAGCGGGCCTCGCGCAGCGGCTCGAGCGCGCGGCGAGCGACCGGTCGCAGACGGCGGCCCCGCGCACGATCGAGGGGCGTGTGGCTGCGCGCGAGACGAGGCCGGGATGGGTTCGACTCGACCTGCGCGAGGTCGTAGCGGCCGATGCGGCCGGCGCGGCGCCCACTGCGGTTCGCATCGAAGGCCGGGCGGGCGATGCTTCGGACGCGGTCCGGGCGGGCGACCGCATCCGCGCGCGCGTCGTTCTCGAGATCCCGAGATCGCTTCGCAATCCCGGAGGCCGTGACGCCGCGCGTGCGCTCGCTCGCGACGGTGTCGGCGCGACGGGGCGCATCGGCGACCCGCTGCTCTTCGTCCGGCGCGCCGACGCGCGAGACGGCGAGCTCCGGGGGGCGGGCTGGATCGAGACGCTGCGCGAGCGCGCGGGAGAGCGGCTCT